>JAJTBN010000032.1 GCA_021286895.1 Bacteroidota bacterium | reverse complement strand
GAACGTCCGACCCACAGGTTTTTGGTTGTCAGCCGGAGACTTTCAGTTAAGATTATTTACATTCGCAGTAAGATAGGAATTGGAAATAGAAAAGCCATTCAGGAGTTACTTGAATGGCTTTAAGTAGTACGCCCGGGACGATTCGAACGTCCGACCCACAGGTTTTTGGTTGTCAGCCGGAGACTTTCAGTTAAGATTAATTACATTCGAAGTAAGATAGGAATTGGAAATAGAAAAGCCATTCAGGAGTTACCTGAATGGCTTTAAGGAGTACGCCCGGGACGATTCGAACGTCCGACCCACAGCTTAGAAGGCTGTTGCTCTATCCGACTGAGCTACGGGCGCATCAATTTTGAGTTGACAATATAACACATTTTCAGGAAAGTTAAAATTCCAAATCTGCGAGTAAAAAAATCCCGTGACTTACGGCACGGGACTTTATTATTTGGATATTTTATTTACAGATTTTCAAGAGCTTTTTCTTCCTCGTCGTGTTTGTCATTTTTGTGGAACTTCTCTTCAAAAATTGTATAGAGAACGGGCACAAAAAGAAGAGTAAGAAATGTCGAAGCGGAGAGACCGCCGATGACCGCGATAGCGAGAGGCGCCTGTGACGCTTCACCGCCGATACCGATGGCCATCGGTATTAGCCCGAGCACAGTCGCAAGAGTAGTCATCAGGATCGGGCGGAGTCTTGTTCTTCCGCCCCGCAGAACTGCTTCATGCAGTTCTACACCTTTTTTCCTTAGTCTGTTTGTATAATCGATAAGTAGAATTCCGTTTGACACAACTATACCCACCATAACGATGACGCCTTCAAACGACGTAACCGAAAGTGTCGTATTAGTCAGGAAGAGCATCCACACTACGCCTACGAAACCGAGAGGCACAGTAAACATGATAATGAACGGGTCGACGAGAGACTGGAACTGCGACGCCATAATCATATAAACGAGAACAATAGCGAGACCGAGTGCAAGGAACAGGGAACTGAATGTTTTGCTTTGCTGTTCAACGTTACCGCTTACCTGCACATCGAATCCCGGCGGAATATCTAGTCCCGCGAGTTTCTGTTTTATTTCCTCCGCCACGCTTCCGAGGTCGCGGCCTTCGACATTGGCGGTTACGTCCACGAGTCTCTGCTGGAATTTTCTGTCTATCTGCACCGGTGATTTTGACATTTTAATCTCAACGAGATTCCCGAGCGGTATCATTTGGCCGGTAGAAGATTGCAGAGTCAGAGATTTGATATCGTCAAAGTTATTCCTGTAGTCCTCGTTCATTCTAACGAGGATGTTATACTGGTTGCCTGTTTTCGGGTCGCTGAACAGGGAAGCAACGCTTCCGTTGATAGCGGTAGTAATAGTATTTGCAATCTGAGAAACACTAATACCGAGCGCGCCGGCTTTAACCCTGTCCACCGAAATTCTCGCCTCGGGATAGTTATTATCCCTGCTAATCTGAACGTCAGTAGCGCCCTGCACCGTTTTAATTACGTCATATATCTTCTGCGACACGTCATTTGATTTGTCGAAATCGTACCCAAGCACTGTTACGTCGATAGGCGCGGAGGAACCGAAGTTCAGAAGGAACTTAAGAAAACCCGCTGTTGACAGATACATTCTTGCACCGGGCATCGAAAGAAGTTTAGGTCTGACGATTTTGATTATATCGAATACGCTTCTTTCGCGGTCCGAGGCGGGAACGAGCGAGACCTGAACGTTTGCGGCATGGCTTCCGGCATTACCGCCGAAAAGGCTTCCGCTTTTGGAGCCCGGAACGCCCATATCCGAAATTATCGTGTTCACTTCAGGTACGTAGGCTCTAATTGTATCCTCGACTCTTTTGACAAACTTTTCAGTTTCTTCGACTCTTGTACCCACAGGCATTTTAACCGAAACGTTGAACTGATTTTCGTCGGCTTCAGGGAAAAATTCCGTACCGAGGAATTTAAACAGAATAAATGACAAAGCTGAGAAACCGACTATGAAGAGAATAACTTTTTTCCTGTTTTTAAGGGCTACCGCGAGAATTCTTTCGTATCCGTGGTCTATTTTTTCAAGAGCATTCTTTGTTTTAATCTGTATTCTGTCCGCAAGTTTTTTTGAATTCGGGTCTACTTCACGTTCACCTTCGAGCGCTTTATAGCAGAGAAGGGGAGTAACGGTTCTTGACACGAAGAATGACGCGAACAGCGAAACCGAAATCGTAACAACCAAGGGAATGAAGAGCAGTTTCGCGATACCGCTAAGGAACACAACGGGAAGAAACACAATGACTGTAGTCAGTGTCGAGATAAAAATCGGTGAAGCGACTTCAAGCGCCGCGTCAAGTGTCGCCTGAATTTTCGATACATTATCGCGTTTCATCAGCGTATAGTGACGCGAAATATTTTCGAGTTCGACAATTGAGTCGTCGACGAGACGGCCAATGCCGAGAGCAAGTCCTCCGAGAGTCATAATATTAAGAGAAGTATCGGAGAATCTGAAGAAGATGAACGTAACGAGTATTGAAAGCGGTATAGCGACAAATATAATAAGAGTGCTTCGTGTATTTCTTATAAATATAATAATAACAGCGACGGCGAGGAGCGCCCCGAGAGCACCTTCGCGAAGCAGTCCGTCAATTGATTCCCTGATATACTGGCTCTGGTCGAACGCAGTACTCGTCTTTACAGACTGGGGAACGTCACGAAGTTTTTTCAGAGCGTCGTTAATGCTGTTTACAACATCTACCGTATTGGAGCCCGGCGATTTCTGCACCCGGAGTATGACGCCGTGATTTCCGTTGGTTCTAATAATCTGGGTCTGCTCCATGTAAGAATCTTCGACCTTAGCGACGTCTCTGACACGTACGGGAACATTGTTATTTGTTTTGATTACAATATCGCCGATTGGTTCGACAACATTGAACATACTTTCGGTTTTCAGAGAATAGTCGAAAACGCCTGTCTTGATATCGCCCGATGGAAGAATAAGGTTTGAAGCCTGAACAGCCTGGAGCACCTGTTGAACCGAGAGTCCGGCGGCTTCGACCCTGTTCCTGTCCATAACGACATGGATTTCCCTGATTTTACCGCCAACAACCTGAGCGAAAGCAACGCCGGGGAGGTGTTCAAGCTGAGGTTCGATTGTATTATAAGCAAGGTCATATAACTGCCGTTCGTCCATATCGCTGCTCAGGGCGACAGTAATTATCGGCACGTTTGTAATATCAAATTTCAGCACGAGAGGCTGGGAAACGCCGTCGGGCAACTGGTTAAGGACCCTGTTGATTTTCTGAATGACGTCAATCAGTCCCACGTTAGTATTCGCGTCCCAGTTGAAATATAATCTTACAGAACATACTCCTTCTCTGGTAGCGGACTGAATATAACTCAAGTCATTAGTGGAACTTATGGACCTTTCAATCGGAACGGTTACGCTTTGCTCCATATCCATCGGGCCTGCTCCGCTAAAGTAAGTGATAGCTGTAACGCTGGGAATCTGTATATTAGGGAGCATATCGATGGGGAGCTGTACGAAAGAAACGAGTCCGAGCACAAAAATGGCCAGAGAGGCCATCAGAGTACTAATAGGATATTTAAGAGCGAGTCTTGTTAGCCACATACAATTTTATTGTGAAATTTGAACTTTAGAATTATCGTTTACCAGTTCCTGGCCGACGGAAATTATCTTATCGTTTTCATTTATACCCGTAATAATTTCAACATTATTGTCAGAACTGTAACCTTTGGTTACGTATATTTTTTTCGCGGTATTTTCGGGAGTGACAGTATAAAGGAAATCACCTTTGTCGTCATACATGACGCACTGAACCGGAATCAGAAGTACATCGGTGTGCTTATCAAGAAGAATTTCAATCTTGGCGAACATACCCGGTTTCAGAGTTTTATCGTCGTTACGAAGTCTGACTTCGGCCTGCATAGTTCTTGTTGAGAGGTCGAGGGACTGGGAAATCTTTCTGAAATCCGCGGTAAAAGTTTTATCCGGATATGTGTCGGTTTTCACGTTCACTTCATGGATGTTTTCGATTGAGGCAATATTCTTTTCAGGAATATTAATCAGTATTTTCAGACTGCTGATATCCGAAATAATAAATATCGAATTCGAAGTAGTACTTGTCGAGGTCACAAGCGTTCCGACATCAAGTAGTCTTTTAGTCACAAATCCGCTGAAAGGGGCGGTAATGTTGCAGTAACTTAGCTGGAGCATCGCGTTCTTATAATTGGCCTCAGCAGATTCGACTTGTGTTTCCGAAACTTTCAACTGAGTAACGGCATTATCGTAATCGCCCTGCGGTGCAAGTCCCTTATCGAACAGAACCTTTGTTCTGTCGAGGTTCACTTTATTTAATTCAAGCGTAGCCTGATACTGTTTAAGCTGGGCTTCCGCTTGTTTGACTGTCTGAACGAACGTTGATTTGTCTATTACGGCAAGGAGTTTACCTTTACCGACATAATCACCGACATCGGCGAAAATGTTCTGAATATTCCCGGTAACTCTTGAATAAATGTTTGCCTGCTGAATAGCAATAATATCTCCGGAAAGGAGCAGTTTATCGTAAATATCCCCTTTTTCGGGAGCGGTAACTTTAATGTTTTGCACCGCGGTTCTTTTATTCTGAGAGGCTTTCAGATTAGCGCTAATTCTTAAAGCCAAGAGCACAGCGAGTATAACTACGACGACAGCGCCGGAGATTATAATTAACTTTTTCCTTTTATTCATACAAAAAATTTAACAAAAATCGGTTCTAAATAGTTATGATACAATCCATTAATGAATGTGCATTAATGTATTAGACAAACAAAACCATTAATGAGTTTAATGAATAATGGTTCTTTATTTGAATAAAAAGTACATAGATACTATCCCATTATTAGTGTATCTTTCTTAATGGGAAAAATTAAAATTATTGCGGTTGTAGCCCTGGCGGTTTTCCTTGTCTACGGGTGGGGTTCAACCGGTCACAAGATTATAAACAGGAAGTCGATATATTCGTTTCCTTCGTCTATGTCGGCATTTTCATGGTGGAGGGATTCGCTTGCGGCTCACGGTTCGGACGCCGATAACAGAAAGGGGCAGGATCCGACGGAGCAGTACCGTCATTTTATAGATATAGAGGTGTATCCCGAGTTCATAGCGACCGGCAGGATACCTCAGAGTCTGGATTCACTGGTAGCATTGCACGGTCTGACGTTTGTCACTACGAACGGGCTTGTTCCGTTCGCGATAATAAATTACACGGATTCGGTCAAAAAATATTTTGTTTCACGCAACTGGCAGTCGGCAATGTTAAAGGCGGCCGACCTCGGTCATTACGTAGGAGATGCGCACAATCCGCTGCATTGCACCGAGTACTATGACGGATGGAGCGCTTTTTCGAGCGGCATACATTCGAGATACGAGACACAGCTGATAAACCGTGATTCGGCATATCTGCAGTATCCTTACGATAATGCATCATATATACAGAATGTGAATCAGTTCGCGTTTGATATAGTATATACAAGCAACAGTTACGTGGATTCGGTTTACAGGGCGGACAGTATCGCTCACGTAACCGCGGGAAGCACGTCGAACGCATTATATTACCAGACATTTTGGACTTATGCCTCCGGATTCACGAACTTAGTGTTTAAGAACGCGTCACTGAAACTCGCGTCTCTTATCTACACGGCGTGGGTAAACGCGGGAAGTCCGCTTCCGACGTATGTTGCGAACGAAAGCGGCATAGTAAACGGTTTTGAACTTAAGCAGAATTATCCGAATCCTTTCAATCCCTCTACGACGATAGCGTTTAATCTTAAGAAAGACGCGAACGTAAAACTTACGGTTTACGACGGACTGGGCAGGGAAACTGAAGTACTTGTAAACGGAAACATGAAAGCAGGAGAGCACATTGTAAAATGGAACGCATCGAAGTATGCCAGCGGAGTTTATTATTACAGGATGGATGCAGGGGGAGAGTCGGTTACGAAGAAATTGGCGCTTCAGAAATAAAATGTAAATTTTAGATTTTCGATTTTATAGTAAGAACTTCTTGTAAAAAATATTTCATTTGATTTCCGCCCGATTCGAGGGGGAGTGACAGAAAAAGTTATTCTTTCGTTCAAAAGTATAAGAAATGTTTGTGTTTTAAAATTTAACGATAAAACGTGAACGTAACAATAAAAGAAGTAAAGAGCCGAAGCGACCTACGGAAATTCATAAAATTTCCTCTTGAATTATACGCGGACTGCGACAAGTTCGTACCTCCGTTTATGTTCGACGAATTTGCAACATTCATACCCCAAAAAAATCCAGCCTTCGAATACTGTGAATCCAAGCAATGGCTTGCATACAAGGACGGAAAAATAGCAGGAAGGATAGCGGGGATAATAAATCACAAATTCATTGACAGGTGGGGGAAGAAGGCGGCGAGATTCGGCTGGATAGATTTTATCGATGACGAGGAAGTTTCTTCCGCTCTTATAAATACGTTTACAGACTGGGCGAAGGAGCACGGGCTTGAGTATGTGCACGGTCCGCTCGGGTTCACGGATATGGATTATGAGGGAATGCTGATTGAAGGGTTTAATGAAACGGGAACGCTTCCGACGATATACAATTACGAGTATTATCCCAGACATCTCGAGAAATACGGGTTTGAAAAAGAAGCCGATTGGGTCGAGTTCGAGATTAAAGTACCGGATAAAATTCCAGAAAAAGCGGAGCGGATAGGCGAAATTGTCAAACAGAAATTCGGAATAAGGATACTTGAAGCGAAGAAATCCAAGGATTTTGTGCCATACGGCAGGGATTTATTCGGCATGCTCAACAACGCGTACAAGGATTTATTCGGTTTCGTGGAACTCAGCGAAAAACAGATTGACAAGTACATTAAACAATACATCGGGTTCGTTGTTCCCGATTATCTGAAATTACTTCTTGATAAGGATAACAGGGTAGCGGGATTTGTAATCGCGATGCCTTCGCTTTCGAAAGCTCTTCAGAAATCGAAAGGAAAACTTTTCCCGTTCGGGTTCATACACATATTAAGAGCGCTGAAGAAGGGAAACAGATATCTCGATATGTATCTCGGCGCTATAAGGCCTGATTTGCAGGGGAAAGGGGCCGACGCTCTGCTGATGACGGAACTAACGAGATCGGCGATTAAGAACGGAATAATATCAGCCGAGACGAGCATTGAACTGGAGACGAACGTATTAGTTCAGAGCCACTGGAAATACTTTGAACACCGGCAGCACAAGCGCAGGCGGTGTTTTGAAAAGAAAATCACATAGCAATGTTCAGGGCGAAAGCCTTTCGATAATCCACTCGCCGTTTTCTTTTCTGTAGCGGATTCTGTCGTGCAGTCTGTTCGGGCGTCCCTGCCAGAACTCGAAGTTTTCGGGTTTAAGTATATAACCTCCCCAGTACGGCGGCAGGGGAATTTCGGCGCTGTGAAACTTAGCCAGATAGACCAAGAATTTTTTTACTATTGTAAGCCTGCTGTTTATCACCGAACTCTGTTTAGAAGCCCATGCGCCAACCTTGCTTTTAAACGGTCTTGTCCTGAAATATTTATAAGACTCTTCCGGAGAAAGTTTAAATACCTTGCCTTCGATTCTAACCTGACGTTCGAGTTCAGACCAGAAGAACAGTATGGACGCCTGATTATTTTCTTCAAGTTCCCTGCCTTTGCGGCTTTCGTAGTTAGTGTAAAAATAAAATCCGAAATTGTCGAAGCCTTTCATCAGCAGAGTCCGAACCGACGGTTTTGCGTTCTTATCTGCGGTAGCGAGAATAAACGCGGTCGGTTCAAGAATCCCCGAATGCATAGTTTCTTTAAACCAAATATCGAACTGAGTATAAGGGTCAAGGTTTACGTCTTTAACGCTGAGCGACTTCTGTTTATAGTTTATTCTTATGTCCTGTAACTGTTTTATATCAATCATTTTTTATATGACAGCCCGTGGCCGAATTTATAGTTATCATTAATAGTAACAGGCAGTTTGCCTTTAGGATTAATATCTCCGATGAGTGATTTAATAGCCGCTTTAATGGACGGCTTGCTGTCGCCGTACGCGCAGATATACGCGGGAACTTCAGGGAAGTTATCCATCAGATACGGATTGCCAAAAGATATCACAATCACTTTTTTGTTGTTATAAGTAAGGAAATTTATGTAGTCCGCCTGCGATTCATTCATCGCGACAGAACCTGATTTCATTTTTACTTTAATGAAAAGAGGGATTACGTAAAAATCGAAATCGTCCATTTTTTTGAAAGCGGCTTCAAGGCTGATGATATCACCGTTTATAGCCATAGTTTTCACCACATTGTTGAATACATCACCTGTTTGTTTAGTGAATTCCTCGTAGAAATACTGTGTATTTTCGGGCTCGTTTCCGTAGTACATAGAGAGAATCAGGCATTTATCATTTGTCTTCTTTTTTTCAATCGGGAGAACGTCATCATTTCTTACAAGAGTAATCGACTGGTCGGCAATT
The DNA here is from genome assembly GCA_021286895.1 of Bacteroidota bacterium. GTDB lineage: Bacteria > Bacteroidota > Ignavibacteria > Tepidaquicellales > Tepidaquicellaceae > CAIKZJ01. The sequence goes on along the minus strand of JAJTBN010000032.1, from coordinate 10,322 downwards.
GTCTGTGAGAGTTCCTGAGCGTATTCGCTGTTGACAACCTGCATGACTTTCGATTCGTCCGTATATTTATTATCAAAAAGTTTGAGCCATTCTTTTGCTTCGAGGATTTTTTTTGCCGACGCATCGATGCGTTCTTCCGTAAACTTTCCTGAATTTACGGCTTTTTCAATCGCGTCTATTGTTCTTGTTTCGCCCTGAGGCATAAGGATAAGGTCGATTCCCGCTTCAACGCAAGAGAGGGCGACCTGTTCGGTTGTGAAATATTTGGTTATGCCGGACATATTAAGCGCGTCTGTAACGACAAGACCGTTGAAATTCAGTTGATTTTTCAGAAGACCGGTTGCAACCGCCGGAGAAAGCGATGAAGGAATATTCGGTGTTTTATCGAGTTCAGGGAATGAAATATGCGCGAGCATAACGGACTTAACTCCGTTATTTACAGCATTCTTAAACGGCACGAGTTCAATCTTATTCAATCTATCCATTCCGTAGTTTATGACCGGCAAATCGTTGTGAGTATCTATATCGGTATCGCCGTGCCCGGGAAAATGCTTGGCGGTCGCGATAACATTGCCGTCCTGAAGTCCGCGAATCATTTCAAGTCCCATTTCGCTGACGAGCGCCGGGTCTTCTCCGAACGAGCGGACGTTTATAATCGGGTTTTTTGGATTATTATTTACGTCGAGCACGGGGGAATAGTTCTGGTGAACGCCTATAGCCCTGCATTCTTTTGAAATCTGGAATCCCATTTTATAGGCGAGTTCTTTATTGCGTGTAGCGCCAATAGCCATATTATTCGGGAAAATCGAGCCGTCTTCGAGGCGCATTGCCGTGCCGCGTTCGAAGTCCTGAGAAATAAGGAGCGGAATTTCGCTCAAAGCCTGTAATTTATTTATTGTCCTCGTTTCTTCGAGCACTTTACCTTTGAAGAAAATAATACCGCCGATTTTCTCTCCGGTAATAAGTTTATCCAGTCTTTTATATTCCGCGTCGGATTCATCGAGATAGACTCCGTCGGAATAGGTTACAATCATCTGCGCGATTTTTTCACGAAGCGACATTTTTCCGAGAATAAGGTCAACCTTTGAAGGGTTTTTTGAGAATGAGTTATTTATTCCGCTGTCGGTGAACGAGTTCGCCAATACGAATATCAGGAGAAAAGAAAGAAATATTTTTTTCATATGGTTTTGCTGCTAATTACCTTTAATTCGGCTGAAACGTGTTGCTGTTTAAGAACACTTATTTATTACCATTTTGACAGATGAAACGTATTTCGACTTTTGAACATTCTTGTTTTTGATTCCCGCTTACGCGGGAATGACATAACCTAAATCCCGCTTACACGGGAATGACATACAACGGATTCCCATTACTGCGGGAATGACAAATATTGGGTTCCCATTTACGCGGGAAAACAAACAATATCTTATTTCTTCTGAGACTGCGCGGTCATCTGATCATTCATATTCTGGAAGTATTTAAGAATTTCCAGAGGGAGCGGAATAATCAGAGTCGAAGTTTTTTCGACCGCTATTTCAGTCATGACCTGCAGGTATCTCAACTGCATGGCATTGGGGTTGCTGCCGAGAATATTCGCCGCTTCTGCCAGTTTTGAAGCGGACTGGAATTCGCCTTCGGAGTTAATAATTTTCGCTCTCTTGTCTCTTTCGGCTTCCGCCTGTCTTGACATTGCTCTTATCATTTCCTGCGGGAGGTCGACGTTCTTGAGTTCGACGTTCATGACCATGATACCCCAGGGCTCTGTCTCTTTATCGATAAGATCTTTTAGTTTGGCGTTGATGATATCGCGGTGAGAAAGCAGTTCATCCATTTCGCTTTGTCCGAGTACGCTTCTCAGGGTAGTCTGGGAAACGAGGGAAGAAGCGTAGATGAAATCTTCAACCTGAATTATAGCTTTTGCCGGGTCGGTAACTCTCAGGTAAACAACCGCGTTGACTTTCACAGACACGTTATCTTTTGTAATGATATCCTGCGAAGGCACGTCCAGAGCGAGAGTACGGAGGCTGACCTTCACCATTCTGTCGAGAATCGGAACGAGAATAATCAATCCCGGTCCTTTAATCTGCGAGAACTTTCCGAGTCTGAAGATAACGCCTCTTTCATATTCGTTAAGAATTCTGAATGAGCGGAGGATAATAATGAAGAGTATGAAGCCGATAAAAAATAAAAAAACTATAAAAATACTGGCGAGAGCGTTCATAATTACTCCTTTATTTATTATTTATTTCAACTTTGCGATAATTTTCCTTAAACTCAAGCAATTTTTCAATGATAGGTTCCATCGTATGGAACTGCATGAGTTCGAGTCTGAAGGACCTGATATCTTTAAGTTCGCGGAAGTAGCCCGAATAATGTTTTCGGAATTCCAGCACGCCTTTCTTTTCTCCTTTGAGTTCAACGGCGGTTTTCAGGTGTTCAATGCAAACGTCGATTCTTTCATCGACAGACGGTTCAGGTTCTTTTTCACCGTTTTTCAGGAAGAACTTCGACTGCCTGAAAATCCAGGGATTAGTGATGGCGCCCTGTCCAATCATAACGCCGTCGGGCTCGAAATTATCGAAGACATGTTTCACGTCTTCGGGAGTTTTGATATTTCCGTTAAGCACAATCGGTATTTTCACGCCCGCGTCTTTAATTCTTTTAACCCATGACCAGTCCGCGTCGCCTTTGTTACCCTGACCTCGTACACGGCAGTGGACTGTAAGGGCTTTTATGCCTATATCCTCCATCATTTTCGCGACATCGACTATAACGATGCTGTTCAAATCCCATCCCAGTCTGGTTTTCAGGGTAACGGGCAGACTGACATTTTTAACCACTGATTCGGCGATTTGTCCCATTTTCGGGAGGTCTTTAAGCAGTCCGGCGCCGGCGCCGCGCAGGGCTACGTCTTTCACCCAGCATCCGCAATTAATATCGATGAAATCTGGCCGCGCCTCTTCGGCTTTTTTGGCGGCATCAATCATCGAATCGGTATTGCCGCCGAAAATCTGTATGCCGACTGGTCTTTCCCCGGGGTAATAAAACAGTTTCGCGCGCGCTTTTACAGCGTCGCGAATCAATCCCTCTGAAGAGATGAATTCGGAGTAGAGAATATCCGCTCCGAGCCTTTTGCAGATGAGGCGAAAAGGCGGTTCGGTGACATCCTCCATGGGAGCCAACGCAAGAGCTTTTTCGAATATTTTAGTAAAATTATCCAATTATAACAGAGGGAAAATATCAAATATCGCCGAGTAAAAAAGTGCATATAACTTTATCTTTGATTAAATCAGATAGACCTAATTTTATTAGAAAAATCCGAAGTAGCATTATTATTTTTTTGTGAATAAATACACGCAAAATGACTGAATTAGTCGTATTAATTTGTTATATTACATAAGTATATTTAAAAATCTATTTTCTAATAAACTTAATACTCAAAAATGAAGAAAGCTCTTCTCTCTCTCGTGTTGCCATTATGTTTAATAGGCAACATGGCTTTTTCTCAGGTCCCTTGGTCGACCGTGAAGCCACCGCTCGGAACTTACAATAAGCTTCCGAACAAAACTGTTCAGTGGGAAAATCCCAACAGGCAGACAACTTATTATTATACTCCCGTTGGAGTACTTGCAGTAGGTCCTAATGTTAGGGTATTACCAAACTCAAACGAACAGGATGAGTTATATTTATCTTACAATTCTCAGTTACCGAATCTCATGTTCGGTTCCGCTAACACAACAGTCGGTTCATCATATGGACAGGGTGTATACGTTTCGACAAACGGGGGTGTTACCTGGTACGGAACGGATTTAATGCCGAACGAACCGTCATCAACGAGCGATCCTGCTCCTGCGATAGACAAGAATGGAACATTCGTATTTACATCGCTGAATACAGCCGGAACAGCATTCATGTACGGACAGTATTCGACGAATTACGGTGTGAACTGGTCATCTCCGGTCACGATTTACAGCGGTTCATCTGATAAGAACTTATCGGCATCGGACGATGTACCGTCAAGTCCTTATTACGGAAGAACATACACAGTATGGACAGTCTGGTCGGGTTCATATCCTATCGGCGTATCCTACACAACAAACGGAGGTGTTTCCTGGTCAACATATCAGGCAATCAACAATCCCAGTTCGACATCACAGGGTTGCGACGTGGTAGTCGGTCCGAATCCCGCGGGTGTTGTATACGTTTGCTGGTCGAAACAGTCGACTGTATCGACAGGTGTTGGTTTCGCGAAATCGACTAACGGCGGCGTAAACTGGACAGTTAATGAATCAGCATACGCATGTAACGGTATCAGAGACAACTCGAATTTCGGCGGATGGGGAGTAAGAGTTAACGACTTCCCGAGAATAGCGGTTGACAAATCAGGCGGTACGAGAAACGGATGGATTTACATCGTTGACGCCGAGAAGAACCTTTCTCCGGCCGGTTCAGATGCTGACGTGATTCTGCACAGGTCAACCGACGGCGGTTCGACTTGGTCGGCAGGTATAAGAGTAAATCAGGATGCAATTAACAACGGGAAACTTCAGTTCTTCCCGGTAGTTTGCGTTGACGGTAACGGCGGCGTAAACGTACTTTATTACGATAACAGGAATTACGCCTCAACAGGCGATTCATGCGAAACATACATGTCTCGTTCAATCGACGGCGGTAACACATGGACAGACATTAAAGTATCTGACCACAGATGGAAACCCGTCGGTGAAGGCGGTTCAGGAACATATATGGGTGACTATATCGGTCTCGCATTCTCGGCCGGCAAGTTATGGCCTTTCTGGTTTGACAATAAGACAGGACACATGCAGGCATGGACTGCGCCCATCGATGTCGGTCCTTCAATCGCTCATACGCCTCTCGGAAACACAGAGCTTATTACAGGTAACAGAGTAGTGAACTGCACGATTACACCAGCGGGAAGCGGAATCAACCCGAGTACCGCGAAACTATACTATGCGAAGAACAGCACATCATTTACATCAGTCGCGCTTACAAATTCAAGCGGCAACAACTGGACAGCGAATTTACCGCTTTCTGGCGCGGGTACGTACAACTATTATCTTACAGCCACAGACTCGCTCAGCAGGACAGTAACAGCGCCCGCCGGAGCACCGTCATCATACTATTCATTCTTAGCGGCGGCTGATACGGTAAAGCCGGTTATCGCGACGACTCCTCTCGGCAACGTACCTAAGGCAACATGGCCGGCGACTGTTTCGGCAAACGTTACGGACAACATCGGTGTTGACTCCGTATGGGTGAGATGGTACAAGAACAGCACATCCAACGGCTGGAAGCAGTTCAAACTGCTCAATACAAGCGGTTCGACATACGCCGCGGCGTTCAATTCAACTCAGGCTGAAGTAAACTACAACGACTCGATTTTCTACAGAGTTATAGCGAGAGACAATTCATCGAATCACAATGCGGATTCGACGGCTCTTTATTCATTCAAGATAATAAACATCACAAATGCTTGCGTAGGCACGGGCACGGTATCCTCGAACTATCCGTTCACGTCATACTGGATGGACGGAAGGACTCAGATGCTCTTCACGGCCTCAGAACTAACGGCAGCGGGTCTCGGTTCAGGAATGCAGATAACGAAACTCGGATTTAACGTTATTTCGAATTCTACACAGCTGTTAAACGGATTCAACGTCAGATTCCAACTTACATCACAGACGTCTCTAACCGGATGGGTCACATCCGGCTGGACGACGGGCTATTCCGGCACGTACACGGTACCTGGAACCGGCTGGCAGTACATAGACATGACCTCTCCGTATTTCACATACAACGGAACGAGCAACCTGTTAATCGAAGTCTGCTACGACAATACATCGTACTCCTCGTATTCGCCCGTAAATTCCACGGCGGCAGCGGGAATGACTTACGGATATTACACTGACAACAGCACGGGATGCACTATGACCGGCGGCGCGGTTCAGGCTAACAGGCCGAACGTATGTTTCACGGTAACATCGTTAGGCGCGGAAAGCAACCTGAACTTAATTCCTACGAAGTATGAATTAACTCAGAACTATCCGAACCCGTTCAACCCGACTACGAAGATTAATTTCGCGATTCCGAAACAGGGACTCGTGACGATGAAGATATACGACGTGCTCGGCAGGGAAGTAAAGACTCTGGTAAACGAAGTGAAACAGGCAGGAAATTACACTGTTGATTTCAACGCAGCGGAATTCGCGAGCGGTGTTTACTTCTACAAGTTACAGTCGGGTGATTTCTCAGACATAAAGAGAATGATACTCGTCAAGTAAGACAAGGGTAAATATTTCATATATAAAGAGGCGGTCGAACACCGCCTCTTTTTTTATATCAAAAATCAAAATAAAATATAAAAATACATATTAAAAATTAAAAATCGCATTATCGGCAGGGGATAGTGATGATTCTTTTTGAAACCGTTGAAACGGTTTTTCTTTTAAAATTTCTCCTACCCGCGGCTTACGCCGCGGGCTACATATATGTCGCCGGCTAAAGCCGGCTCGTTTTATATCAAAAATCAAAAATAAAATATAAAAAATACAAAGCGAAAATTGAAAAGGTATTTAAGATACATAATACATGAATAAAACTTTTTGAAACCGTTGAAATGGTTTTGTTCTACATTTGTAATTTTACTCGCGGCTTACGCCGCGGGCTACATATATGTCGCCGGCTAAAGCCGGTTTTTTTCGCGTTCCCAAAGAGGGCTTTGTGAACGAGGGAAGGATTTCGCCGGCTATTTATCGCGTTCCCAAAGAGGACTTTGTGAACGAGGGAAGGATTTCGCCGGCTTTTTTTCGCGTTCCCAAAGAGGACTTTGTGAACGAGGGTAGAAGTGACGGATTGGTAAAGTGCCGGCTACGCCGGCGTGCTGGTAAATAATCCGAGTTCTCGGGACAGGTTCTGACGCCACAAGAGAAGAGCAGGATTAGGGAATAATAGGCAGGCGGAAAAAATGAGAGATATTCGATGCGATTATTTGTTGAATTATTTGATTTTTAGTATTATTTTTAGACAACGAAAAGACTTCAATTAATAGGACAAAAATCTACTCTCTCCGTTTTTTGTAACCTAAAATTCCACTATTATGAAAAACAGAAACTCTGTTATCAGATTTTTGATAATGATTTTTGCGGTCCTATTTCTATCCGGATTCAGGGCCGATAACAATTCAATTACAAACTATTATTATTATAAAGGACAACCATTCAATCTTAGAATAAACACCGATAAGATATTTATAAAAACAAATGAAATTCTGACGGACAACGATATCCGGTCGAAACTTTCTTCAGTCCCTGACATTTCGCTTCTAAGCAAATACGACGCGGGCGAGAAGATGCAGTTTGCGACATTAAACCGTAATCTAGGCGCTTCTGAAATCAATCAACTTGTAAATTCGCTCAATTCTATCTCAGGAATTGAATATGCATCCGCTGTATTTTCCCCGTTTGAAGGAGACGGTAATCCGAAAGTGCTGCAGGGTGTGACAGATGAAATTCTTGTACAGTTCAAGCCGTACATGAACGACGCGGATATAAAAAATTATCTCGCGAAGAACGGTTTAATGATAACGCAGACGCTCGATCTCGGAGGCGGCAAGTCTTTCGTTCTGAAAGTTCCGAGGGAATCCGGGCTGCAGACGATGGACGCCGCAAACGAAGTTTACAACAGCGGGCTGGTGAACTGGTCGGAGCCGAACTTTTATTATTCGGGTCTTTTAACTTATGCTCCGAATGATCCTTTCTTTCCGAGGCAATGGTCGGTAAGAAACACAGGAAATAACATTCCTGAAGGAATATCGGGCACGGCGGGATGCGACATGCGTGTTGACAGCGCATGGAACATCACTCTTGGAATAAACAAATGCATAGTAGGCATGGTTGATTCTGGAATAGACACGACGCATGAGGACATTAAGGCGAACCTGCTTAATTCACTTGGTTATGATTTTATAAACGGTCATCCGTTACAGACAGACGACATGAATCACGGTACGTGCACGGGCGGAATTGTAGCGGCAGTCGGTAACAACTCAATCGGGATTTCGGGAATTGCTCCGAACGTAAAGTTAATCGGAATTAAGATTTTCAATGCGGCAGGAAGCACATCGACGGCAGCGCTAACAAACGGACTGATATATTCGTGGCAGCAGGGTGAATGGATATCGAGCAATTCATGGGGAGGCGGTTCTCCTGTATCCGCGGCGGACCAGGCGATTCTTGACGGCGTAACAAACGGAAGGAACGGCAAAGGCACCGTGTTCTGCATAGCGACGGGAAACAGCAACGGCGCGCTTCAGTGGCCTTCGACAAACACTAATGTTATCGCGGTAGGCGGCAACAGTCCCTGCAATACAAGGAAATCCACTACGAGCTGCGACGGCGAAACCTGGTGGGGCGCGAATTACGGTACGGGTTTATACGTAGTAACACCGTGCGTGAAAATATACGCGACAGACAGGATGGGTTCGGTTGGTTATACGCCGACAAATTACGACAGCACATTCAACGGAACATCGAGCGCGACGCCGAACTGCGCGGGTGTCTGCGCGCTTGCTTTATCGCTCGACTCGACGATGAGTTGGGATACATTAAGAGTAAGAATCAGCAGGACGGCAGATAAGATAGGCTCATATTCTTACACGAGCGCGGGTCCGCTTACTTCTCTGGGCAACACATGGAATAACGAAATGGGTTACGGGAAAGTTAACGCGTACAGGCTTCTTCAACTCGTGCAGCAGCAGATGGGTCCTGTTATTACCCATACGCCTCTTTCGAACACAGAGCAGACGAGCGGGACGAGGGCTGTGAACGCTGTGATTACACCCGCTACAGCGCCCATCGTTGCTTCGTGGACAAAATTATTCTACAGAAAATCGCCCGCTTCAGTTTTTGACAGCGTTCAGATGACTAATTCATCCGGAACAAACTGGACAGCGAACATGACACTCAGCGGAGCCGGAACTTATCAGTATTATCTGAGAACGGCAGACAACACCGGAAGATTTTCTTTCGCGCCGAACGGAGCTCCTGCCTCTTATTATAGTTTTCTGGCTTCTTCGGATACAGTTAAGCCGGTGATTTCTTACACGCCGCTTTCAAACGTACCGAAAGTGAACTGGCCGGCGACTGTAACGGCAAGTGTAACGGACAACATCGGGATAGACTCAGTTTGGGTACGCTGGTACAAGAACACAACGAGCACGGGCTGGAAACAGTTCAGGCTAAATCTTTCAAGCGGAACTAATTATTCAGCGGCATTCAATTCAGTTCAGGCTGACGTTAATTTCGGCGATTCGATATTTTACAGGATAATCGCGCGGGACATATCATCGAACCATAATGCGGATTCGACGGCATTGAACACATTCAAGATAATAAATCAGTTCAACGCCTGCATAGGAACGGGCACGACTTCATCAAACTATCCATTCACAACATACTGGATGGCCGGCAGGACGCAGATGTTATTTACCGCTTCGGAATTAAACGCGGCAGGAGTGACATCGGGAAATTCGATAATGAAACTGGGATTCAACGTAATTTCGAACTCGACGCAGTTGATGAACGGATTCAACATAAGGTATCAGTTGACGACTCAATCATCACTTACAGGATGGGTAACTTCCGGATGGACGACCGGATACAGCGGCACTTATTCCGTGCCCGGAACAGGATGGCAGTACATTGATATGACTGCGCCTTATTTTACATATAATGGAACGAGCAACCTGTTAATCGAAGTTTGCTATACGAATACTTCGTACACTTCTTATACAACTGTTAATTCAACCGCGGCGGCCGGTATGACATACGGTTATTATAATGACAATATAACCGGATGTACGACGACGAGCGGCGCCGTGCAGGCAAACAGACCGAACGTATGTTTTGTCCTGACCGCGACCGGAACAGGGAACAACACAGTTGTGACGCCCTCGAAGTACGAGTTAAGCCAGAATTATCCGAACCCGTTCAATCCGGTAACGAAGATAAACTTCGCGATTCCGAAGCAGGGGTTTGTAACGATGAAGATATACGACGTACTCGGAAGGGAAGTCAGAACGCTCGTCGATGAAGTGAAGCAGGCGGGAAATTATTCAGTTGATTTCAACGCGGCGGAATTCGCGAGCGGCGTATATTTTTATAAACTGCAGTCGGGAGATTTCAGCGAGATAAAGAGGATGATTCTTGTGAAGTAGTATAAAGGGGAACATTTTCATAAATGAAGGGGCGGCTGATACAGAGCCCCTTTTTTATTACTAAATCATATATCATTTCCCGCGGCGG
>JAJTBN010000276.1 GCA_021286895.1 Bacteroidota bacterium | reverse complement strand
ATAACCCATTGCGCAATCGGTCTGACGATAAAGTCAAGCGAGAACCTCATAGTTTTTTCAAGGTTAAGGTCATAACCCTTGAGAATCTTATAATCAATAGGTGAAACCAGAATCTTGAAAGAACTTTTTTCGGAAGCAGGGTTCTTAATATCCATTTTAATCGCTATTGATAAGAGATTTCTCGAGCCTCCGTCAGGAAGATGCGTCTTGTTTTCCGTGAGATAAGCCCCGTCGCCTTTGCGGGGAGAGGGGATTATGAACACACCGAAATATTTATTTCTCGTAGCAACGAAATCGGTATTTCCGTTAAGGTCTTTATTGGTTTCTTTGTCGAAATCCTTGGGCTGCATCTGTTCCAGTTCGCCGCCCATATACGCGAAGCCTTCAGAGAACTGCGATTCTTCGTCGCTTCTGTACTCGGTAAGGTTGAGCGAACTTCCCCATACGACCTGATACTTGCTATCGGCGATAAAATTACCGGGATTTACGAATTCGTAATTCACCGTGAATTCATAAGAATCGGGCATGAATTTGTATACCTTGATAATCTTCTGCGTCGAATCGCCGTTTACTAATAATTCGTATTTCAGCGTATATGTCGAATCCTTGTCAATATCTACCGCCTGATCCGGTCTGTATGACGAGTTGAATACGAGGTCTCTTGTATTGATTGATTTTCCGTCTTTTGAAGTGAAGAAAAGATTAAGTTCCCTGTCTTTTTTCCAGTCTACAAGCTGTACGGGTTTACCGTCCCAGGTCTTGAAGCCTTTCATGTAAACTTCCTTGAGCGAGCCGCCGAAGTCTGAGAAAACGAATCTGTATTTAGCGTTGTCTACATACAATATTTTTTCTTTGGAAGCGGATGTATCTTTAATATTCGACACAGCGTTCTTAGAGAATAAAACGCCGAATTCGTCGTTGACCGCGTTCTGCTTCGCTGAATCGTTAACGGTTTTCTTAACTTCGATTTCCTTTGTTTCCTGAACCTTGCTCTTGGTAGAATCCTGAACTGTTTCCTGAGTCTGCTGATTCTGCTGCTGGACAGGTTTCTGCATCTTCGATGTCCAGACCATCCATATAACGAGAATCACGCCGATTACAACAAATCCGATTACCGATTTTTTATCCATTTATACTAATAAGTTTTTATTCTTTGGTTTATGAATTTTAACTGGCACAGGGTCGAATCCGCCTTCGAAGAACGGATTGCATCTGAGAACTCTTTTTACTCCGAGATACGTGCCTTTGAAGAACCCGTGCATCTGAAGAGCCTTGATGAAATACGCCGAGCATGTCGGATAAAACCGGCATGAGGGAGGAAACAGCGGCGACAGTAAAATCCTGTACAGCTTTATTATTCCTATTAAGATGTATTTCATCAGTTATCTGATTTTTTCGAAAATATTTTTAATGTCTTCATTGAAAAGCCTGAATCCATTCCTGCAGAGTTCATCCATTCCCGATTTATCGTTCACGGTCAGAATCATATTCATTGGTTTTAATCCCGGTTTGTTCAGCAATATGCTTCTGTTCAGCCTGTACGTTTCCCTGAGCAGCCTTTTTATCCTGTTACGCCTGACGGCTTTCTTAAGTTGCTTTTTAGAAACAGTAAAGCCCACTTTTATTAATGAATGTGGGCTTTCAATAAAATCCGTCTTCTGGTAATACAATTTTAAATATTTCGACTCAGCAATCCTTGAATTTCTGAACACTTTCTTATACGCTTCGAATCCTCTCAGTATTTCGTCTTTGCCAAACTTAAAGTTGTTTTGTGTCAACTGAGACATCTTAAAGGGCAAAGATTATTTTCTGACAAATTCGTCGCTGACTGTGAGTTTTTTTCTGCCTTTTGCTCTTCTGCTCGCAAGTACTTTTCTTCCGTTCTTTGTTGACATTCTCTCACGGAATCCGTGTTTATTTTTCCTCTTTGTATTGCTCGGTTGATACGTTCTTTTCATTATAAATAAATTTATCTTTAAAAATTCAAAAACAATAAAATAACCTTATTTTTAAACTATTTCAAGTTATTATGCATTCTTAAAAAGACAGAAACAGTTATTTTTCGCGTTTTTTTGGCTTAGCGCTGTTTATTTCAACCAATTCTTCGTCTTTTCTGTCTTTCCATACGAACAGCATGGCAGTTCCGAATATAATCATGATAATCGAAATAAGCTGCGCCTGAGTCAATATCCAGATTACTTTCGGGTTAAGTCTTATGAATTCCACGAGCAGTCTTTCCGCTCCGCTGAAAATCAGGTAAATAAAAAATAACTGTCCGTAGTAAACCGTGTGTTTTCTTTTATACATAAGGAACGCGAAAATAATCAGTGATACGACAGTTTCGTAAAGCGGAGTAGGATGCACAAGCACTCCGGGATGAGTAGGAATTATGCCTTTCGTGTAACTGTATCCGAGGAATTCCCATATCGTTCCGTTAACGGGAATGCCGTAACAGCCGTCACCCGAAAGGTGGCATCCGATTCTCGCTACGCCGTATCCGAGCATGACCGCAGGCGACATCGCGTCGAATATCAGGAGCAGTTTGAGATTCTTTGTTCTGCTGTAAATGTAAATAAAGATAATCGCGATTATAAGACCGCCGTAGAATGTTAGCCCCGCGGGCGAGAACAAGACATCGGACCTGAAGTAAGAGAGAAACGCGCCTCCGGAACCGAAGTTCCATTCTTCAATGACGTAGAATAGTTTCGCGCCGAGAAGACCGCCGATTATCGCGAGAAAAGTAATTGTTATTCCCGCGTTCTCGTCCTTGCCCTGTCTTTTTAGTTCTTTCGAAAACAGCGTGCTGCCGATAAGAAACGCGATACCGAGCATCAAACCGTAACTGTGTATTGATATTGGTCCTATTTCAAATAATTTCGGATACATTAAGCCTCAACCTTTATGAATTTTTTAGATGGTTCTTTTGTAATCTTTAAACTCTTTTCGGTTATTTTAAGTTTAAATAAATAGTGATACAAATAAGTCAATTATTTTAATTCCA
>JAJTBN010000275.1 GCA_021286895.1 Bacteroidota bacterium | reverse complement strand
AGCCTGAAGTAAACAACCTCGGCTCTACGGGCAATCTGTGGGTCAGCCAGAGAATCGGTTACAACGAGAGTTTTGTCTTCAACCGTGAACTGAAAGGCTACGTCGCGGGCTCGAACATAAATCTTAACGCCGTATTATGCAACGGGACAATAGGAATCATAGACGCTTATTATCTTATTAAAGACGACAATTCTTCACTCTCGGTGCTACTGAATCCAATAGGAGGAGTTACAAGCGAATTCGCGCACATCAATTCGCAGGCTGTCAACCTCACGTACCAGTTGAATCCGGGGCAGACTAACATAAATCTGAAATTTTCACTGCCTTCGCAATTCAATTCAACATCAGTATCGGGTTACTACGATTATATGGAGATGTGCTACAAAAGGGCATTCTCGAGCGTTTCGGGAAACTACCTGCGTTTTTCTTCTCCCGATACTATAGGAACGATGGAATACCAGATATCTACATTCACATCATCTGCGGTAAAACTTTTCAGGATTGAGGATTACAATACTATAAAAATTATAAATCCGATTTCATTTTCAAACGGCGTTCTGCGCTTTCAGGATAACACTCTGATGGGTGTGCCGAAAGACTACTACGCCGTAGGAGATTTGAACTATCTTACCCCGGCTTCAATTTCACAAAGAGTTACGAATCAGAACATACACGGAATTTCTGACGGCGCGGATTATGTGATAATATCCCCGACCGAATTTCTGTCTGCCGCGAACAGGCTTAAATCAATAAGAGAAGCGCCGGGACCCGGAAGTCCAAATTACCTTAAGACGCTCGTACTTGATATTAATCAGATATATAATGAATTCTCGTGCGGACTTACAGACCCTGTAGCCATGAGAAACTTCTTGAAATACGCTTACAACAACTGGACGACTCGTCCTGTTTACGTTCTCTTCATGGGCGACGGCAGTTACGACTATAAGAATCTTCTCGGGCTTTCGGTTAAAAATTATGTCCCGCCCATCGAGCGTACCGACCCCGGCATGGATGAAATCAATAGTTACAACAGTGATGACTTCATAACGGATATTAATGAGAATTATGATACACCCAACGCGGCTAAGACAGACTTTGCGAACGGCAGATTCTGCATTAACTCTCTTAACGAGGCGAACTATATAATTGACAAAATCAATCAGTACGAATCGAACCAGTATAACGGAATCTGGAAGAAAAAAGTAATGTACTGCGCCGATGACGGCTGGACAACCCAGCAGAATCAGGGACAGGAAGGCGACCTTCATACAAGACAGTGTGAATCAGTTGCAGAAACATTTACGCCTCCGGATTTTGAAAAAGAAAAAATTTACGAAGTCACTTACCCGACGGTAATTACGCCTCAGGGCAGAAGAAAACCGGGCGCTAACGTTGACATTATAAACGGCTGGAACGAAGGGCGTCTGCTAATAAACTGGACCGGCCACGGAAGCACTGACCTTTGGGCGCATGAACACATATTCGTAAAGGACGAAACCATACCTCAACTTCATAACAAGGGACGGTATCCTTTTGTCACAATCGCGAGTTGCGACCTTGCGCGATGGGATGACCCATTCCTCTTCAGCGCGGCAGAAGTTCTGCTTTACACTCAGGACGCCGGAGCCATAGGCGTGATTGCCGCGACAAGGCCTGTATATGCCAACTTTAACGAAGCATTCAACGATGCTCTGTGGCAAAACCTGACATTTGTAAAGGACACTCTGAACATGCCCATCAGGATTGGCAAGGCGCTGTACAACGTCAAACAGCAATTGCCGCTTGCAAAAGTTAATGACAACGATATGAAATACGTTCTCCTCGGTGATCCTGCGCTGAGAATATCGATACCTCAGTACTTTACGAGCATTGACAGCATAAACGGAGTAACAGGAAACGATACCGCGATTATCAAGGCTCTGCAGAAAGTCAGAATTGCAGGCAGAGTTCTTAGATCGGATTCGACTTTCTGGAACGATTATAACGGAGATATAGCGATTAAAATATTCGACGTCGACAGACCGATACTTATGTATGATTTCGGCATGCCTTTTAATTTCAGGCTCGACGGCGGTACCATCTACAAGGGAAACGCGAAAGTTAACAACGGTTACTGGTACCTCGAGTTCATAGTACCGAAAGATATTTCATACAATACGGGAACGGGAAAAATTCTTGCTTACTTCAGCAACAGTGCGAGCGAAGGTTCCGGATTTTCAAACAAACTGAAGATGGCAGGCATAGATATAAACGCGCCCATCGACACAACCGGACCGGTAATATCGCTTTTCATGGACAGCAGAAATTTCCACAGCGGTGATTACGTCAACCAGAACACGAAAATTATCGCGGACTTTTACGACTTAAGCGGTATCAACCTTACGGGCGCGATAGGCCATAAGATTGAAGGAATTCTCAACAACGACGAGAACAACAAGTTTGACCTGACATCATACTACAGTACAACAACCGGATATCAGAACGGCACGCTCGAATTCCCGATTACGGGGCTTGCTGACGGTAATTATACATTTAAAGTAAAGGCCTGGGATACATACAACAATCCGGGTGAAGCGATAGTAACGTTCAACGTAAAGAATCATCAGGCATTAAGCGTCAACAATGTGTTCAATTACCCGAATCCGATGAAGGACGGAACTGCTTTCACTTTTCAGCACAATTTCGACGTTCCCCTGACGGCTGAAATCGACATTTACACGGTTGCGGGCAGAAAAATTAAAGTTTTGAAAAGAACTAATATTATGGATAAATTTGTTTCGATAGAGTGGGACGGCAAGGATGATGACGGTGATTATATCGCGAACGGAACATATATTTATAAAGTAATAGTAAAGACCGGCGACGGCTCGTTTTCGAACGTGCAGACCGGTAAACTGGCGAAATTAAAATAATTTTATTTAAATACTTAACGGAGGTAAATTTAATGTTTTTCAAATCGAAAGTAAGAATAGGAATTGTCTTAATTCTGATGCTGATGTCACTGATAGCTTTTGATAATGCTTATTCCCAG
>JAJTBN010000274.1 GCA_021286895.1 Bacteroidota bacterium | reverse complement strand
ATGATTCCTGTTGGTCAGGAAGTTCTCGGTAGGCTTATCAATGTAATAGGCGAACCCATTGACGGAAAAGGTCCCATCGTTACCAATATGAAATATCCGATTCACCGCGAACCCCCGAAACTTACTGAACTTACTACAAAAAGGGAAATGTTCGAAACCGGTATCAAGGTCATCGACCTTATCGAGCCCTACACTAAGGGCGGTAAGACCGGACTCTTCGGCGGCGCGGGAGTAGGCAAGACTGTTATCATTCAGGAACTTATTCATAACATCGCGAAACAGCACGGAGGTTATTCAGTGTTCGCTGGCGTAGGCGAAAGAACAAGAGAAGGCAACGACCTCTACGTCGAAATGACTGAATCGGGCGTTATTAAAAATACAGCCCTCGTTTTCGGTCAGATGAACGAACCCCCGGGAGCCAGACAGAGAGTCGGTCTCACCGGACTTACAATCGCGGAATATTTCAGGGATGAACTCGGAAAAGATATACTTTTATTCATAGACAATATATTCAGGTTTACACAGGCAGGCTCCGAAGTTTCCGCTCTTCTCGGAAGAATGCCGTCGGCGGTAGGCTATCAGCCGACACTTGCGACTGAGATGGGCGCCCTGCAGGAAAGAATCACCTCGACATCGAAAGGTTCTATCACATCGATTCAGGCGGTTTATGTTCCCGCGGACGACTATACAGACCCGGCTCCTGCTACAACGTTTGCTCACCTTGACGCGACAACGGAACTTTCGAGAAAGATTTCGTCGCTCGGCATTTATCCCGCGGTCGATCCTCTTACATCGACTTCGAGGATTCTCGACCCGCTTATCGTGGGCGATGAGCATTACAACGTGGCGCAGGGCGTTAAGAAGATTCTTCAGAACTACGAAGACCTTCAGGATATTATCAACATTCTCGGTATTGATGAACTTTCGGACGAAGATAAAATCATCGTCGCGAGGGCGAGAAGAATTCAGAAATTCCTTTCGCAGCCGTTCAGCGTAGCGGAACAGTTCACGAACATGCCGGGAAAATACGTGAAACTTGAAGATACGATTAAAGGATTCAAGGCGATACTTAACGGCGAATACGACAGCCTTCCCGAACAGGCGTTCATGATGGTTGGCACGATTGAAGAAGCCGTTGAAAAAGCCAAAAAACTTCAGGCATAAAAGGCGTGGATAAGATACTGGACATAGAAATACTAAGTCCCGAGAAGACTGTGTTTAAAGGATTGGCGATGGTTGTGACGGTGCCCGGAGTTGACGGATTGTTTCAGGTGTTGAACATGCACGCGCCGATGGTATCGATGTTCGAAACCGGAATAATAACGGTTCAGGACGAAAAAGGAAACAAGATACATTTTTCGACGCGCGGCGGAGTCGCGGAAGTACTCGACAACAAAGTAACGATACTCGCGGACGCTGCCGAAGCAAAGGATGACATAGATGTTGAAAGGGCCGAAAAGGCCGCGAAGAGAGCCGAAGACAGACTCGGCTCAGGCGACAAAAGCATAGACAGGGAAAGAGCAAAACTTTCTCTTCAAAGAGCAAGAATAAGACTCAAGGTCGCAGGCGTTCTTAAATAAGTTTATAAGTATTTTTGTTATCTCGGTACTCTCGAAGCAGAAGTGCGAAACAACGGGATTAAAAAAGAGTTGTCATACCGGTTTATACCGGGATCCATATGGAAAGGGGATGTAGCTCAGGGGTAGAGCAACTGCCTTTTAAGCAGTGGGTCGGAGGTTCGATTCCTCCCATCCTCACGAAACAAAGAATAAAGTCTTGATAAACAATAGTTTGTCAAGACTTTTGCTTTTTATATAAACCGAAAAGTAACAATAGGGTAACAAAATTTTCTCACTTTTCGGGATGTAGGCTCTTTAAAACTTTCCAAAAAATTTTGTTATATCGAAGTATAATCCGAGCTCAGTACCCCTGCCTTTTTCACTTTTGATTTTATATATTAATTTGTCATATCTCTTTTCGGCAATACGGTGTAATTCCTGTTTTATGAAATCAGCTTCTATTTCTGCCAATGCAAGAATGTATTGCGCGACGATATATTCGAGCTGTATACCCTCGGAAGTTTTTTCCAGTTCAATAATAACCGCATCGCTCATTGAATTACCGATTCCTCCGGAAATCGGGAGGTCTTCGTTGAAATATTTCTTTATCATGTCCTTAAGAGGCATCACACTACTATCATCACTCATAATTTTAGGGTTTTTTAATTTTTCTTTTTATCGTGTTTCTCAAATGACTCATCCACTCTCTTGAGAGTCTTATCGTACACATCTTTATTCCCGAGATTGAATGCGGCTGGAATACGCAGCATTGGAATCATTTCATTATCGGGCTCGATTTCTTCCGCCTTGTCAAGATCCTGCAGCGCTTTTACATATTCTTTAAGATGATTCGTGTAAACAATTGCTCTGGATACGTAAGGATCGGCTGAATCATAACCTGATTCAATCGACTTAGAATAATACTCCACAGCTAACTGATACTCCTGAAACTCCTGATAGAATTGGCCAATATTGTAGAAAGCTTCTCCGTTGTTCGGGTCCAGTTCCAGAACTTTGTTGAATGCCTCAAGGGCGAGATCCTTTTCCCCGGTTTTATTGTAAAACTCTCCGAGAACAAGATGGCATCTCGTGTTTTCCGGCTCAACGCTCAAAGCCTTTTTAATATTCACTTCTGCGGCTTCATGCTTTTCTGTATAAAGCTGCACTCTGCCGAGGTTGAGGTAATACTTCGCCGTTTCCGGACTCAGGCTTATCGCCTTCAAAAAGCAATTCTCCGCTTCTGTGAAATTACTGTAGTTCGCGGCCTGCCTGCCTTGCTCGTTATATTTTTCTGCTTCGGTGTTCATAGTTCAAATCTTCTAATGTTTTTTAATGCAAGTTATACAAAGTGTAAGATAATGAAAAAGGCGGAAACATTTCCAAAATATTTCCGACCTTTGGTATTAAGAATGACTTGTGTAATTTTGTTCAACTAAAGAATCTATGTACACGACAATTTTTAGTTAGAAAAAAATAAATCTGGTTCCAAAAAT
>JAJTBN010000031.1 GCA_021286895.1 Bacteroidota bacterium | reverse complement strand
TTGTTGGATATATCCTTTACATACAGTTTTCTTATAAACACAAAATTTTAGACACTACCTAAATAAGGTCCGTTTTCATTTCTATGATATTGCTTCTCTGTTTATTTATAAATATTTATCGATTTTTTTCTTTATAATCTCGCTAATGTCGTCAGTCGTTATTTCATAACGTCGCAAAATCATGATTGCTTCGTGTACACCTCTCTTTAACATCTCTTCTTCCTGCTCTAAGGGTTTTAAAAAATTTCTTCTTTCTATCGATGCCATTGGAAATTTCTTCCTTATTGAGAGTAATTCAAGTGGTGTGTAATCCATCGATAATTCAAATATATCTTCTTCAAGCGAACTTAATATTGTTAGTTTTTCCGCGCTGTATTTCTTATTCTCAAAACTTAATGTGTTGCCGCTTATATGTAGCGATACCTCCTTTTGTGTTGCATATTCCGCCGCCATTCGGAATACCGGATAGGGAATAAATAATTTCCCTTTGAAATTAGAGTTGCACTTTACCGATACTATTAAACCTGTCGACTTTATTTCGGCAAGAAAATCGTTTACCTCTATTTCTATAATGTGCGATTCCTTGACTTTCTTCCTCTTCAGTATTAATTTATTTACTTCTTTGTAAATCCGTGATAATATTTTTTTTTCAATCGTAAGTATTATTTCTTTTTCAACCATATTATAATTATTATTATTATTATTTTATTTCTTCCTGAAATACTGGCTTCCCTTGCTGTCATCGAACTTGTCAATCGACTTATCAAGATAGTTCCAGTCCCCATACTTGCTTTTTGTGTCCCTTGAGAGAATATCAAATAACATCATACCGAATACGCCGCCCTGTAAATCATGGTACAATTCATTGTAAATATCCAGGGATTCTTTTCTCATGTTCCCTATGATGTCCTTGCCGATAATGCTTGAGTCTATGACTTCTTCGTCTTTACTTAAATTCGTTATGCGTTTCAATATTTCGCTTTCTAAGTGTTTTATTATTTCCTGGTGCCTGGTTGATTTCTTAATTTTGTCGAATATTTTCCAGTGTCTCTCTTTTCTTTCACCCGGTATTATCGGTTTGCCATAAATGTTGTAAAGCGCCATAGTATTATGTTTTAGTTTAACTGAAATATCTGTAATCTAAATACCTTTTTAACTCTTTGTATTCCCCATTCTCGAATATTGGCTTGATAAATTCTTTCGTGTCTATATTTCTGTATTTCTCCGGCTCTTTTAAAACATTTTTCCATGCCTCAGTAATCGTTTTTCCCGAAAGACCCGGACTTGTAAAGCAGTTTATTAAATCGAGATTCTCTTTCGGGATTATATGCAGATGCAGATAATCGCTGATACCTTTTTCTCTGCTGCCCGCGATTTCCTTCGCCAGCAATGTCTGCCGCATTAATTGATAAAAAGGCTCATAAAATAAATCCTCCGTTTCACAGTTTTTAAAAGGTGTATCTTCATCGCTAATGAATGGAAAATAAATTTTTCTTCGCGTTTCTCCTTTTCCGATTTCGTTGAGCTTGTTCTTTGCTCCCTTGTAACATTCTGTGTATTTCCACTCTATTGCTATCAGAATCCTTTCCCCGCTTTTCTTTGTGCCCTTCATTACCGCGTCTATCGAAGTCGAATTCTTGCCCCTCGTATGCGATATTTCACCTAAGTAATTTTTTTCCCCGGTGTATTCGAATTCAACATAACCGTCATCCATTAATTCCGCATCCGAGAATTCAGGGTCGATATTTCGCAATACTCTTAACGCAGCGTTTCTGTCTTTTTGAATCGGATAAAGCATATTTAAACATTGTATCTGCGACGAAAGTATATGCCCAGATGGCATACTATCGTTTTCCCACCAATCTATGTTGTTGTTGTCAAAATACCTGAGTGCTTCGTATCTAATTCCGTGCCATAGATTGAAGTTGGGCCTGATTAAAACATAATTTCTTTTAATTCCTTCGAACCTGCCCCAGCCATATTTTAACAGAAACTGCTTTAATTTGTCAACCGCTTTTGCTCTTTCTTTTTCTCTGTAAACGCTTGCGAATTCTGACCTGCTTTTGTAGTATGCTTTCTGCCCGCGGGGAAATTGTTTATTCATATTATATTGTGTGCAATAAATCTATTAATATTTACTTTAATTTGCTATTCTTTTTGTTAACATAACTTTACTACTCCTCGTCTTTTTATCAAATTATTTTAATTTTTACGTCCTCGAATAAATTTTAAATACCCGCACGTACGTTATTCCTGTACTTTCGGTTTGCTATACCAGTTCGGTAATGTTGTTTTTATCCAATCCATTATTGGAGGTGGAAGGTTTTAAATTCCTTTGCCCCGCTGAACCCATTGGTTCACGCGGGTTTTTTATTTATATGCTCTTCTCCGTAAGCGGCGCCAGCCCGCCGTCTTTTTGACGTGTAGTAAGCCGCTCTTGTTCTTTACTAATTAGAGACTTCTGAAAAACAATGCTCATAGATTTGTCATTCCCGGGTAATCTTGTCGGGAATCAAGAACAATGTGGTTTAATAATTGAATGACGCCATAAACCTTTATACGCTTTATAAATGTCATGCGTTTTGATACCCGCTAAGATTCCGCCGCGGCGGACGGGGATGACAACGGGAGGATTATGCAGGAATGATAGAATTTTGTGTAGCCCTTCAAATTTCTTGATTGCTCATCTAATATCTGACATTCACCCCTGGATGACCCGGAGGATGCCCCCTGCCAGGAGTCCCGATTAAATCGGGATGCCCCGAGTAACTCGGGGTAGACGCCGAACGCACATTCAGGAATGACGGTTAGTCAGCGTTTTCCCTATTTATGGCAGTTCACATATCAGCGGAATTTCATATTTTGAACTTAATTAAACACTTGTTTCGTTATGTTCTTACGAACTCTTTAATTTGTTTTTGCCATTAAAAATATATAACTTATTAGATGTTTATCACTTTTGAAGGAATAGATCTGAGCGGCAAGTCGACACAGGCTAAGATGCTCTACAGTCACCTGAAGAAAAACAACAAAAAGGCTATTCTTGTACGCGAACCGGGAGGAACGGTTATATCCGAAAAAATCAGGGACATTCTTCTGGACAAGTCACATTCGAAAATGTTTTCTCTTACGGAATTTCTTTTGTTCTCCGCGGCGAGGCAGCAACTTACGGAAGAGGTTATAAAACCGCATCTGAAAAAAGGATATTTCGTAATTTGCGACAGGTACTACGATTCCTCTACGGCGTATCAGGGTTACGGCGGAAAAGTCCCGATGGACACGATTCTGCGCGGAAATAAAATCGCGACGAACGGGCTGAAGCCGGACCTTACGTTTTTCATCGACATCGACATGAAGGAGTCGGCGGCGCGCAGGAAGAAAGCAGGGAAATCGAAGGACAGAATGGAGCAGAAAAAGATTCAATATTTCAACAAGGTTATAAAAGGTTACAGGGAACTTGCCGAAAAGGAAAAATCCAGATTCAAGAGAATCGACGGCAGGAAACCAATCGAAGATATACAAAATGAAATCTTAAACATATTAAGGAAGAGACACGAGAATGTTTAGAAACAATCATATACATGCTTTGTTAAGGAGGATAACCGCGGCAGTGGTCATCGCGTTCGTCTTCGCGCTCAGCGCGAAGGCGCAGTTAAGAGACGATGTTTACGACAGGATTAACCGCAACATGGAGATATTCGGAGACGTTTACAAGGAAATACTTCTGAACTATGTGGACAAGATAAACCCGGACAAGTTTTTCGATGCCGGAATAAACGGAATGCTCGGCACTCTCGACCCGTACACGGTTTACTACGGCGAGAACGAGCGCGAGTCGCTCGATCTGATAACTTCAGGGAAATACGGCGGTATCGGCATCACAACGACATTCCACGATTCGCTCGCTGTAATCACCGACGTGATGAACGGCTACGAGGCGATGAGAAAAGGACTGCGCGTGGGCGATATAATCCGCAAGATTGACGGAACGGAGATTTCGGGACTTCCGCAGGAAACAATAAGGAAGAAAGTCCGCGGCGATATCGGCTCGAAACTGCAGATGACAGTCGAACGGGACGGAGAGATGATAGATTTTGACCTGACAAGACAGGAAATCATAATCAAGGACATTTCATATTTCGGTTTCCTGCCGGGGGCGGAGAAGAATATCGCGTACATAAAACTCGACAGGTTCGGTAACAATTCGGACAAGGAATTCGAAAACTGCATACGCACTCTGAAAACGGAAAAGGAAATCGAGGGGCTTATAATCGACCTCCGAAACAACGGCGGCGGTTACCTTAACGCGTCTGTCGGAATTCTAAACAAGATAATCGAAAAGAACAATCTTCTTCTGACAACAAAGAGTTACAAAAAGGATTCCGAGACAAGGTATTTTTCAAAGGAAGACCCGCTCGTCGGCAAGAACATTCCGATAGCGGTACTGATAAATCAGGGCACGGCATCCGCGTCCGAAATACTCGCCGGCGCCGTGCAGGACCTTGACAGAGGGGTTATTGTCGGAGTCAAATCATTCGGCAAAGGTCTTGTGCAGAATATAAAAGACCTCGACTTCAACTCGAAACTCAAGATTACAATCGCGAGGTATTTCACTCCATCGGGAAGATGGATACAGAGCAAGGATTATTTTCTCGAGAACAAGTTCGGCGTTTTTCTGAACACGGAAACTTTCAGGCAGAAGGAATTCAGGACACTGAAAGGCAGAATAGTGCTGGCGAACGGCGGCATCATACCCGACGTGGAAGTCAAAACCGAAGGTGAAAGCAGGGTTCATTTCACTCTGGTTGTCAAAGACATGTTCTTCAAGTACGCGAACGATTATCTGTCAAGAAATCCGGGTATAAAGGAATTCAAGGCGAACGACGAGATATTCAGGGATTTCAAAAATTTCATTTCGGAAAAAGGATTTCATTACGTTTCCGACGCCGAGAAGAAACTCGACGAACTAAAGAAAACGGCATCCGATAAAAATTTCGGCGAGAGGATAGAAAATTCATTCAACACGATTAAGCAGGTGATTCAGGAAGAGGAAACGAAAGAAATCGAAAACGCGAAAGAAGAGATTCTCAGAAGCATAGAGACGGAGATAAACAAGAGGATAATCGAGGACAGCAAACAGATAGAGACCACGTTCGGCTCCGACTCGCAACTGCAGGAAGCGCTGAAGGTGATACTCGACAAGGAGCGATATTCAAAAATTCTCGGAGGCAGTTGATGAAGATAGGCATTCTGGGAGGCGGACAACTTGCAAGGATGATGATTGAGGAAACCGCGAAGTTCGGTTTCACTTACAGGATTCTTTCGGACACGCCTAACTCCCCTGCCGGGCAGATATGCGAAACGCAGGTCACGGGAAAATTCAGCGATTACGACGCTCTGAAGGATTTCGCTTCTGAATGCGACGTAATAACGCTCGAAAACGAATTCATAGACAGCAAATACGTAAAGTTCATAGAGGACCTCGGGATAAGGGTTCTGCCGGGTTCGGATATCGTCGCGCTGATACAGGACAAACTTCTGCAGAAACAGAACCTGAAGGACGCGGGAGTACCTGTTCCGGCATTCACGCAGGTTGCCGCGAAAGAGGACGTCGTTAAGTTCGCGGCGGGATACGGATATCCTGTGATACTCAAATCGAGGACGATGGGATACGACGGCAAGGGAAATTACAGGATTGACGATGAAAGCAGGATAGAAGAGGCGCTGAAGATACTGGGACAGCGCGGTAAACTAATGTGCGAGGAGTATATAAATTTCAAGCGCGAACTGGCTGTGCAGGGAGTAAGGGGCAGAGACGGAGAAATAAAAATATATCCTGTGGTCGAATCGATACAGAAAGACCACATCTGCAACGTGGTTAAGGCGAAAAAAGATTTTGACAT
Source organism: Bacteroidota bacterium (assembly GCA_021286895.1). GTDB lineage: Bacteria > Bacteroidota > Ignavibacteria > Tepidaquicellales > Tepidaquicellaceae > CAIKZJ01. The sequence goes on along the minus strand of JAJTBN010000031.1, from coordinate 13,671 downwards.
AGTTATAACGGAAAAAATTTCACTGATAGCGGAAAATATTTTAAAAGAACTGAATTACACAGGCGTACTGGCGATAGAACTTTTCGAGAAAGAAAACGGCGATGTGCTCGTTAACGAACTCGCGCCGAGGGTTCACAACACGGGTCATTACACGACCGAAGGATGTTACGTTTCCCAGTTCGAGAATCACATAAGGGCTGTAGCGGGAATACCGCTCGGCTCGACGGAGATGAAGAGCGGGGCGGCAGTTATGATAAACATACTCGGAGAACGAGACGGCAAGGCGAAACTCGAGGGCGTTTTCGATTTGCTTAAAGAGAAGAACGCGTACCTTCACGTTTACGGCAAGGCGGAAACGAGGAAGGGAAGAAAGATGGGACATATAACCGTTACTGGCGATGATTTGAACGAAACGCTGAAAACGGCGGAAGAACTTCACTCGAAGATAAGAATATAAATTCTTTTGCGGGGTCAGGTGAATACCTGACGCCGCAAGAGCAATCGCGGTTATTTTGCGTTCCCAAAGTTGAAAATCAGACGTGGCTGAGCCTCTTTGGGAACAAAATTAATAAATTTTTTCGCGTTACGAAAGAGGACTTTCGTAACGAGGCAAACAGCAGGTACACTGAATTTTGCCTTCCCAATCTGGAGCACGCCACGGCGCATCTTTGACTTGGGAAGGAGTAAAATAAAAAATAATATTATGTTATCGATTTTTGTTATTCTCCTGATAGTGCTGGTCGTGCTTACCCTTGTAAAGAAGCAGAACGCAGTCAACCAGCAGGGAGCGCAATCGATTAACATCGCGCGGGTTATAATTGTGATAGCGATGGCGGGTGTCCTTTTATTTTCCTGTTTAGTGCAGATAGGGCCGGGAGAGATAGGCGTTCCAATACTTTTCGGAAGCGTGCAGGACAACACGCTGAGAAGCGGGCTAAACTTCGTGAATCCGCTTGTCGATGTCGAGAAACTTGACACGAAGATTCAGACATACACAATGAGCGGGGTAAAGGACGAAGGAAAAGTGAAGGGCGACGACGCGATAACGACGCTTTCATCCGACGGACTGAGCCTTAAACTCGATGTATCCGTCTGGTTCAAACTCAGCGAAAACGACGCTCCTAATCTGTTAAGGAATATCGGTATCGATTACGTCGAAAAAATCGTAAGGCCCGCTACGAGAACGGCATTAAGAGACGTATCGGTAATGTTCAACGCGACTGACATTTACTCCGTGAAGCGCGACGATTTCATAAACGAAATCACGAAGAACCTTGAAAAGTCTTTCGAGGGCAAAGGTATCATACTCGAGAAAGTACTGCTCCGAAACGTCGAACTTCCCGAAAAAGTGAAAGAGGCAATAAACGAAAAAATTGCAGCGGAACAGCGCGCCCAGCAGATGGTTTATGTGCTTCAGAAAGAAAAACAGGAAGCCGAGAGGAAGAAAGTAGAAGCGTCGGGCATAGCGGAAGCGCAGAAGATAATTTCGAATACAATAAACACGCAGTACCTGCAGTGGAAATACATAGAAACGCTGAAAGACCTGATGAACTCGAAGAACAACACGATTGTAATAACTCCGTTCGACCAGAAACTTACGCCGCTGCTTAACCTGAACCAGAAATAAACGGAGGGAACGACCGGTAAAAACGGTTATAGCATTTGCATAACAATTACCCGCTGCAGGAACGGCGGGAAGAGAAAACTTTTGAACAAGAAAATAATGAAATACACAGCGATAATTATCCTGCTGCTGCCCGCGTTCATACTGCTTGTGAACTGCGGCAGCAAGGACAAGGAGGAGCGCAAAATTTCCGCAATCAAAACAGACACAATGAAGACGGAGAAAAAGGATTCCATCAATCTTCCGGAAGACGCTTTCAAACTGCATTACGACGCTATCGTCGTCGATTCGCATAACGATTACCTTTATCAGGTATGGAAAAAAGGCGCGGACTTCGGAAGGAAAGACGCTTTCACGCAGTCAGGACTGCCGCGATTCAAGGAAGGCGGAGTAAGTCTACAGTTCTTCGCGATATGGATACCGACGAGCGAGGAAAAACACGCCTTTGCTTTCGCGAAGCAGCAGGGGGAAAGACTGAAGAACATAGAGAAGGAATACGGAAGTGAATTCGGAATAGCGTATTCTTACGAAGACTTCGAGAGGATTCACAACCTCGGTAAATTATGCGGCATGATGGGCATTGAGGACGGAGCGGCCGTAGGAAACAGCCTTGACAACCTCGACGTCCTTTACGAAATGGGAGTAAGGTACATCGGGCTGACATGGAACAATTCGAATTTAATAGGCACTTCCGCGCGCGATGAAAGCAGCGGGAAAAAGAGCGGCGGACTGACGGAATTCGGCAAGAAAGTAGTGACAAAAATGGAAGAGATGGGAATCATGATAGACGTTTCCCATTCAGGCGAAAAGACTTTTTGGGATATACTTGACATCACAAAGGGTCCGATAATCGCTTCACACTCAAACTGTTACTCGCTCGACCCGCATTACAGGAACCTGACTGACGAGCAGATTAAAGCGATAGCGGAAAGAAAGGGAGTCATAATGATGAACTTTCTGGACGATTTCATAAACAAGAACGGCAAGGAAATCAGGGTTAAGGATTATTACAGCAGATACAGGAAAGAACTTGACGAAATTTACGAGGAAAGCAAAGGGGATTTAATTACATTTAATAAAAAGAGATATAATTTTATCTTAGAGCACCCTGTTAAAGGAGGGACTTCGCTGGATGATTTGATAGAGCATATTGATTATATTAAAAATCTTGTCGGAGTCGATTACATCGGGCTCGGCTCGGATTTCGACGGAGGAATAACTCCGCCGATAGACCTTTACGACGCGACGTGTTATCCGATATTAACCCGGAAACTCGCGGAAAAAGGATACACCGAGCAGGACATCAGGAAAATTCTCGGACTGAATTTCCTGAGGGTGTTAAAACAGGTATGTTCCAAAAAAAACTGACGCAATGGGAAAAGAAAGCATAATCGGAAATTTTCAAAAATCAGTATCAAAAATCGACAAGGGAAAACTCGACAAAGTCCTTTCGAACGAAAGCACTGTCATGGGCAAACTCAAAAGGCTTGACCCGCGGGTTTTTATAACGCTGTTCAGGCAGATAAGACTTTCGATGCAACTGCTGAAGGATTACAAAGCGAAACGATACAGGCAGATTTCCTGGACTTCGGTAGCGATAATAATCGCGGGAGTTCTGTATTTTCTCAGTCCTCTCGACGTAATACCCGATTTTCTGGGCGTCTTTGGATTCACAGACGACGCGATTGTTCTGGCGTTTATTTTTAATTCACTGAAAAAAGAATTTGACAAATATATGGACTGGAGAGGGCTTAGTCCCGGAGAATACGCTTAATGAGTAAAACCGTAAAAATACTGTTCATCGGCGACGTAGTCGGCCAGCCGGGTTATAAAATAACAAAACTTTTGCTTCCCGGAATGATAGAAAAGGAAAACATTGATTTCGTCATAGCCAACGGCGAAAACATTTCCGAGGGCATGGGTATTCTGAAAAGAGATTCAGACGAACTGTTATCGCTGCCGATAAACATCCTGACGGGAGGCAACCATACGCTCGACAAGATACAATCGCACAAGTTTATAAACGAATCGCAAAACATTTTAAGACCTTTAAATTATCCGAAGGGAGTTTACGGTTCCGGATACGGAATATATCCGGTGAGGGACGGATTAAAAATCGCGGTAATAAACCTGATAGGCAGGGTTTACATGAAGCCGCTCGACTGTCCGTTCAGGGCGTTTGACAGGATTTACGAAAAGGTCAGGGCAGAGACAAGCATAATTTTCATCGACTTCCACGCCGAGGCAACATCGGAAAAAATCGCGTTCGGCTGGTACGCGGACGGAAAGGTTTCCGCGGTAGTCGGCACGCACACGCATGTGCAGACGGCGGACAGCAGGATACTTCCGGGAGGAACGGCATACATAACGGACGTCGGGATGACGGGTCCGTACGATTCGGTTATTGGGATGAAAAAAGAGACATCGATAAAGAGATATTTATACGGAACGCCTTTCAAGCATGAGGTGGCCGAGGAAGACGTTAAATTCGCGGGCGTTTTGATTGAGATTGATGCGGAAACAGGAAAATCAAAAAGCATAAAAAGAATACTCAAACCGGAATTTTAATATTTTAATATGAAAATAAAATATCTGTACCTTTTGACAGTCCTGCTGATTTTGTCATTCATTACGAGTTGCGACACGGTTCAGCAGACTGGCTATGAAGACACCGGTGTCGGAGGCAACGTTGTTGATTCGACACTTCACTTACCCGTGAAGAACGCGGAGATACTTCTTCTTCCGGACGGAACAAAAACGTACACGGATGATTTCGGCAATTATTACATCGGTCATATTCATGTACCGTCATCCGCGGGAAATTACTATCTTTATATTTCGAAGCCGGGATATGATACGGTGAAATATTACGTTTTTCTTTACGCGGGAGACACAACGAGGAGAGTGGATGTTGTTCTTTTCAACAGCGTTCAGGAAGTTTATGAAAACTACAACGTACACGTTTACGGTTTCCAGAACAGTCATTCATTAAGCTCGGTAAACCTTTACGACCTTGTCGCGTCGGAGGATACAAACTACATTCTAAGAGACATGCGTCTTCGTGATTCGGCGGGCACGGGTCAGGTTTACTGGCTGTTATCGGGCTACGACAATACAAGCGGCAACGGTCTGGAGACTCATTTCACGAGCCTCATTGGTTATTATGACCACAACCAGTTCGACGGACTATCCGCTTTGTTCGGAGGAAGACCTTTCGACCCGCAGTCGGACTTTCCTTTCCTCGGCACCAATTCATTCCAGATGCCGTCAGTATCGAACATGGTTTTCGGTTACTATCTATACGGAAGACACGGAGTTTACGGCGACCCGAAGATATACGGACTGATAAGGATAGCCGATGTTTATTACGATACCGGTCTTAATAATACAGTTGTGGTTCTTGACCTGAAAGTAAACAGAAAAGGCAACAACAATTTTCTTGTAAGTCAGCCGCATTAATACTTTGAAAAATACGCAATTATATTGTAAATTAAAAATATTTTATAACTTAATGTAATATTATGGTCAAATATACAAAGTTCATTTTACCGGTTTTAGCGTTTTTTATTATATTGAGTATTTCGGGATGTGAATCGGGGAGCACAGTAGCTACGGGCTCGGCAGTTATAAAAGGCCGTGTTATTGATTCCGCTTCTTCAGTTCAAATTACAGGCGCCGCGATTACAACCCTTCCCGCGACATCAAACGTTACGTCTGATTCGCTCGGAAATTTCATTATTTCAGACTTAACCGCGGGTACTTACACCGTAACGGCAAAAAAACAGGGTTATTACTCCAGAAGTTACACCTTCGACATTGCTGACGGAGACACATTAGCACTTACGATGAAGATGTACTACACAAACATCTTCTCTTACGGTCCGTTTGTCGTCGATGAATATTTCGACGATAATTCATACAGCGGTGTAAATGTTTACCAGGGCTACAGCGTCAAGGAAAGCGACAACGCGAACAAGGACATACAACTAAGGGATTCGAACGGAACGAGTTACAATTTTTATTTCAGGTCGGGAGACCTTGCTTTAAGGCTCGCGGGCTTTGAAACCAAGTTCACTTCGGACCCGATATTAAACCCGCAGACGAATCTTCCTGACTTCTCTCAGGCGCAGTTTGATTCTCTGGCTACTATTTACGGAGGAAAGACTCTTACTTCATCGGATTTCCCGAATGACAGAATTCCTTACTTCAACGCGCCGCTCGTCGACAGGTTTGTATTCGGCGTCTATCTTAAAGGCAGGAATTTCTTTAATCCCACATATGCGCTGGTTTACGTGAACAATGCATATTTTGACGGAAACAATATATTCCATTGTGTTCTTTACATTAAAACGAACAGATACGGAATAAATTTATTCAAAGTGAATACTTAATAAGTTTTATTAACGGGCTGCCTCATAAAGGGGCAGCCCAAATTTTTTCTGATGGGCAACTCGCTTCAGAAAATACATTTTACAAAAAGTGAAATCCGGGTCGTCGTCTTTCTATTGCTCATTTTACTCTCCGGGCTGGCCGTCAAACTTTCAAAGAACATTTTTACTCCCGGCAGGGATTCATTCGATTACAAAAGAATGGACAGGCTTTCAGGCAGGTCTTTCGGCGGAATGACAGGAGGGTTAAGGGATTCGAACGATACAAGAGACACGGGAAACTTCAGTTCAAAGGAAAAGGAAATAAGCGAAAAGACAAACAGGCTTGCAGACAGCCTGAAGAACAGCGAAGGAAAGAACACGAAGAAGGGCGGCAAGGAAGAAAAACTCAAGGGAAGGGTTATAAACATTAACACTGCTCCTAAAGAAGAACTGATTCTTCTTCCCGGAGTCGGCGAGTCAACGGCGGACAAGATACTGCTTTACAGGAAAGAGCACAGCAGGTTCAAGAAGCCCGAGGACATTCAAAAAATCAAGGGCATCGGCAAGAAAAAATTCGAGAAACTTAAACCTTATATAACAGTCGATTGAACAAGGCGGTAATCGGATACACGGGTAAATTCATAAGGTTCCTCATAGTCGAGAACGGAAAGACGGTCATTTTCCTCGACCAGCAGGAATACGTAGACGCTGGAATATTTTTTCTCGAACCGAAGGTAAATCACAAAAGGATCACCGAACTCGCGGGAATTATTTCGAACGTATTCAGGAAGAACAACATACATGTCGACTCGGCAAGTCTTGTGCTCGATTCGAAGATTGCTTACATGAACATGATACCCGTGGATTTCACGGACGAGGCAGAAAACATTAACTCGAGTTTAATCTGGGAACTCTCAAATTTTTATCCCGACACATACAAAAATTTCAAGATATCTTACCAGAAGATTGAATCAAACAAAGAAGAGTATCTTTACCTCGGCAACACGCTGATAATCGCATACCATAAGAACATAGCGGAGATAACACGAAGGCTTTCCGAAATTTCATCGATAAGGTTCACGGGCATCAACTTCGACAATTTCACGGCAGGTAAGTTCGTACTCGGCCGCGGAGAAAAAGATTTTATACTTCTGGGGCTGAAAGAGGACAGAACCGACATCTCACATTACCTGATGGGCGAAATCCGCAATTACACAGGACTTTTCAGCAGCAGGGAGAACGGCGGCGGCGCGGAGCAGACGGAGCGCCTTCTGCGGCTTCCCGGGTTCAACGAGGTAAATAAAATTTTCGTTTACGGCGAAGAGGATTCGGTGAAAAACGCGGAAAAGATTAAAACGGATTACAAGGAAATCATCTTCACGGATCCGTTCGGAAGTTTTAGCAAAGCGAATCAGCCGTCAGAGCTAAGCACGCTGAAATCATATTCTTTCACTCCACTATTCGGTCCGGTTAAATGAGAATAATTTCAGGACATCTGAAAAGCAGGACAATCAACGTTCCAAAATCCGTAAAGAATCTAAGACCGACAACGGACAGGGCGCGCGAAACGCTTTTCAATCTGCTCGCTTCAAGGTTTGAGATAGAGGATAAAAACATACTCGACCTGTTCTGCGGCTCGGGCGGGCTCGGTCTGGAATGCCTTTCGCGAGGGAGCGCCCGGTGCACATTCGTCGACCTTTATCCCGAAACGGTGAAAGCAAACATCAGGAATCTCGCTCTGGAGAAATGTTCGGCTGTCGTAAAAAGCGACGCCGTGCGGTTTCTGAAATCGGCGGGAGAAAACGAGTACGACATAATTTTTGCCGATCCGCCTTACGAATACGGCGGATATGAAAAGCTTCTTGACGCTGCGGAGGAAATAAAGGCGTTTATGATTCTGGAGCATTCCGATAAATTTTCACCGCAAGAAAGACATTCAAAATACTTATTTTTAAGGAAGGAAGTCGGTATGGCGATTTTCAGTTTTTTTGATTTTAAAAAGAAAAATGAAGAATAAAATTACGGCGGTATATCCCGGGACGTTCGACCCCGTCACGTACGGGCACATCGACATTATAGAAAGGGCTTCGCAGTTGTTCGACGAAGTGATTGTGACAGTCGCGCTGAACATAAACAAGAAGCCTCTTTTCACAGAAGCGGAGAGAAAAGACATGCTTAAAAGCGTCTGCAGGAAATATAAAAACGTAAAGATTGATTCCTTCTCGGGACTGCTTGCGGATTACGCCGTTAAGAAAAAGGCTTCTGTAATAGTAAGGGGTTTGAGGGCTGTTTCGGATTTCGAGTACGAATTTCAGATGTCGCTTACAAACAGGAAACTCGCCCCGAAAGTCTCGACAATATTCCTGATGCCGCACGAAAAATACACATACCTTAATTCTTCTCTTGTGAGGGAATTATCGAAGTTCGACGGAAACATAAAAGACTTTGTACCCGCCGAGGTAATAAAAAGGCTTAAAGAAAAACGGGACCGCGGGTTATAGGATTTTCCCCAGGTCTGTGTCCTTATACTTATTTTCGGCAAAGTACTTCAGGAGTTTTTCGAATTCGCCCGCGTCAAGATATCCCGGAAAAGAACCCGACGATTCGCCGTTATAAGTAAATTTTATTACGGAGCCGTCAGGATTGAGGAATACATGAGTCGGGTACCCAGTAGCGCCGAGGAATTTGGAAAGAGAGGACGCTGTCCATTCTTTTCCCGAGTATGATATTTTTTCGCTTCCGTTCGCGTTGAGTTTAACGTACACAAAATTACTGCTGACATAATTTTTTACAGCATCCGTCGCGTAAACGTTATCCATCTTTTTCGACCAGTTATCGTTTTCCGAATATATATTGACAAGGATTTTCTTTCCCTGCGATTTGCCTTTTGAGAGACCGTCGGAAAAATTTGTCTGTGAATACAAAGCCGCTGACATCGCCAGCATAAGAACCAATATAACAGATTTTGTCTTCATATCCGATATTTGCTTATTGTACACGAAATCCGCGCACAATGTTCCATTATATTACTAAACTTTTGCCTAAAATTTCAATGTATTAACGCAATTTATAAAACGCTCTCAATAGTCGAAATTATGTCGTTTTTAAGTTCCGTATAATGTTTTCCGGTTCCGGGACCAGAGAAACCGGTTTGGATTTTTACAACTTTATGCGATTTGTCGAGAAACAGCGAAGTCGGGTATCCGTTGAGTTTTTCTATAAAGGGAAGAGTTTCCTTAGTGCTTTTCCCCACCTCACCGGCATAAAGGAAGTCGTATTTAGCGTTCAACTGGTTTACGAATCTTTCGATTCTGGCTTTTGACTCTCCGAAATCCGATGACTCGAAGCAAAGGCCTATAATCATAAGGCCTTTCGGGTTATACTTATCGTAAAGTTCGGAGAACAGACGGGTTTCATCCATGCAGTTCGGGCACCACGAGCCCATAATCTGGACAATAACGGGTTTGCCTTTATATTTTTCATCCGACAGGCTTACACGTTTTCCGTTAAGGTCGGTAAAAGTGAAATCGATTACGCCGGCGTTTTTTTTCAGTTTCGTAATGCTGTCGGAAGCGGGCAGTTTTGCGTTTTCATTCTTCACGGCAATCCACCTGTCGCGCCATTTTGGTCCGCCGATAACGAAGCCGTTGACAAGTTTGCCGTCTTTTATATCGGCTTTGACGAGAAGCGTATGAGTGCCGTCGGCGGAAGAAAGCATGACTTTATCGCCTGATACGGCTCCGTCGAGATACCTGTAGTCGCCGGATGTAGTCAGGATAGTGCCGGTAACTTCACTTCCTTTCTGCGTGAATTCCGCAATCATCTTATATTCGGTCGAATCTCCCGGGTCGCCCGTCATTTCCCAGCGTCCGGTCAAATCCAGCGCGGGCGCGGTATTCGCGTTCTCGAATCTTTCTTTCGCGCCGAACACTGCCGTGAACGGCATTGTATATTTGCTTTTTGAGCCTTCGTGATAGTAAACGCCGCTTAATGTGTCTTTTGTCTTAATGTAAGCCCTTATTTCGTCTTTGAAAACAGGCAGTTTCGCGAACAGGGTATCATCCCTGAATGAAATTTCGTTCACTTTAATTTTTTCATCGGCGTTCATTATTACGATTTCGGGTTTACCGTTATTGTCGTTTCCGTATGTGAACAGAAAGGGCATGAGGGAAGCATTATCCTTTTCGTCAAGCAGTATTGTTCCCCGCCACGTTCCGGCGCTCATCTCCTTTTTATTCTTTGAGCATGACGACGCCAGCAAAGCGAGAGTTATCAATAATAATATTTGTAATTTCTTCATGATTCTTATTTTTACTAAAAATAATTTAATTCATATTCAAACTCCACAATAATTTTTACCGCGTTAAAATTTTTGAATTAAAAATCTCCTCTAAAAAAATTAAATTAAACAAATTATATTATAATGAAGAAAATTCTTTTTATTGCAGTAATTTTCCTTATCTCGGCATTTTCAGCGTATGCGCAGGATTCCACAAATTCAGACCTGATTAAAGTCTGGGGAATCGACGAATTCATAGAAAACGGAAAGAAATATCAGGATGAGGACATGCTTGAGATTGTCGTGGATTTTCAGGCGGACGGCGCTTACAACTACTGGGAAGAGAATGACAACCTCGACGGTGTATGGGAACTGAGCGATGACGGAAATACAATTTACTTTGACAAAGATACGGAAGACGAGATGGTATGGGAAATAGTAAGCCTATCGGCTGACAGGCTTGAAGTAAAATGCAATTACGGCGGCAGGAAATACAGGTATGTATTCAAGCCGAAAGTAAGCAAGGGTGAAAATACGGATATACAGGAAAACCAATAATACTCCCGGCTGGAGCCGGGAGGTCAATTCCCCATTATACCGCCGGGGGCAGGATTCAGCACAACAATATATGTATCCTTTTTTGAATAATTTGGTTAATTTATTTTTCAATCAGCATTCTTTTAAATCAAAAACAGAGGAATAAAAACAATGCCGAATCACACCCCTTTCATGAAACCTTATGAAGAGGAAGTCAAATCATTTTCATGGGAAATCTCAAAAAAAGAACTTGGTTACAAAGACGGCGATATAATTAATATCGGCGAATTCTGTTCCGACCGCATTTGCAGGATGGGAAAGTCCGACAAACTTGCGCTTATATGGGAAGGATTTTCAGGCGAGGAAAAGCGTTATACGTTCAACGACCTGCGTCAATTAACGAATTCTATCGCGAAATTTCTGCGGGACGATCTCGGCATTAAGCCGGGAGACAGGGTATGTCTGTTCATGGACAAGGTCCCTGAGCTATATATAGGTTTTCTCGGCGTTCTCAAGATGGGCGCGATTGTTCAGCCGCTGTTTTCCGCTTTTGGTCCCGAGTCGCTTCTGACAAGGCTTCAGGACGCGACGACGACGGCAATTTTCACACAGAAGAAGCATCTGCCGAAAGTAAGAAACATACTCGGCGAGCTTCCTTCACTTAAACATATCATTGTAGTTGATGACGACGGCGCGAAACCGTTAAGGGAACACGAAGTCGCGTTCAACATGGATAACGTCGAAAGAGTGGATAAGTTCGACGTTTATCCCTCGACAGCGGAGACACCGTCAGTGCTTCATTACACGTCCGGCACGACAGGCAAACCGAAAGGCGCTCAGCACGTTCACAATTCGCTGATTTCGCAGTACATCACAGCGAAGTACGTTCTCGACATTCACGACGACGACATTTACTGGTGCACGGCTGACCCGGGATGGGTTACGGGCACGTCATACGGAATCATCGGCGCGTGGTCGAACGGAGCGACGCAGTGCGTAATGGACGCTGGATTCAAGGCGGAAACATGGTACAAGTTTATAGAAAAACATAAAATCACGGTGTGGTATTCGGCACCAACAGCGATACGCGCGCTCATGAAGGAAGGCACGGAAGTAGTTAAGAAGTTCAACCTTTCGTCATTAAGGCATCTTGCCAGCGTAGGCGAGCCGCTGAACGCGGAAGCCGTCATCTGGTCGCAGGAAGCGTTCGGGATGATGTTCCACGACACTTTCTGGCAGACAGAAACGGGATGCATAGTCGTATCGAACTATCCCGGAATGAAGATAAAGCCCGGTTCAATGGGCAAGCCTTTCCCGGGAATAGAAGCGACGGTCGTTGATTTAAAAACATTCGTTCCGATTGAAAGAAAAGGAATAGTAGGAATGATAGCATTGAAGCCGGGATGGCCTTCAATGATACGGACATACTGGAACAATGAAGTAACGTACAAGACGAAATTCCAGAACGGCTGGTATCTCTGCGGCGACAGGGCGAGTATAGACGAGGAAGGTTACTTCTGGTTCGTAGGCCGCGACGACGACGTCATAAACACCGGCGGACATCTTGTGGGACCTTTTGAAATCGAATCCGCGCTGCTGGAGCATCCGGCCGTAGCGGAATCGGCTGCAATCGGCAAGCCCGACCCGATAAACATGGAAGTCGTAAAGGCGTTCATCACACTGAAGCCCGGATACAATCAGGACAAGATGCTCGAACTCGAAATTATGAACTTCGTCCGCAAGAAACTTTCTGCACTTGCGATGCCGCAGGAAATCGAATTTGTGGATTCACTGCCGAAGACAAGGAGCGGAAAGATAATGAGGCGGGTGCTCAGAGCGAAAGAATGGGGCGAGGAAATCGGCGATATTTCGACGCTGGAAAATGATATGTAATTTTTCAATTAACAGTTAACAGTTAGCAGTTAACAATTAGAGCAAGTAGTTTGATGTTTTGCTTTGTCATTCCCGCGAAAGCGGGAATCAAAAACAAAAATGATAATAGAGAGTAATAAGGGCAAGATGCATTACGGTAATAAATAGTTTTTTATCAGACAACAAACAATTTTTAAAAAATAAAATAATTTTGGAGTTAAAATGGCAGAATCAGTAAAAGACGTCGTCCTTGAATACGTGAAGAACGAATATCTCGAGGAGGGGGATGACAGGGAAGTAACATACGACACACCGATTATTTCGGGCGGAATAGTCGATTCATTTTCGATGGTGTCGCTGAAAGTATTTCTTGAAACAAAGTACAAAATATCTATTCCGGACGCGAAGGCATCGCCTGAAGCGTTCGACAGTGTGAACAATATTGTGGTGCTGCTGAAGGAATTCGGTATCGAGTAGTTTGCGATAGCACACAGAAAGAGCCGATTAAACAGATAAGAACGGATAGAGCTCTTTCTATATAGATAGAACACAGAAAGTACGGATTGAAAAGATAAAAACGGATAGAGCAGTTTTCTATTTTGATGGAACACAGAAAGTACAGAATAAACAGATAAGAACGGATAGAACTCTTTCTATTTAGATAGAACACAGAAAGAGCCGATTAAACAGATAAAAACGGATAGAGCAGTTTTCTATTTTGATAGAACACAGAAAGTACGGATTGAACAGATAAGAGCGGATAAGAGCAAGTATTTCATTGATGAGATTCTTTGAAATTAGCGATAACTTTTAAAATACTTTATTGAACTTTAAGTCTGGTTCAGGGATGGATACAGATAGAGTAACAGAAAGTTTATTTAAAGAGAAAACCGAGAGTATTATTGCGGGATTTTACAAAGTTTACAACACACTTGGATACGGATTTCTCGAAAAAGTGTACGAGAACGCTCTTAGAATTGAATTAAAGA
>JAJTBN010000273.1 GCA_021286895.1 Bacteroidota bacterium | reverse complement strand
CAAACCGAGCGCTTTAGCGGCGATATGGGGATTAAGTTCGCCGTCTCTCGGCACCGTGCCGTCGAGCCTGCCTTTTATCTTTCCGCCGTTATCGAGTATGCCTCTCATAAGTTCTTCAATCATCGGCGCGCCTTCTTCGAGAAGAAGAAGTTCATCGCATTCGCCGGATATTTTCTTTAACAAATTCAGCGGAAGAGGATACTGTGAAATTTTAAGAACGGGATGAGGGCATTCCGTATCCGAAAAATTTTCCATCAGGTAATTGTAACCGAGTCCGCTCGCGATAATGCCGAGTTTCCTGTCTTTGCCTTCATAATACACGTTGAACCCGGATGTTTCCGATTCCATTTCGAAATTATTCTGATTCCTCAGCAGGTCTTTGTACTGCCTTCTTGCAATCGCGGGTAGAAGCACAAACTGCGTGAGATTTTTCGGCAGAGAGAGTTTATTCTGTTCTTTTGAATCTTTGCGCGAGACTCCCGCTCTTGAATGCGCGAGTCTTGTCGTGATGCGGAGCATCACAGGTATTTTATACTTTTCCGAAATTTCGAAACCGTAGATGACCATATCGTATGCTTCCTGCTGGTTCGCGGGTTCGAGAATCGGTATCATCGCGAATTTACCGAGCACGCGAGAGTCCTGTTCATTCTGGGACGAATGCATAGACGGGTCGTCCGCCGCAACGACAATCATTCCGCCGTTGGCGCCGGTTATCGCGGAGTTAACAAACGGGTCAGCGGCAACATTAAGCCCTACGTGTTTCATGCAAACCATAGAGCGTTTGCCGGCGTACGACATGCCGAGCGCCGCTTCCATCGCGGTTTTTTCGTTCGCCGACCAGGATGCCCTGATTCCTTTTGCCCTGGCTTCCTTCGAGTGTTGAACGTATTCGGTGATTTCCGTAGATGGTGTTCCGGGATAAGCATATATACCGGAGATGCCTGCGTCGATAGCGGCCTGAGCTATCGCTTCATCACCCAGTAAAACTAATCTTTGCATATTGGTTTAAAAGTTTGGTATTAAGGTTAGATACATAAAAATAACTATTTCGGGAGTAAAAATAAGGTGAAAACGGAATACCAAAAATATCAAAAATCAAAAATAAAAAATCAAATGTACAAATTAAAAATCAAAAAGTTTCCGAATTACAGTCTAGACTCCAGACCGAAGGTACATCCTCTATGGGAATCACGATTAACGTATTACGTGTGCCCAAAGAGGACTTTGGGCACGAGGAAAATTGCATGCTTTCGCCGGCGCGTCAGGTGGTAACACCTGACGCCACAACGAACAAATTTAAAATTGGAAGAACTACTTGAGGCTTTCTATCCAGTTCGAGATTTCGTCTATAACCGCGTCGTTGAAGTTGTTGTAATAGAATCCGGGGATGTCCTTGTTCTTAAAACTTTCCTCGGGAGTCTTCGACGTCGCGAAACCGTGGTCCATGTTGGGTATCAGAAGAAACTTTGCCTTACCCGGATTGTATGTGTTCACAATCTTTTCGATGTCTTCATGCTCCTTCGTAGAGAATGCCTCGAAGTCTCCTTCGCCCCTGATAATAAGCACGTTTGCTTTTACGCTTTTCCAAACAAGCGGCATGTTCAGGTCGTTAAGTTCCTGCCAGAATTTATAATGCCTCGACCATACATGGTCGCCGCCGTCGAACTCAAGATATTCTTTCATTTCGGCTTTGAGTTCGGTCGTAACCGCGAGGTCTTTCGGATGTTTTTTCAAAACAAGATAATCGTACAGTACTTTTATCATATCAGTGACGACCTTCTCGTTCTCGATATAATCTACGCCGGAAATCGGATTCTGGAAGCGGAACATATCGATAATGTATTCATACCATGTTTTAAGTCCGGTACCGCAGACTATAACGCCTTTCGCGACTCTGTTCTTATCGACCATGGGCGCTTCGTAACCGCCTAAGGAATGGCCGAAAACGAAAACATTATCTTTATCGACAAAATCGTAAGTCAGCATTTTCTGGAATCCCGCTTCGAACGCTTCGAGTTCAGTGCTGTAATCTATTTCGAAACAGTCGGGTGTGTTTACGCAGTCACCCATGGCGGGTTTTTCGACTCTGAAAACAGCGTAACCTTTCTCGCTGAGTTTCTCGACAACCTGACCGTACGGATGTTTGCCGATATTGTCGAGCGAGTAGCACATATAACCGGGAATGAAAAGAATAGTCTTGAACTTCCCTTCCTTCTTCGGTCTTGTCGCGATAATCCTGAGATATCCGTCCTTGAATTTAACCTCGTCATAAATCACGTCGTACTTGTCGGATTTCTCGAACGGCAGCGGCTCTGCAACTCCCGAAAGAACGAGATTCAATCCGCTTCTGACTAAGGCGAATTTCACGGGGGTCTTTTCCCGGAAATTCTTTACAGCATCTCTGTAGTCCTTTACTGTATTGGTTTTCGAGTCGTTAACGGATTTCAGCACGTCGTTAATCTTAATGCCGAGTTTTTCTCCTGTTGAGTTAGCGGTAACATTCGTAACCGCAAGCCCTTCCTTCGATTCAAGGTTCAGCGCTGATTTGATAGAATCGTTGACTTCAACGAGCCGAAGGCCGAGAAAAGCCTTTCTTGTTATGTTTTGTGAATATGCAGTTGATACAATAAGAAGAATAACAAAAGGTAATAATAGTTTTTTCATAGCGTACGTTTTATTCAGTTTACGGGGAATTGAATACAAAGTTAGGTGTAAAATTATTAAAAAAACATCTGTTTCAATCCGTATTTTTTATAAGACGGCACACAGAAAGAGCCGATTAAACAGATAAGAGCGGATAGCATTTTCTTTTTAGACGGCACACAGAAAGAACCGATTGAACAGATAAGAGCGGATAGCATTTTCTTTTTAGATAGCACACAGAAAAAACCGATTGAACAGATAAGAGCGGATAGCATTTTCTTTTTAGATGGCACACAGAAAGAACAGATTGAACAGATAAACACAGATAGTACCCTCGTCCGGAGGAAACTCCCGATAAAAGAACTAATTCTGTAGCCCGCGGTTTCAACCGTGGGGCTAAACGGATTTATTGTCGAACAAAACCGTTTAAACGGTTTTATACTCCGCACATC
>JAJTBN010000272.1 GCA_021286895.1 Bacteroidota bacterium | reverse complement strand
TGACAGAAAATTTGAGACGAAGTTCATTTTTACGCTGGCTTTCACTTTTCTCGGTTTTATCGGGGTTATTTACAAACTAATCGCGGTTACGAAAGAATTGGACAGAAAAAATAAAGAAAAAGATGAAAAATAGGGATTTTTATTTCAGGAATTTTGTTATCCTTACTGTAACGATTTTTGTTGTATCATCTGCCGTTATTTTCATTTTTTCAAGAAATTTAGGTATTGATTTTACCGCATTTGTTTCTGCAGGTGTAATTAATCTGCTCAATTCCAATATCGGGCTGAAAATCGTACTTAACTCCATAGAGAGCGGCTCAAAAAAGTTTTATATGGTGGGTTTCGGAAGCATGGTGGCAAGGCTTTTTGTCGTTTTAGCCGCAGTATTGGTGGGGCTTTTGGCATTTAAATTGAGCAAAATTTCTTTTATATTTGCGTTATTCTTTTTTTACTTTTTGTTTCTGGTTATAGAAACATATTTGCTGATAAAACGAATCAATAAACAAAAGAGGATTGAGACTTAAATACGGATTTATATATAGTTTTATTCTTATAGCGCTGTTCGCGGTGCTTTTTTCATTTAAGGCTTATGCCGATGAACATCAGCCGGATCAAGTGCCTAAAGGTGAAAAAAACGAACTCGATATCATCGAAAAAGTCGTCGACCATAACTATGTCGACTTCTATTTCCTCGGTAAACTGCCTCTGCCTTCATTCCCGAAAGTAAAAATCGGCGGTGTGACTCTAGACTTTTCCGTAACGAAGAGCCTTTTCATGATGTTTCTTTCGTCGATAGTCTTATTCTTCGTATTGAGAAGAGCGGCAGTTGTCAATTCAAAGAATCCTGTTCCAAAAGGTGTGGGCAATTTCGTAGAAACGATTATACTTTTTATAAGGGACGAAATAGTTGTCCCCAATATGGGAAAGGAAGGGTTAAGGCTCCTGCCTTTCTTCCTTACTCTGTTTTTCTTCATTCTTTTCGCGAACATTATCGGACTGATCCCTTTTATGGCGCAGCCGACAAAGAATATCAGCGTCACTACTGGGCTTGCCCTTATTTCTTTCGCGATGATTCAGATTAACGGCATGAAGAAAAACGGCGTGTTCGGCTATCTTAAAGGGCTTGTCCCGCACGGAATTCCGGTATTCGTACTGCCGATTATGATTGTTGTTGAATTTATAGGATTGTTTACGAAGCCTTTCGCGCTCCTGATGAGGTTGTTCGCGAATATTACCGCGGGCTCGATTATAATTATGTCATTGCTCGGATTGATTTTCATAATGAACTGGGCAGGCGTCGCGATAGCAGTGCCGTTCGCTTTGTTCATTTATTTTCTTGAGTTATTTGTCGCCGTGTTGCAGGCATATATCTTTACGATGTTGTCCGTGATTTTCATCAACATGGCAATGCATCAGCATTAATTTTTTTAATTTTAAATAATAATAATTACAAAGGAGTAAATTTTATGGAGTATGCATTTTTTGCAGCCGGTATCGGTGCGGGTTTGGTAGTAATTGGTGCCGCTTTTGGTATTGGTAAGATAGCAAGCGCGGCGATGGACGCGAGCGGCAGAAATCCCGAAGTCCTCGGCGATATCAGAACATCGATGATTATCGCGGCGGCCCTTATCGAAGGCGTAGCGCTTTTCGGTCTCGTTATCTGTATCCTGTTAGCAATCAAGAGTTAAACTCTGAAAATTAAATATGATGTTAATACTATTACATAATATTGTTTTCGGAATTTTCCTTTCGGGCGGCGAGGTTCATGAAAAACCCTCTCTGCTTTCAGTTAATCCGGGGCTGATAATCTGGACGATTGTCGTGTTCCTTATTTTCCTCTTTCTTCTGAGAAAGTTCGCATGGGGTCCGCTTATTAAAGCGCTCAACAACAGGGAAGAGACTATAAAGAACGCTCTCGATAACGCGGAAAAGCAGAACAAGGAAACCTCCGAAATGCTCGAATCGAATAAGAAGATTATCGCCGAGGCGAACCAGCAGGCGTCGAAGATTCTGAGCGAAGCCCGCGAACTCTCCTCAAAGATAAAGGACGAAATCGTTTCGAAAGCCAATGACGAAGCGAACAGGAACATTCAGAAAGCAAAAGAGCAGATTCAGTCGATGAAAGACACGGCGCTCGAACAGATGAAGGACGATATTACCGACATCGCGTTTAAGGCCGCGGAAAAAATCATCGCGAAGAATCTCGATAAGAACAAGCAGATGGATATTATCGACGAATTTATGAACAAAATCCCGAAGAACTGAGATGCAGAGCAAATTAATATACAGATATTCGTCGGCGCTCTATGAGGCATCCGTTGAATCGAAGAGCGTGAAGAAAATCGCCGCTGACTGCGCGGGGCTTATAGACCTGATTAAGCAAAGCAGCGAACTTCAACTGCTGTTCAGAAGCCCTGTCATCGACAGGCTCAAGAAGGAAAAAATCCTCACGGCCCTTTTTAAAGGGCGCATCAACGGTCTTACTCTTAATCTGCTGATTCTTCTCGTGAAGAACGGCAGGGAGATTAATACATCCGATGTGCTTGAAGGATATCTTAATATGCTCGACGAAGAGGAAGGCATAATAAAGCCAGTCTTTACTTCCGCTGTCGAACTGACGGATAAGGAAAAGACGAAAATCAAGAAAGACCTGGATGAAATGTCCGGAAAGGAAGCGCAACCTGTTTATGAGGTCGACCCCGGAATTATCGGAGGATTTACAATAAGAATGAAGGATTCGATAATCGACGGCAGCGTGAAAAGACAGCTTGAGTTGATGAAGCAGTCCTTGAGAACAAAATCTATATAAAAGAATTTTAACAGGAGTTTTTAAATAATGGATATAAAAGCTGGAGAAGTATCAGCGGTAATACTTAAACAACTTTCAGGATACGAGAAAGAAGTTGACATCTATGACATCGGAACCGTGCTGTCGGTCGGTGATAACGTAGCGAGAGTTTACGGTCTCACAAACTGCCAGGCAAGCGAACTCGTCGAGTTTCCGCACGGTGTGTTCGGCGTTGCGCTCAACCTTGAGGAAGATAACGTCGGCTGCGTTCTTTTCGGTGAAACGCACCTCGTAAAAGAAGGCGATACAGTGAAAAGAA
>JAJTBN010000271.1 GCA_021286895.1 Bacteroidota bacterium | reverse complement strand
CTGATTTTACCTCAATAACCTCAATTCTGAGCGAAAAAAACATTTTTCTCTTTGGCATTAATCTTGAATAGATTATAGTAAAAACAACCTAAAGAAAGGGAAATGATTATGACAAACACAGAAACAAACAAAAAAGAAAATCTCTCGAGATTCGATTTGAGTTTCTTCGTTATTCTTTTTGCATTATTCGCGATGTTAGTCGCGGGATTCGTTGTCAGATAATCAACTCATGTTAAAAATTTAAAAACTTATTGATTATGAATTCCAAGAAAATACTGATAATCGATGATGACGAATCTACACTTGAGTCTATCTCAAGTTACCTTGAAGAATCCGGTTACAAAGTCTTTACTGCCAGAAACGGCATAACAGGGCTGGAAGTAGTCAAGAACTTATACCCGGACGTTATTATTAGCGACATCAGGATGTCAGGACTTAACGGGATTGAATTCGCTTACATAATCAAAGGTCTAAGATACAATATACCGATAATACTGATATCTTCTTTTGATAACAACGATAACAAATTTATTGACAAATGTTCTTTCGGTTACATCCAGAAACCGCTTGACATACACAAACTGAACGATATGATTAACGAAGCGTTAATGAGCGGCATGATAAGACCTCAGGAAGCGGTGAATTTTTAGATCGCTCATTGTTCTCCCTAATAATGATAGGCAAAGTCGTTGATGGTTTAATAGCCTCCTATTCCCCAAATCTCACGCTTTGCCTATTTTTTTATCCCTTTACCCGGCCTGCACTAAATTAATTCTCTTTTTATACCCTCATAAATTTTCTATTTTATAAAATTGTAAAGAGTATGAGGGTTTTGTTATTAATATTGATATTTTCAGTTCTGGCGGAGGCTTTGTATCCGCAGAGCGCTAAAGACTATTATACATGGGGCGTTCAGAAGACGGAAAAGAACAACCTGAAAGGAGCAATAATCGATTTTTCAAAGGCTATTGACGCCGATTCTTCGTTTCAGGAGGCTTATTATAACAGGGGTGTGCTTTATTTC
This sequence comes from Bacteroidota bacterium, assembly GCA_021286895.1. Taxonomy (GTDB): domain Bacteria; phylum Bacteroidota; class Ignavibacteria; order Tepidaquicellales; family Tepidaquicellaceae; genus CAIKZJ01. The sequence goes on along the minus strand of JAJTBN010000271.1, from coordinate 2,106 downwards.
AGGACGGAAAAAACTGAAAACGCGATTTCGGATTTTACAAAATCAATTTCTCTGAATCCGTTAGATTTCGACTCGTTCATCATGCGCGGGCAGGTGTATTTCGAAACGAAACAGTACGGCAAAGCTGAAGAAGATTTTTCCGGCGCGATTAAACTCAGACCGGATTCGAAGGAAGGTTACCTGAACAGAGGCATTGTCAGCAGCGAAATGAAATTTTTTAACGAGGCACTGTCGGATTTTAATAAGTGCATCGATATAGACGGCAAAGACGCGGAGGCATACTGCCTTGCGGGAAATGTCCTGAGAAAAATGAACATGAACGATGACGCTTTGAAGTATCTTGAAAATGCCGTCGAATTGAAAAGCGATTACGCGGATGCTTACCTTGCTCTCGGAAATATTTACAAATCGAGAAAAAGCGTTTTGAAAGCCGAATCGTATTACGACCTCGCGATAAAATACAATCCTTCTTCATCGGAGGCGTATAATAACAGAGGCAATATCCATGTTGAAAATAAAGAATATAATGAGGCAATTTCGGATTTTGACAATGCGATAAAAATTAACAAAGAGTACGCTTTTGCGTATAATAACAGGGGATACGCCTATTTCCTTACGGGGGAGTATAAGAAGGCTAAAGAGGATTTTGACATTTCAATGAATTTTAATCCCGCGAACGCGGCGTTGTTCAGAAACCTCGGTTATTATTACGAGGCGCTAAACGATAAGGAGAAAGCCCGCTCGAACTGGGAAAAGGCAATTCTGCTCGATTATAAACTTGAAAAAGAATTAAGGAAGAAAATAACAGAACTAAAATAAAAGATTATGAAAAGAATTTTTTTACTGCTTTTTCTTGTCGCCGCGGGTACGCTCGCGGCTCAGGTCCGTTTTGAGGATTTTTTTACGGACAAGACTATGAGGCTCGATTACGTCAGAGCCGGTAACGACAAAGGCTGCACGCTTTATTTTGAACAGTTGAAACAGGAACAGTACTGGTCGGGAAATAAAAACAGCCTGATTGACCCGTTCGAATACGGGCATTACAGATATTATATTTTCGATTCGGCTTCAGGCAAAATGATTTATTCGAGAGGGTACAATTCCCTGTTTGACGAATGGGAAACCACGGAAGAAGCGAGAATAATCCCGAGAAGTTTTTATGAAACCGTGATATTCCCTTATCCGAAAAAGACAGTAAAGATTGAACTTCACGGCAGGCTTCGCGACGGCAGTTACGTTAAACAGTTCGAAATGTACGCCAATCCCGACGATAAGTTCATCAGAAAAGAAAAACCGCTCGATTATCCCGTAACGAAGGTTGTCGATAACGGCGATCCGCAGAAGTGCGTTGACATTGTTTTCCTCCCCGACGGTTACTCTGCCGCGGAAATGGATAAGTTCATGAAAGATGTGAAAACTTATGCCGATTACATCTTCGGCTGCTCCCCGTACAGGGAAAACAAGAACAAGATTAACATCTGGGCGGTGCAGGCTCCGTCAATGGAGTCCGGCGTTGATAACCCGGGCGAAGGCGTATGGAAGAACAATATACTCGGTATGTCGTATTACGCCACAGACGTCGAAAGATACCTGATGACGCTCGATATTAAGACAGTAAGGGATTTGGCGGGACTCACTCCTTACGACAATATTTGCATAATTTCAAATTCCTCGAAATACGGCGGCGGCGCGATTTACAATTATTATACTTCATTCCCGAACGAGAATAATAACGGCGCGTATCTGATTACGCATGAGTTCGGACACCATTTCTGCGCGCTCGGCGACGAGTATTATACTTCCGAAGTTTCAGTAGAAGAATACTATAAACCGGGTATCGAACCTTACGAGGCAAACCTGACAACGCTCGTGAATTTCGACAAGAAGTGGAAAGACATGATGGACAAGAATACGCCCATCCCTACACCCTCAACGCCTGAATACAAGAGTACTCTCGGCGTATTCGAAGGCGGCGGATACGTTGCTAAAGGCGTGTACAGACCCATGCAGGATTGCTCGATGAAAACAATAACATACGATAACTTCTGCCCGGTCTGCAAGAAGGCGATTATCGCGATGATAAAATATTACACTGATTAATTTGTA
>JAJTBN010000270.1 GCA_021286895.1 Bacteroidota bacterium | reverse complement strand
CCGCGGGTTCGGGAATTGAAAACCTGTGGCTCGGAGGTCTCTGGGTCGGCGGTTATAAAAATTCTCAGGTTCACGTCACTACGGGCGCTGTTGACGTTTCGAATGCAAATAAAGTTGAAGGATTTGAGTTTACGAACGCTCCAGGCTCTATTATAACGGAAAGGTCGTCTCTTATTACCTCCCCTTATTATGACCCGAAAGCGGTTTCTCATCAGGATTTTGTTTGTGAATTCTGCGATACGACAACTACTGGTATGATTGAACATATGCCCATGGGAATAAAAGTCCTGCTTGAAACTTACACCTACAATCTTAACTTCGCGAACTCGTTCGTTATAATGAATTACAAGATTGTGAATATCGGTTACAACGGCGATACTTCTCCTATCGACAGCATTTATGTAGGTTTGTGGAAAGACTGCGTGGTTAGAAACCTCAACATAACGAACGGTTGCAATCCGGGCACCTCTTTCTTCTCTAAGGGATGTACAGGTTACATCGATTCGCTCAGGATGGAATATACATACGATAATAACGGCGATCCGGGATTCACAGATAACTATATCGGAGTGAAACTTCTCGGCGTATCACCGAAACCGAATTTTGGTACTCTGAATTCCCATTTTACGATTTGGAATTACAAAGGAACAGACCCTATTTATTTTATGCCCGCGACAGAAACACAGAGATACGATAAACTAAGAGGGTATCTGGCAACAGGTGTGGTAATAGATTCAAACAGAATAAACTACCTCAGGCTTAACCCCTCGAACAGAGTCTCGCTTCTTTCCTATGGTCCTTTCAAAAAAACTGACGGCTCGTATTTTACACTGAGGTATCAGCAGGATACGCTGAATGCCGTGTTCACTGTCGTCGCCGCAAAGAAGAACGGCACGGACCCCGCGAGATTTGACACCGAATTTCAGCGTCAGAACCTCTATAAGAACGCGGGATGGGCGCAGAGGTCTTACGATAACGGATACAAACTTCCTTCACCGCCGGATATTCCAATTACAAAAGCGGAAATCAGCGACCACAACGTTACTCTGTGGTGGACTAATAACGCGGAAAATTCCGTTGACCCGATTTCGGGTAAAAAAGATTTTGAAGGTTACAGAATTTACAGGACGAATACGGGCGCTGACCTTTCTTCGAATCTCGACCTTATGACAGCCCTTAAAGTTGTCGGAGATTTCGATTCGTGCTGCAATAATTATTTCAATAATACAGGTTTCAGGTTTATAAAATACAGCGATACAGAGCCGAAAACATTCCCCGGCGATACAAACAAATACTGGTACAGGTTCGATTTCCCGAATCAGTTGAACGGTTTCCAGTATATCTATTCCGTTACCGCGTATGATAAGGGCGATCCTTCTCAGGGACTTGAATCACTCGAAAGTTCTGAACTCTCTAACCTGAAAAGAGTCGTTGTCGGCACAACCGCAAAAGACGACTCCGGCTCCGAAATCGGCGTGTATCCGAATCCTTACTACGGAAGCGCTATCTGGGACGGTACAGGAGTGCAGAAAGAAGTCTTACGAAAAATCTACTTCTATAACCTGCCTTCCAAGTGCGATATTTCAATCTGGACATTGTCTGGTGACCTTGTGATTAAGATGGAACATGACGCGGCGACATATAACGGCAGCAATATAAAATGGTTCTCTACTTATTCCGACGGCACTCAGAAATTCGCCGGAGGCGAACATGCATGGGACCTCATTACAAAAGACAATCAGGCGGTTGCGACAGGCCTCTATTTCTTTACTGTAAAAGACAGGAATACAGGCGACATTAAAAAAGGAAAATTCTTAATAGTAAAATAAAATCTATTTCAATTTAAATAATTATTTATGAAGAAAGTAAAGTATTTAGCGTTATTCGTCGTATTTGCGGTCGTAACTTACGCGGTCGTCGCGAATATAATGACGTGGCAAAACCTGACTCTCATGCAGATTGAGACAGTGTCCAACGATTCTCTTACTGTTGGAAAAGACTGGTCGCCGAAGAACGGCGATTCAGTTCAGTTTACCTGCAGAGTCGTTGCGCCTCCTCAGGTGTCAATAAGCGGAGTTTACCACACTTTGCTTAGAGGAACCAACAGCTGGACCTGTTATGCACAGGATACTTCCAACAGTGTTTATGGCGGTATCGTAATCAGGCAGGCAACAAGATTTACAAACACATTCCTGCAGAACGTGGATACAGGTAACATTATTACCGTTAAAGGTATCGTTCAGGAATTCTGGTCGACTTCTGTCACTGGCCTCGATAGAAGCAAGTCCGGTTACCTTACTCAAATTGCTCTCGATACTTCGGCGGTCATTACTATTAATTCGCTCGGCGGAAGCAGACCTGCGCCGAAACTTGTGAACATAACAGATTTCGCGATAGGGGATTATCCTAATGCAGGCGGCTCTATCAACTATGTAGGCGGCGAAAAATATGAAGGCATGTATGTTCAATTCACCAATGTAACTGTAGGACCCGGTCTTGTTAATAGACAACCCTTCAGTATCGTTGACGCGAACGGCAATAAACTCTATGTCAGGGATTACTCGAATTTCTTCTCGACAGCTCCGTCACCGCCGGCAGATACTTTGAGACCTTGGTCAGTGCCGGCTCAGGGTACGATTGTGAACTATATTAAAGGTGTTATTATCAACTGCAACAACGAAGGCGTGCTCGGAAATCAATTACCGTACGTTCTCGTTCCGATTTATCCGAATGACCTGAGTCTCGGAGGCGTTCCTCCGCAGCTTTCGAGTCCTTCGAAAACTCCCGGTGTGCCGACTCCTGCTGACAGTGTCCAGGTATCGGTTACAGTTCAGAGCACTACAAGTATCACGGGCGTCAATGTACTGTATAGAATAAACGGGGGTTCATTTAATTCGAAAGCGATGCCAAACCTCGCGGGAAATATTTATTCCACGAAACTGCCGCCGACCGCTCTCAATAATCTCGTTGAATATTATTTCAGCGCGTCGAATTCGGCTGGCCTTACAAGACTGCTCCCGGCCGATACGTCGATTTCCAAATTGTTCTACGTTGTTAAAGCGAGTGATTCGCTTTCAGTGCAGGATGTTCAGTACTGCGTGAATAACGGAGGCCACTCGGGATACGAAAA
>JAJTBN010000269.1 GCA_021286895.1 Bacteroidota bacterium | reverse complement strand
TGAGAACGGAATGAGAATGGAGTGAGAAAATTTGATAAAACCTATCACATTTGATTACTTTTTTTTGTAAATCGGGGTTACGGGTATTGATAAAACAACAGTTGAGAAAAAAATTTCGGATTATCAATCAAAAATTATCATTTTTTATCAAATGGGAAACAGAATCTAGAATCTAGAATTTAGAATCTAGTAGCGGTTAAAAATTAGAGCGGGCGGCGATGTCAAAGAACATTTTCAGTTAACAGTTAACATTTAACAGTTAGCAATTAGAGCTTTGTTCTTATTTTCAAGTTTCGTATTCAAGATTATACATTTTATTCTCTTTGTTCGTTTTGATCCCCGCTAAGACTCCCGATTGAATCGGGATGCAAAGAGCGCACATGCGGGGATGACAAATCCGGAGGTTGCAAAGTATCCTCTATTTTTGTGCATCCTTTACTATTCTCGACATCTTCTTCTTTCTCTTCGTCTTCGGGGATGTCGGGTGAATTATCCTCGAAGGGTTTATAGGAGAATTTGCGGAATATGTTGAGGCGGTTCTGGGCTTCGAGGATTTTTATAGAATTCTTGATACATCTTTCATACGTCATGGGGATTTCCTCATGGAGTTCTATTTCGGCTTTGATTTTTTCCAGTTGGGAGTCGAGGAAGTCGAAGTAGGAGTTGTACTTTTCGAGGACCTTTTGTCTTAGGGCTTCGACGCGTGCGTCGCGGACGGCGAGTATATCGGATTTAAAGACACGGTTCCAGCGGTACGCTGTAGCGATTGAGATATTGAGGGCGGGAGCGATTTCAAGAAGAGGCCTGCCTTCGATACGCATTTTAACGAACGCGTTTTGTAAGTCAAGTTTGTCTTTCATAGGTTCTTTGAAATTTAAACGGTGATATAAAAGAAATAAAATTCAGGGGTTCGTGATGCTCATGCCATTTATCTTCTTTGTTGAAAGCGAAGATTGTAGAGCGGTCGAACTTATTGAACATTTTCCGATAGCACACAATAATACGTTCGGCTTTAGCGACATCGTCCTGATGCAGTATAATAATTTTATCTTCGAAAGATTCGACAGCCATCTGGAGAGCGTGAGCGACGTCGTGAAAAACTCCCGCGAGAGCAAAGACGAATGACGCGGAGCAGCCGAGGTCATGAAAGAGGCGAATCAAAGTACAACGGCAATTTTTTGATTTGGTAAAATCAATCAAGCCGGGGACGAGAGTATTCGAGACGAAGTCATTGACATCGGGATTCGAGCGGTCGATTTCCTCCACTTTCATATAGTTAAAACTTCTTCGTCTTTCCTTTTCCATTTGTTTTTCATCTTCGAGACGCTGTTCGCTCAATTTCTTTTTATACTCTCTCATTTCGGCTTCTTCTTTATCTTCGGCATCGTCATTTTCTTCAGGATACAGTTTCTGAAGTTTTTCGATGTCGTAGTCGGCGTCGAGGGGGATATCGGGGATGTCGTCATCGCCGCGCGGAACGGGGTTCTGTTCCGGTACAATTCCGGGCTGTTCGGAACGCCCGTCATCATCTGATATTGAAAATCTTTTTAATTCCATTGAAATAAAATTTCTTAATACAAATATAAGGGAGATGGGGCATAGGAGAACAAAAAAATGACCGTTAGGCTCGTAAGTCAGTAATAAACAGAGATTAGAAAATTGAAAAAAGGAATTTACAGAGTTATGAATTTACGCGAGGGGCACCGAAGGAGATGGAAAAACAGGGGGTTAGGGGGATAGAGGGTTAAAAATCCGGTTGATTAAGTTACTGAAAAACATGAAATTGAAAATGGAAAACTTCGAGTGGTTTCCGCATAATAATCCTTACATAGATTTTTAGGAAATGAGATTTTAAAAATCAGGAATGTGAGGAATAACGAAATAAGACGAAGCCGCAAAACGGGACTTCAAGATTCAAGAAAAAATTACGTAATTAGAAATAATACAAACCAGATTGTGGTTTGAATTATAATTTTGAGTTAACGATTTTTTATAGAGATGCAACTTGAGGTCACAAATTGTGACTTCAGGTTGTGGTTTGCTTTGAAGTATGAGTTTGACTGGTTGTAACTGTTATGAGAATGGGCTCTTTGTTTGGCGATACAACCTCAACGAAAGAGAGTTTCGTGAATAATTTTAAAAATATTTATTCCTGATATACCAAGCGTTATTCAACGCAAGAAGTTTCAAATTTATCACTTAGTTAGAGATACCCATTTGTGTGAAACTAAGAACTTTATTCAATATCAAGTATTGTGACTTTTTAGCGTGCTTTTCAGGGCACCTCAAGGCGTCGAGTCCCGCATTCGTCTACGCGTTTTTTATATTTTCGCTTGCTAAATAGGAATAACATATTTAATTTGTTATTAATAAATAATAATTTTATGATTAGAAAATCAATGTTTTTCTATAGAGAAAATTATTGGGAAGGGCAAAGTGAATCTGTATACAAATATGAGATTTGCAAATTGCCTTATTCTTTCTTTGATGAAACAATGGGAAATTACATTTATTGTAAATATGTGGAGGAAAAATGGATTCCAATTTTTATTGGACAGGGGGATTTATCGCTTCTTATTAGTAATGATAATCCTTGTATTAAATGCATAAAGGACAAGGGCGCTACACATGTTCACATCCATCTTAATTCAGACGAGAAAGCAAGAAAAGAGGAAGAATCAGATTTATTAGCTAAACATACTGAAGTATATACCCCTATTGGCTGTAATGGGAAAGAAGGCGGGTAAATATTCAGTACAACAGGGAAACCTCTTTTATCTTTATCCTTAATTGTCAAAATTTAAATTTATAGAATTCATTTGTTTTATTCCGTACTTATATAATCCTATCTATCCGGATTGGCGTCGCATCCTTTAAACGGAGGAGGATGCTTTTCAATGAGCGGTTAGCGGTTAACAGTTAGCAATTAGAGCGGGAGACTTATGGCATTTGCATTCGATTATCATTTTTGATGCGGCAAGGTTTATCTCAAGATCCCCGCTAAGAGATTGCGGGGATGACAAGAAAAGGAAGGAACACTTACTGCGGAGCGCTGCCGGTTTTCAGGGAGCGGGGGTGACGGTTGTACGTTTTATTCTCTGTTTGCGTCTTGATCCCAGACAAGATCATTCGAGGATG
>JAJTBN010000030.1 GCA_021286895.1 Bacteroidota bacterium | reverse complement strand
GTGGCGTCGGGATTGCTGAGAGGTATGTTTATATTCGCGTAACCGTTCGAAGCCGAGGATATCATTCCGGTCTTCCTGTAATAAAGCGTAAGTTTTGTAAAACCGAAATCATCGGTGATGATGGTTCTTAAATCCACCTCGCTCTTGCCGTAAATATTGTATTCGCTCTCGCCCGGAAAAACTATGGATATCTTGGGCGGCTCGTCCGGCAGCAGCCTGATGGAATAAGTCTTTCGTAATTTGTTCTCCCTGCCGTCCCTGTCCTTTATAATAAAACTGTATTTGCCTTCTTTAACTGCCGTGATGCTTCCTTCCGCGTTACTGCCGTTAACCTTAAGAGTCAGGTAACCGCCGTTGTAATCTATTCCCGCCTCCGAAATATCTTCGGCGGCAGTGAGAGTGAAATTAAGCACGCTGCCCTCGATACACACGACGTCGCCGGCGTTTTCTTCCATCTGCTTCGGTTGGAGTTTTGTGTACGCGGGATAGTTAATCGTTATTCTGAACGATTTAATGAACGCGTCTTCCTCTTCCTCTTTCGTATCCGCCGCTGTTGTATTTTTTCCGAAATTATTCCGGAAATGAGCGAGCCTGTTCATCGCGTCTGATAGGGGAGTAAGGAACACGAGCAAGAGAAAAACCGTAATGACCGAAAGCAGAAGATAAATTCTGTTCTTTGTCCTTTTATAGTTTATGTATTCTCCGAGATTAACGTTCTCCGTTTCTTCCGATGTCTTCTTCAGATTTGCCGTTACAAGCGCTCTCGAAGTGTAATTGTTTTTGTCTCTGTGCTTATAAAGGGAAATCGCGTTTGAAATTCTGTCGCGCACCGATGGGAAAAAATTTCCAATTCTTGAAGAAATTACAACCGGGTCAAAACTCTTTTCGGAGTTTTTCTGAATGAAGTCAGCGATACCGTAAATCAAAAAACCTGAAAACGAAAATACGTATGTGTAGAAAACAACCGTTCTTAAAGTTACCGTTAAATGCAGCGCTGATTCAACGACCGAAAGCGCCAGCAATAAAATCAGATAAACCGCGATAGACAACAGCGCGCCGTTCAGGAAATTAAGAAAATTCTCTTTCCTATAAACGGTGTACACCCGCTTTTCCATGCGGTCAAGTAACACATCAGTATTTCCCTGAAATGCCTCCACCTATTTATTTTTACCTCTTTTAATCCCCGTTTGTTTCAAATGCTGTTCCCCGTTTGTTTCAAATGCTGTTCCCCAATTGAGTCACCCTCCTTGTCATCGCCGCACGTTCTTAATTTGTCATCCCCGCGCGTTCTTAGCGGGGATCTTGAGATTAACCTCGATGAACAAAAATCTTCAATCGAAGAATTTCTACTATAAAATTATAATACCATATTCATCAAAACAATTCAATACCTCCTCAAAAATCCTCCATAATCAACCAACGATGTTTAATGCATACAATATCCCCCTCCGGAGGGGCCGAAGGGTCGCCGTGGCGATGTGCCCCGACGTACGTCGGGGCGGAGGAGGACCGGGAATCGAACAAAATTGTTTTTAAGGCTTAGTTAGTATGAATCCCAAATAAATAAATCACAAACCCTCCGTGTCCCCCTGTTTCACTACTCCGGCTCTTAAATCCGACCCATAAACTTGATTCTTGATTCCGCGTTCTTTGCGTCCCGACTTGTCGGGATAGATTCTAGATTATAAATTCTCATTGAAGATTGTAGATTGAAGATTGTAGATTGAATAGCATTATTCCCCCGTTACCCCTATTTTCCATGCAAGAGGGGGTAGTTTCATTCCAAAAAAATAAAACTTCCCGAAGCAAAATTTTGTTCTAATAGCAGGAGAAAAACTATACTATGGAAACTAACAAAACACCTAAAGGCTTCGGTCTTTTTATGATGACAATCCGTGCCTATGCATTTCCGGCATCGATTATCCCGATTATTTACGGCTCGCTTCTTTCCGTTCTGTTCCATCCGGATTTGAAGTTCAATTTCTTTTTGTTCGCTCTCACTCTCATCGGCGCGATGGCGGTGCACGTCGGCTCGAATATAGTCAACGACATTTATGATTTCGAAAAAGGTCTCGACAAGGAAGACCCGGAAATCGGCATCCCTCACGGCGGCTCGCTCGTGCTCTCAAAAGGGTACGTCTCAATGAATATGATGAAAGTAATCGCGTTCGCTTCGCTCGGACTAGCGACGCTCATCGGCGTCGCGCTCTGGATGATGACTGGCGTGTGGGTGCTTTACCTGATGCTGTTCGGACTTCTCTCGGCGGTCTATTACACGGCGAATCCGTTCGCGCTGAAATACAAGGCTCTCGGCGACCTTCAGGTATTCCTTTCGTTCGGAGTGGGTATGACGCTCGGCGCCTACTACGTGCAGGTTCACGAATTCTCATGGCTGCCCGTCGTGCTTTCGACGCCGATAGGATTCCTTATAATCGCTATTCTTCACTCCAACAACATACGCGACATGAAATTCGACCGCGTGTTCGGCGTGAAAACAATTCCGATACTCATCGGCGAACAACTATCGAAATACATGTACTACGTGCTGATTTTCGGAGCGTACGCTTCGATAATAATTTTCGTCGCGCTGAAACTTCTTCCGTGGCTCGCTCTGCTAAACATACTAACACTTCCCTCGGCGCTCAAACTAGTGAAGATTATTAAAAATATTCCCGAGGACGGAATGCCCAGATGGGAACTCGGCACGAAACATCTTATGGCGACAGCCCAGTTCAACATGCAGTTCGGCCTTATGCTCAACATCGGCCTCCTACTGGCATTGCTTATATTCGGCAGGTAAAAAAAGAGTATTAAAACGGTATAATGTAAATTATTAATGAAGTAAGATTGTCATACCGGCGTAGGCCGGTATCCAAACAAAAAGGGATGCTCCGCATCCCTTTCTTTATTATTGATCTATTCTTCAATTACAAATTAGAGACTTCTGAAAAACTACGTAATATAAGTTTGTCATCCCGGCGAAGGCCGGGATCCATAACAGAAATGCGCTTTTTGTTGCTGAGGTTTTCACAAGATAGGGTTATTCAGAAGTCTCTAATTACTAATTGCTATTCAAAAAACTCCCTGAAAATCTTCCACTTCACAGCCGTGCTGTCCCTGTATAGGCGCAGCGTCTTCTTTCCCTTTTCTTCTTTCTTGTCCAGACTGATAGTCTGATTGAACGTTACGTTCGTGTAGTTTGCCTGCAGTGTGTCTTTTGCGATTTTTATGTCGTCGGTCTGTACCCTGATTTTCTTGTAAGTCTCGAACATTTTCTCTATCCTCTTGCTTCTTTCGTCGTATCCTATCGGCTTTCCGGATTTTTCTATGTACTGATAATCCCTGTCGAGCAAATCCTTGTACTTGAATATGTCCTTGTTCTCAAGCGCGTACTTCCAGTCCTTTACGAACTGCCTTATCCGGTATTCCTCTGAATTGTAATACTCGTTGAGCCGTATGTAGGAAAATATCAACGTCGAAACAACCAGCACCGATACCAGCGCGATGCTCGTGTATAACGCTATTCTCAATCTTAATTTATGGCCGGTATTTTCTTTGTACCTCTTCCTGAACTCTTCTTCAAATTCGGTGTTCTTTTCCGTATCTTCTTTCGGCTCACCGCTGAAATCGTGGCCGCAGAACGTACACTTGCTTTCACCCGGCCCGCTTTCCTTTCCGCATTCCGGACAGACTGTGCCTTTAACGTAAACCGGTTCCTTGCTTTCTTCTTTCCTTCCGTGAAGAATTTCATCGATTGTCTTGTTGCCCACGTTCTCCGCTACATCCTTTACGTCGGGATTAGCGTAGCAGTCGGGCGTCGCGCAGCCGTTGTGCTCTTCCCAGCAGTTCCTGTGATGCTGCGCCTCGCACCTCGGACATATCACCGTTTCCGATTTTTTCTTAATAGTATTTTTACAGTAAGGACAGACCAATTCTTCAAATTTATCTAAATTAGTCACTTGCAGGGATTTAAGAAATGTATTTTTCGGTTTAGTCGGGATGACTGGACTCGAACCAGCGACCTCATGCTCCCAAAGCACGCATTCTAGCCAACTGAACTACATCCCGGTATATTTTTATTTAAACAATAAAAATACAAAAATTTTATGTTTTAGTTAGTACCAAAATTCCCCTAATTTTGAATAAACAATCTCATATCTATGAAAAAAGTAACAGGTATTGGCGGCATTTTCTTTAAATGCAAAGATACAAAGAAAACCATGGAATGGTATTCCAAAAACCTCGGGTTCAAGACCGACGAATACGGCACCAGTTTTATGTGGAACAAAGTCGGGAAACCGGATACAAACTGTTATACGCTCTGGGCGCCTTTTAAAAACACTACCGATTATTTCAATCCCTCGGAAAAAGAATTCATGATAAATTTCCGTGTGGACAATCTCGTAGAACTTGTGAAAGAGTTGAAGAAAGACGGAGTGAAATTCCTTGACGAGATTGAAACGTTCGAGTACGGCAAGTTCGTTCATATACTCGACCCCGACGGCGTCAAGATTGAACTCTGGGAACCCGACGACGAAAATTACGATAAAATGGTCGGCGATAATAAGATGTACTAATTGAAATTTCAGATATCATCTGATTACTTTATTAGTAAAATTATTAACCCCACTCTTCAGAGTGGGGTATAAGGCAACTCAAGATATGGGCTTTAGCCCCCGAATGTATATTATAAACCGTTACTTATCTGTAAAGAGTATTAATTCTGCTCTTTAGTAGGGTACAAGATTTAATAATTCACTAAGTTCCTCGCCATTCCCGCGAATACAAAATAGTGGAACGGCATTACCGTGTACCAGTATGCGCGCCCCCATAATCCGCGCGGCCTGAATGTCGCTGTTTGCTCTAAATATTGCTGCCCGCCTTCGCTCGTTATCCTGAATTCGAGCCAGGCTTCTCCCGGCAGTTTCATCTCCGCGTAGAGCAGCAGTCTCTTCGTCTCCTTCGACGCGAGCAGTACTCGCCAGAAATCCAGCGCGTCGCCCTCGTGTACCTCCGTAGGACTTCTTCGTCCGCGCCTTAATCCTACGCCGCCGCTGATTTTATCCAGAACCCCTCTTACCGCCCAGAGAAAATTCCCGTAATACCAGCCGCGCTCTCCGCCTATCGCCCATATGTTATCAGTTACTCTCTCAGCCCGTCCTTCTGGTATCCTTATCTTTCTGCTGTCGCTGAGACATCCGAACTTCGGCACTTCAATGTGATTAAGCACGTCGTCTTCCCGCGAACTGCTCAGTGCGTCCGACCAGCTCGATAAAATAAGGTTCTGCTCTATCTTCTCGAATGCCTGCCTTACCGCGTCTTTGTACGATATCAAATCCTGATTCACTATCTCCTCTATTCCCCCAAGCTTGCAGACAGTCTCTATCTTCATACTGTCAACAAGGTTTACGGCAAGTTTGTATGAAACTGCCGTCACAAAATACAGCCAGTATGATGAAAGACGGGGAGTTAAAACGGGAAGTATAATTATAATTCTCCTGTATCCTCTCACTTCGGCGAACTGACTTAAAAGGTCCTTGAATGTAAGTACTTCCTTTCCGCCGATGTCAAAGGTTCTTCCGTATGCTTCCCGCATTCCCTTTACTCTGCTGAGATAATTAATGACATTTCGTATCGCTATCGGCTGACACTTCGTCTTTAACCACTTAGGAGTGACCATGACAGGAAGTTTTTCTACAAGATCCCTTATTATTTCGAATGAAGCGCTGCCCGAACCGACTATTATTGATGCTCTGAGAACCGTTACGGGAATTCCGGATTCCTTTAGGATATCCTCGACCCGCTTCCTTGAACTGAGATGCTTCGACAGGTTTTCTTCGTTAGTGATTCCGCCAAGATATACTATCTGACTGCATCCCGTGCCTTCAAGAAGCTTTGTGAAATTCCGTGCGGATTTTTCCTCAAGCTGGCTGAAATCACCCGACTCGGAAGTCATGGAGTGAACAAGATAGTAAGATACATCGATTTTTAATCCCTCTGCACCGCCTGTTTCCTTTAATAAATCTTTCTCGATTATCTCTATGCTGTCAGCATTCGATAACCCGTGAATGAAACGCGCTCTGTTCCTTACAAGACAATAAATCTTGTGCCCCTCCTCCGCAAGTACCGGTAAAAGACGTTTCCCGATGTATCCGTTTGCTCCAGTAAGTAAAATGTTCATATTCCGTTTGCTCTTGGGTTCTTGTTACCTTACCTCGTCACGAAGCCCTGGCTTCGTGACGCGAAAACACATATCGCAATTATGCATTACGAAGTCCCGACTAGTCGTGACGCCAAGAACGCGCTGGGGCTTCGTTATGAGAAAAAGATTAGGTGTAATTCTAGATTCTAGATTCTAGATTCTAAATTCTCATTGAAGATTGAACATCGAAGATTGAAGATTGTCCGTCACGTACAATCCCTTCTTAAGGATGTGCCCCATTATCTGCTTGTAATATACGCCGTCTTTCAGCACGGGCGCGTATCCCAGCAATATTAACTGCTCCGATGCCCTCGAGATTGTTACGAGTAGTTTTCTGTCGACGTTGTCGTCATTTAGCGACTGAAGATTGTTCAACTGGTATGTGTTGTGTACGGCGAACGACGCGATTATAATATCCCTCTCCGAACCCTGATACCTCTCGACAGTGTCGATGGTTACCTTGCCGCGAAGTTCATCGTCGTCTATCAGACTCTTTATCAGCGCTATCTGCGCTCTGAACGGCGTAACGATTCCGACAGTCTTTTGCGTGAATTTACCGCCGAAAACTTTCTTTATCGTTTTCAGTATCGCGACAGCTTTCAGAGCCTCATCCCTGTTGGTCTTAGACGCGCGTTCGAACCTGCTTTCGATAAAAATCGTCCTCGATTTCGAGAGCATCTTTTCAATTTCGTCTTTTGAATTCTTATTGAAAATTCCAAAACCGGTTTTTTGTTCTTCTCTTCCTTCGGTCAACTTTTGTCCGTAATGAATGTTCACGAGGTCCGAAATATCCCTGTGCATCCTGTAATGTGTCTCCAGCATGCCCGTCGCGTGATTCCATTTTTTCTTCAGGCAAGTTCTGTACAGCCTCTCAAACAGCGAGCGGTTGAAATTCGTAATCCCCAGACGTTTCAGCGTCGTGTCGCTTACTTCGGATTCCTGAGGGCTTTGCGTCACTACGGACGGCATCTGATTCTGGTCGCCGATTAGTATAAACTTCCTGAACTTGACAAGTATTCCCGATATGTCCGCTTCCGTCAACTGCGACGCCTCGTCCACAATAAGCGTATCAAATTCGTATATCCCTTCCAGTTCGTGTATCTTCGAAACAAACGACGTTACCGTTGATACAACGATGTTGCTGACAGGTATGAATTCTTCGCCGAGGCTTTCCGTATTTCCGCCGGTATTCCTGCCCGTTCTTACGAAATTTATTTCGTTCTTCTTAAGGTTGCTGCAGATTTCCTCGACGGCTCTGTTCGTAAACGCGAGTATGACCATCTTTGTGTTCGCTTTCAGCAGGTTCTTTATTATTCCCGTAAGCGCTGTCGAAGTCTTGCCCGTTCCCGGCGGTCCCTGAAGCAGGAAATAATCTTCCGCCTTAACCGCTTTCCCGATATTCTCGTTCTGGTCCCTGCTTAATTCTTTGCCGTATTCATATTTCGTATCGCCGGTTTCCGGTTCGCGCAGTCCGAGAATCAACTCCCGCTTGTATTTCGGCGCCTTTACGAATTCAAACAGCAGCCTTACCGTGTTCCAGAAATTCGATTCAATAACGTCATGTTCGATTATCCATTCGGTTCCTTTCGCGAAAAATATCTCGTCGACCTGCCTGTTCCTCAAATCAACAATCACTTCTTCATTCGAAATTTTCTGAATCGTGCCCCGCATCAGTTCCGTATTCACCGGACTTGACGTTCTCCCGTCCTTCCTGTAGAAAATAGCGATGTCGCCGTCTCTGAAATTATGGTTCACCGGTTTCTTAAAACTGAACCTCAGTTCTTTCGGGCTGAATTCTTCGAGAATTAAATCGGTGATTACCTTGAAATCCCTTTTCTTTTCTTCGAGTGTTTCTTCCCAGAGCGACGCGAATCCGTTTCCTTCGCCCGTCCTGCTTCCCGTTTTCGCGTTCCTGTGCTCGCGAAGCACGAACGACAGCATGTACCTGTAATAACGCAGGTCCGCGTCGCCCGCGTTTTTCAACTGGTCGGCGAAATCAAGAACGCCGTTTTCCATGAATCTCGGAATGATGCCCGCTGTTCCCGTCCTGATTAAATTCAGCACCTCGAAATTCCCTTCGGCAAGCCTGAACAAACCCTGCACGATGCTGTTCCTCACGGAAACGACCTTCTTCTCTTCCGCGGGCCCGCACATGACGTTCCTGAACGGGGAATCCGAAGTCGAGGAATACAGGATTGACGACGTTCCCTTCCTGTCTTTTCCGTAAGCCGATTTCAGCAGCATATTGTAACATGTAACCTGCATTCTGTGATTCACCCACACGTCGGGCTTCGCCTTCGCGTTTCCGCTCTTTAGTTCGAAAATATTTTTCTTCGCCGTATCGCCTTCCGGCTCTATCAGCGCGTCAAGCCGCCCGTGAATTCCGTAAAGCGGCGATACGAATGTCGGCTCAATCCTTATCCTGTCGGTCTTCTTCGACTTGAAAAGCAATATCAGGTTTTTGTAATGTATGTCTATTATATCCTTAACGACGTTCTCAATCGCTTCCTTTCCGTAATAGAGGACGCGCATAAGATTCTCGCCGATTAATTCCTGTATTATCTGTTCCGGGTCGGCTCCCGGGTCCGCGATAAGCGCGTCCATCATGCCGTTTATGAGGTTTCCCTTGAAAGCCGCTATGCCGGGCTTTGACGGCAGAAGTTTTCTTATGAAGAAAATATTCGGGTTCGAAAAATTGTTCGCGAAACATTCCGCGATGTCCGACGCCTCGACTATGAAGTCCGGCTCGACAATAATCTGCGTTTCGAAACTTGTAGAATAGAAATATTTTTCCTTTACGGAAATGTTGATGTTGAAAATGTTGAGCGTGGAATACTTGTTTATGCTTTCATGCAGTCTTTCGAGGTCCTCGAAATGATTCCTGAATATCCTCAGCGAAAACCTGCCTAACCCTTCTTCGTCCTCGCAGTATATCGAAAAATTTTCCGTTCCCGCCGAGCCGCGCTTTATCTCCGTCTTATTCAGCACAACGCAGCTCGTGAATTCAATCGTTTCGTAAACCTTTGTCTTCTCTTCACTGAACGCGTCCGGAGCGTCCTTCGTAACTTCCGCGAGTTCCGCCGGTACGGCGCATTCCGTCATTTCGCTTACTATCCCGCTGAGCGTCTTAAGGAATGTCAGGTACAGAGTCCCGTCAATCTTCTTCGTCTTTCCTTTCACAACCATCCACGCTTTCTTCCTGAAAGCGTGCACCCTGTCTGACAATTCCTGCCCTGCTCCGCAGGTCTGAAGCACATACTCGGTTCTCGCGTATGTGCCCGTGAATGTTACGTTCTCGTCCCTCGTTATCTCCCTGAAAAAATCGTCAAAGCATTTCCGGCAGGAAACGATTTTCGTAAAAAGGTCTCCGCCTTCTGCATGAATTTCAAGCAATATGTCGAAAAACGATTCAGCGGATTCTTTTGAAAGAAGCTTCATGCGTTTTTCTCCGTGAAAATTTTCAAATTATACCTAAAAAATTCATCTGTTGTTCAGATACTCAAAAACCCGCGGCAGCACCTCCCCGAATTTGCTGAACTCGTGCCCTGCGTTGTCTTCCAGAATTACCTGACCCGCTTTTTCGTTAATAATCATAAGCGTTTTTTTGTAATTCAGCAGCCGGTCGTCCTTCGCGAGAAGCAGTACTGTGTTCTTCGGTTCGATTCCCGAGAAATCAATTTCGTTGTACATTTTTTCGAGTTGATACAGATACTCGTTCTTAAATTCAAAATCTTCGCCGGTCTTGAAATTTTTGTGCATCCCCACCGCGTCCTCAAGCGCCACATGCGCTATAATCGCCGGATTGATGAGAACACACGGCACGCCGTATTTACAGGACGCGTACAAAGCGTAAAATCCCCCGAGACTGCTGCCGAATACGATTTTTTTCTCTTTGCTTCCTTCAATGATTGATGTGATGACCTTCCATGCTCCGTCCGGTTCGACGGGAAGGTCCGGCGTGATTACATTCTTATCGTCAACCGCTTTCTCAACATAGCCCCTTAATACCCCCGCTTTTGTCGCCGAGCCGGAACTGGCGAACCCGTGCAGATATAATATCATACCAGAGAAATGAAATTGATTATTGTTTATGTTAAAACAAGATAGTAAATTTAAATATATCTTTTAACTAACATCGTAGTGTATTTTTTATGACCGGAAACGAAATAATCGCCGTAATCGGAGACGTCCACGGATGCCTTTATACGCTCCATAGGCTTTTCGGCGAATTATCCGCCCGAACCTCCGTCTTTTATTCCGTCGGAGATATCGTCGACAGGGGAAAATACCCGAAAGACGCGGTGCAGTTCTGCATCGATAATAATATTAAATGCGTGCGCGGAAACCATGAGGATATTCTCCTCCGCGCCGTTGCCGAATCCGATAAAAAATACAACCATACAGGCTTTTCAAATTTCGATGTCTCGATGAGCCTCGGCGGAAAAGCCACTGTTTACAGCTATCTCAGACAGTTGAAAACCAGCCTTCCGCCCGCGTTCAGCCCGGACTCTTTCGATAAATCCCTGTTCGCCGAATTCAAAAAGAACTTTCCTCATTTTATAGATGAAATTTCTTCTCTCGGCCACCTCGATTTCATTAAGTCGTTTCCGTTTAAATACGAATTTCCCGGACTCGTGATAACACATGCGGGAATCGTGATTGACGAAAAGAACGGTTTTCTGAAAAAGGATTTTCCGCATGACCGGAAACAGAAGGAATCCGCCGCGGGCAAGTACAATTCAACTGAAACAGCCGGCGCACGGCAGGAGAATCTCGACTCCGCCGACGAATATTCTATGATGTGGAACCGCGATATTCCTTCCGATATCGGCAGATTCCAGGTTTTCGGCCATACACCAGTCGCCGAACCCGAATATATTAAAAATAAATATATCGACATCGATACCGGCTGTGTTTACGGCAATAAACTTACTGCCGTCCTCATCAACCCTCTTGACGGCTCCATCTCCGATATCATCTCCGTTCCGTTTGACCAACGCGACCGCTGATAATTCAAAGTGTAAAATTCAAATTTCAAAGTTCAATTTCAAAATTTAAAATTGTAATTCTTCATTCCATTAGACATTGTTTTTTGCAGATTGAAAGAAATGTCCCCCGGAGTATATCCCGACTAAGTCGGGAGAGGGGCCGAAGGGTCGCTTTGGCGACGTGCCCCGATTTATCGGGGCGAGGGAGTACAATTTGAAAACGCTTTCCTTCTAACTTCTAACTACTAACTCCTAACTTCTGCTCTAAATTTGAACTTTTTCCCCTCGCTCTCCGTTTTAATTATTGAACCACTTGACAAGTGGCTTTTTTTTGAAGTAAAATACGACTAATTTAGTCCTATTTGATTAAATACTGATTATAACGACTTTATTCTTTTGAGAAAATTTTAATAAAATGAACGACGATATAATATTAAATAAAATCAGCGGCGATTATGAGTGGGGATTTACCACCGATATCGACATGGAAACTCTTCCAAAAGGTCTCAATGAAGATGTCATAAAGTTTATTTCCCGAAAGAAAAACGAACCCGCGTTCATGCTTGAGTGGCGCCTCAAAGCTTATAAGCACTGGCTCACTCTCGAAGAACCCGACTGGGCTAACATTCACCATCCGCCCATCAACTATCAGGATGTTATCTACTATGCCGCTCCGAAAACCGAAAAGAAACTTAATTCGCTCGAAGAACTCGACCCAAAGATAAAAGAAACTTACGAGAAACTTGGTATTCCGCTCGTTGAACAGCAGTTCCTCGCGGGCGTCGCGGTCGACGCCGTCATGGACAGTGTCTCTGTCATTACGACCTACCGCGAAAAACTTTCAGACCTCGGCATTATCTTCTGCTCTATAAGCGAAGCCGTGAAGGAACATCCCGAACTCGTGAAAAAATACCTCGGCTCGGTAGTTCCTTATTCCGATAATTTCTTCGCGACTCTGAATTCCGCGGTCTTCAGCGACGGCTCTTTCGTCTATATCCCGAAAGGTGTTCGCTGTCCGATGGAACTCTCGACTTACTTCCGCATCAACGCGGCGAATACGGGACAGTTCGAAAGAACGCTCATCATCGCCGATGAAGGTGCTTACGTCTCGTACCTTGAAGGGTGCACAGCCCCGATGCGCGACGAGAACCAATTGCACGCGGCTGTCGTTGAACTCATCGCGCTCGATAACGCGGAAATAAAATACTCGACCGTTCAGAACTGGTACCCCGGCGACAAGGACGGCAAAGGCGGCATCTATAACTTCGTTACAAAGCGGGGCATTTGCGGCGAGAACGCCAAGATTTCATGGACGCAGGTTGAAACAGGTTCGGCTATAACATGGAAATATCCCAGTGTGATTCTTAAAGGCGATAACTCAATCGGCGAATTCTATTCCGTCGCTCTCACGAACAACTACCAGCAGGCCGATACAGGCACGAAGATGATTCATATCGGAAAGAATACAAAGAGCCGCATCGTTTCAAAAGGCATCTCAGCGGGATTCAGCCAGAACAGTTACCGCGGCCTCGTCCGCGTCGGCAAGAACGCCGTCAACGCGCGCAATTTCTCGCAGTGCGATTCGCTCCTGATGGGCGATAAGTGCGGAGCGCATACGTTCCCGTATTTCGACATTAAAAATAAAAAAGCCACGGTCGAGCACGAAGCCACGACTTCCAAAATCGGCGAGGACATTATTTTCTACTGTAATCAGCGCGGCATTTCCGAAGAAGACGCCGTCGCGCTCATAGTCAACGGCTACGCCAAGGAAGTCCTTAACCAACTTCCGATGGAGTTCGCGGTAGAGGCGCAGAAACTTCTCGCGATTTCGCTCGAAGGAAGCGTCGGATAAAAATCAAAAATTAAAATTATACTTATAAAATGCTATCGATAAAAAATTTAAAGGCAAAGATTGAAGAAAAGGAAATCCTGAAAGGCATTAACCTTGAAGTGAAACCCGGTGAAGTCCACGCTATCATGGGTCCCAACGGCTCGGGCAAGTCAACGCTCGCCTCGGTTCTCACGGGACGCGAAGGATACGAAGTCACGGGCGGCGAAGTGATTTATGACGGAAAAAATCTGCTCGAACTTTCAGCGGAAGACCGCTCGCGCGAAGGGATATTCCTCGCGTTCCAGTATCCCATTGAAATTCCCGGCGTTACAACAACGAATTTCATGAAAACCGCGCTTAACGAAATCCGCAAATCAAAGGGACAGCCCCCGATGACAGCGGGAGAGTTTCTTAAACGCCTGAAAGATAAAGCCGCGCTCGTCGAACTCGACCCCGAAATGACGAAACGCTACGTCAACGTGGGATTCTCGGGCGGCGAAAAGAAACGCAACGAGATTTTCCAGATGGCTATGCTTGAACCGAAACTCGGCATACTCGATGAAACCGATTCGGGTCTCGATATCGACGCCCTCAGGATTGTTGCCAACGGCGTCAACAAACTCAGAAACAAGGATAACGCGTTCATTGTCATAACTCACTACCAGCGCCTTCTCGATTACATAGTCCCTGATTTTGTGCATGTACTGTACAAGGGAAGAATCGTTAAGTCAGGCACGAAAGAACTCGCGCTCCAACTCGAAGACGAAGGCTATGACTGGATAAAAGAAGAAGTGGCTTCTTGAGAGCAGAAACAAGAAGTTAGAAGTTAGAAGTTAGTAGTTAGAAGTTAGTAGTTAGAAGTTAGTAGTTAGAAGTTAGTAGTTTTGTCATCCGGCATGTGCGCTCTTTGCATCCCGATTCAATCGGGACTTTTAGCCGGGATTCATATAAACTTGTCATCCCCGCGCGTTCTTAGCGGGGATCTTGAGATGAATCTTGAAAAACAAATAAGGATGGTTTAAACAATAATATTTTAGTCTGTCATTCCTGCATGCTCCTGGCAGGAATCCAGGACTGCTACGATTAAGGAATCATTAAACAGATTTCTAAAAACAAAAAGTAATTTACAATTGCTCTTAAAGAAAAATGCTTAAAGAAAAATTAATATCAGAGTATAAAGAACTCGAAAGATCCCTCTCAACGGGCATCGCCCGTGATGAGGCAATAGCCGCTTTCGAGCGCGCGGGCTTCCCGGCGAAGAAGAACGAGGAATGGCGCTTCACCAATATCGCGCCCATTACCGGCGGCTCTTTCTCCGCGCGTACGGAATCCTCAATCGATAAGAAGAAACTCGAAAAATATCCCGAATATAATTTCGACGCGACCGTTATCGTCATACATAACGGACATTACAATAATGAATTATCGAAGATTGTAAATAAGGACAAGAATGTAATTCTCGGCAACTTGTTCGACCCGAAGAATATAAAAAGCGATACCTTTAAAAACAATTTCGGCAAGTCAGTAAACACGGCGTTCGACGGCTTCACCGCCGTTAACACGTCTTTCGCAAATGCCGGCGCTTTCGTCCACGTGAAGAAAAACGCGCGCCTCGAAAAGCCGCTGATTGTACTGAACATTAACGATTCAAACGACACGATTTCAAACACACGCAACCTGATTGTTCTCGAAGACAACGCGTACGCCGACGTCAGCGAAATCTATTATTCCGAAAACAAGAATGTCTCAAACAGCGTCACGGAAATTTTCCTTTCGGAAAATTCCGAACTGCACCATAACAAGATTCAGAATGACGGTCCCGATTCGTACCACGTTGGTACGACTTCCGTGCATCAGGAAAAATCAAGCCGCCTGTTCTCGAACGTGATTTCGTGGGGCGGCGTATTCATACGCAACAATCTGAACTCGCTTCTCGGCGCGTCCGGCATCGACTGCTATTTCCGCGGATTCTATCTCGCGAAGGATAATCAGTTCATAGACAACCACACTCTCGCCGACCACGCGATGCCCGCGAGCCACAGCAACGAACTCTACCGCGGAATCCTCAACGGTAACGGCTCGGCGGTTTTCAACGGGAAAATTATGGTGAGAAAAGACGCGCAGAAAACAAACGCGTACCAGACGAACAATAACATTCTCCTTTCAGACGACGCTTCGGCGAACGCTAAACCTCAACTGGAGATTTTCGCCGACGACGTGAAATGCTCGCACGGCGCTACCACAGGCCAGATTGACGAAGAGGAAATCTTCTACCTGCGCTCGCGCGGAATAGGGGAGACAGAAGCCCGCAAGTTGCTGCTGTCGGCTTTCGCGCATCAGGTGATTGATGAAATCGCTTTTACGCAATTGAAGGAACGCGTTGCCGCTCTGCTTGACGAAAAACTGAGTTCGTAATTGACTGATAAATAATTTTAAAAGATGTAATTTTGCATAATGTTCGACGTTGAAAAAATAAGACAGGAATTTCCGATTCTCGGCATACAGGTCAACGGGAAAAATCTCGTTTACCTCGATAACGCCGCAACGACTCAGAAGCCCAAAAGCGTTATTAACTCTCTCGTGAAATATTACGAAACGCGGAACAGCAACGTCCACCGCGGCGTGCACTTCCTCAGCGATAAGGCGACTACGGAATACGAAAACGCGAGAAGCAACATCGCGCGTTATATTAACGCGGAAAAACCGCATGAACTGATATTCGTCCGCGGAACCACAGAGGCTGTTAATCTCGCCGCTTCTTCCTACGGAGAAATAGCGGTTAAAGCGGGCGACGAAGTTATAGTTTCATATCTCGAACATCACTCGAACATCGTTCCGTGGCAATTGCTCTGCGAGCGCAAAGGCGCGTCGCTGAAAGTCATACCCGTAAACGATTCCGGCGAACTCGACATCGAAGCGTATAAAAAACTTTTAAACGGCAAAACGAAGATTGTAGCCGTCAACCATATTTCGAATTCACTCGGGACCATTAACCCTGTTAAGGAAATTATACGTCTCGCGCACGACGCCGGCGCCGTCGTACTTATCGACGGAGCGCAGTCTGTTCAGCACACGAAGATAAACGTGCTCGACCTCGACGCCGACTTCTTCGCATTCTCGGGACATAAGATGTACGGACCTACGGGAATTGGCGTGCTCTATGGAAAGGAAAAACTGCTCGACTCCATGCCGCCTTATCAGGGCGGCGGCGATATGATTCAGAATGTATCGTTCGAGAAAACGACTTACAACGAACTGCCGTATAAGTTCGAAGCGGGAACGCCCGATATATCCGGCGCGATAGTGCTTTCGGACGCGGTGGATTTTATTCTTTCAGCCGGCATTGAAAACATCGCGAACCACGAGCACGAAATACTCGAATACGGTACGGCGAAACTCCGCGAAATAGACGGCTTCCGGCTCATCGGCTCCGCAAAAAAGAAGGCAAGCGTAATCTCTTTCCTTCTCGACGGCATACATCCGTACGACACGGGCATGATACTCGATAAGATGGGCATCGCCGTCCGCACGGGTCTGCACTGCACCGAGCCGCTCATGAAAAGGTTCGGCATACCCGGTACCGTCCGTGCGTCAATAGCGATGTACAACACAAAATCCGAACTCGACCTCCTCGTTGAAGGAGTAAAAAAGGCAAAAAAGATGTTGTTATAAGAACAGAAGTTAGAATCTAGAATTTAGAATCTAGAATCTAGAAGTTCTTTGAGAATCAAGAATCGTTCTTTGTCATCCCGGCGTATGCCGGGATCCATATACAATTGTCATCCCCGAATGTTCTTGTCGGGGATCAAAAACAATGTGGCCGATGTATATTTAAATAGTGAAGATGTGATAATGCGAATGAAGGAAATTTTGTAGCCCAAGCCCGCCGAGGCGGGAACCGTGGGATTGAAAACAAAAAACAAACAAAAACCGTTTTAACGGTTTTAAAAGATTGTACTAAGTGCTCTGAGTGTCTTAGTGGTGAAAACGAAGCAATGTAAAGAAAGTATGTCAAAGTCCATAACAGAAATAGAAAACGAAATAGTCGATGAATTTTCTTTCTTCGACAACTGGGAAGAAAAATACGAATACATCATCGACTTCGGTAAAAGCCTGAAGCCGATGGACGCGCGATACAAGACCGACGACAACAAAGTTGCGGGATGCGTCTCGCAGGTCTGGCTTCATTCCGACTTCAAAGACGGCGTTATAACTTTCGAAGCCGACAGCGACGCCATCATTACGAAAGGCCTCGTCGGACTTCTCGTGAAAGTCCTCTCGGGACAAAAGCCCGCGGACGTGGCGAACGCGGAGCTCGGGTTCATTGACAAAATAGGCATGAAAGAACATCTGTCGCCGACACGCTCGAACGGACTGGTGAACATGATAAAGCACATGAAGAGGGTGGCGGCCGCGTACGCGGCAATTAATAATTAGTAAT
This sequence comes from Bacteroidota bacterium, assembly GCA_021286895.1. Taxonomy (GTDB): domain Bacteria; phylum Bacteroidota; class Ignavibacteria; order Tepidaquicellales; family Tepidaquicellaceae; genus CAIKZJ01. Next base: position 2,540 of record JAJTBN010000030.1, on the reverse strand, counting down.
TAGTAATTAATAATTAATAATTAATATTAAATGATTAATAGTAAATGTTTATCTGTTCTTTGTTCTTAATTACTCATTACAAATTATTAATTACTAATTACAAAAGCCCCGTACCTGCCTGCCGCAGGCAGGGGGGCGGCACCAGAAATAGAAAGAGGCGAAAAATGCTGATAGCAACGAATGTCCTCTGGAGTTTATCCCGACTAAGTCGGGAGAGGTGCTGGAGAATCGCCTTGGCGATGTGCCCCGATGTGCATAGGGGCGGGGAAGGACATAAAAAAAACATTCAATTGCCCCTGCCTTCAGGCAGGGGAAAAAGAATAAAAAGTTTTTAACCGTTTCAACGGTTTTTAAAGATATTAGTAAGTTCCTTTTGTGACCTTAGTGTTAGAACTTAATAATGAATCACTAAGTGCTCTAAGTGTCTTAGTGGTGAAATATAAAAAGAAGATTCTTTGTTCTTAGTGAACTTAGTGGTGAAAAGATAAAAAGACAAATTCTTTGCTCTGAGTGTCTTAGTGGTGAAATATAAAAAGAAGATTCTTTGTTCTTAGTGAACTTAGTGGTGAAAAGATAAAAAGACAAATTCTTTGCTCTGAGTGTCTTAGTGGTAAAAAGAAAAAATGATGCAGGAAGAAAAAAACGAAAATAAACCGGACCTTGCGGTCCTGAAGGAAGAGGTCGTAAAGATTCTCAAGAACTGCTATGACCCGGAAATACCGGTCAACATATACGATCTCGGGCTGATTTACGACGTCAACCTCGCCGAAAACGGCGACGTCCTTGTCGTTATGACGCTCACATCGCCCGCCTGCCCCGTCGCGGGAACACTCCCCGGCGAAGTGCAGGAAAAACTCCGCGAGCATCCCATGGTGCACGACGCCCGCGTTGAAATCACATTCGACCCGCCCTGGTCATTCGACAACATGTCTGAAGAAGCAAAGTACGAACTGGGATTCATCTGATTTCAATTAGTAATTAGTAATTAATAATTAGTAATTACTGATTGTTCTTCTCCGTGAACTTTGTATAACCGTTCTTAAAAGCTCTTGCTTTTATTCTAACTACAAATTTCTAACTACAAACGTCTAACTACAAACGTCTAACTTCTGTTCTCAATTACTAATTACTAATTATTAATTACTAATTGATTCTGCAATATATCCCGCCTTCGAAAGCGTATCCTTCACCAATTGCTCATCCACCTCGTCGCCCTTCACAGTCATAATCTTATCCGGATTATCGATATCCACGCTCCACTCCGTGATTTTCTTCTCGTCGTTCATGAACGGAGTAATCTTCTTTATGCAGTGATTGCAGTTTACGTTCGTCTTGAATTTCAGTTCTTTCATTATAAATATATTATTTATTTTTAATTTCTATTTTTGATTTTTTATATTTGATATTTGATATCAAACAAAAACTCTTCTCCGAAGCATAATCAAAGTTCATCAAACCCTCTCTCGAAGAACTCGCAAATCTCATTGCATAAATCCTGCTCATCCGGTCCGTCGAACTTTCCTTCCAGAGTCGAGCCCAGCTCGGCCGCCAAAGTCATAACGCCGATGATGGATTTCCCGTTCACCTCGAAGCCGTCCTTCGAAATGAAAAAATCCGCCTTGTACTTCGCCGCTATCTTCACAAGCGTCGACGCGGGCCGCGTGTGCATCCCCGCCTTGTTTATTATTTTCAGTTCTTTTACTATCATTTGCAGATTATCAGTTATGTATTCGAAGCATATACTTAAACCCCTATCATTCCGGTCCGCCGCGGCGGACTGGAATGACAGATTAAAAAACTCTCCTTTGAAATACCGCTTTTGCTCTTGCTCTAACCGTTAAATGTTAACAGCCATTAGTTATTCATTCTTTCCGCGTCATCCCGCGGACTATAAAATATTTCTTTGTGTCCGTTGTGATTCCTTCGTGCTCTTCGTGAACCGCTCTTAAAGCTCTTATTCTAACTCCTAACTTCTAACTTCTGCTCTTAATTACTCATTACTCATTACTCATTACTCATTACTAATTATTAATTACTAATTGACCGCGTTACGTAGTCCGCTTCAACAGCATCTCCGAAAACCACCCCAGCATCTCCTTCGCCTCAGAATCCTTAATCCTCTTCAGCGACTCGTTCGCCCGCGCCGTAAACTCTTCCACCTTCTTCGACGCGTCGTCAAGCACGCCGTACTTTTCGTACACCGCCTTTATCTTTGCGATATCGCTCTCGTCCTTCACGCCCTTGTTCTCTATAACGCTGTTCAGCAAATCGCTGTCGCCAGCGTCCGTCGCGGATTCCAGCGCCTTCAGCAGAAGGTACGTCTTCTTTCCTTCCCTCAGGTCGCCGCCTATTTTCTTCCCGAACTTCTTCTCGTCCGCAACAACGTCCAGCAAATCGTCCTGAATCTGAAACGCCAGACCCGTGTTCAGCGCGTACTCCTTCAGCGCGTTAATCTCTTCATCAGAACCGCCGCCGATAAGCGCGCCAATCTCGGCGCAGCACTTCAGCAACTCGGAAGTCTTCTTGTCAATCATCGTAAT
>JAJTBN010000029.1 GCA_021286895.1 Bacteroidota bacterium | reverse complement strand
TGTTTTGAAGTGCGGCTCGCTTATTTTAACTGTTTTTTTTGATTTTTCCGATTTTTCAACGACCATCAAATAACCAACCCAGGGAGCTGATTGATTTGGAAATGCCTTCTCGCGAAATGCCGTCCATAAATCAACCGCGCTTCCGAGCGCTTCTTCTGTTCGATTATTAAAGTTATTTCCAAATGAGCCAACCTGTGATTTTAATTCTATAACCGCAATTAATTTCTTAGTCGGTGAAATAATTAGCATATCCCAATCCTTTGTGGGGCGGAAAAACCCCGGCAGAATGTTTCCTTTCAGATATATACATCCTTTGGGAATATTGGTATCAATCGCAATTTTCTTCAAAAGTTCTAAAAATCCATCTAATTGTTTTCCTCCGGTAACCGCGCCTCTGTTCCCCGCGTCACTTACTTTCTTGCTCTTCTGATTCATTATCTGCGTAGATCTGGATCTCCAGAACTTTCTGACAGCGGCTTTTATTTGCTTACTATAATCTATGCTATCCATATGAATTGATAATCTGTAATATTAAAATCCTTTTAAACTTATTAGATTTAAATATATTAATTGCAGATGAAAACTAATATTCTATTATTAAAAGAATTTACTCGTCCAAGTAACATCTCTGAAAAAATAAAACACCGGGTAGTTGAAGATAGTAATGTTATATTAAGCTAAAAAAATTATGAAAAACTTTTGACTCGCTTAATTTAAATCGATTTTTAAATATTTCGCAAATATTCTTTCGGATTCTTCGGATTGTGTACTAAACCATATATTCAAATCGTTATTTTCGTCGCAATATTTTTTATATTCTTCGTCCTTATCAATTTTTTCGCGTAAGTTTTCTAACATATTGTATGTCATATGTAACTCAATGCCCTTTTTATATAATATATCTATATAATCTTTAACTTCATTTTTAAATAAAAAATTTGCTTCATATGTTTCATTAAGTAACAGAAAGCAGTCATTTGTCTCAAGTGTTTCCTTAATATTAGCTTTTGAAATAAATTGCATAACCGATTTATATACAGGTAATCTTCGTTCGTATAAGTCTTTTTTTGTATTAAACTTTGCCAGTTTATACTGTTGATAAGCAATATAAGCAACTATTATTGCTATTATTAAACTTATTATAACTGGAGTACTCTCTATTATTTTATCCATATTTGGTTTGTATCTGATATTTAAACTATTTCAAAATATAATGGAAAACTATTATTTCTGGTATGGCTTGTGATCGTCAGTACTTGCGTCTAAACAGGTTTTAAAATAAACAAATAATCGATTATTCGGTTTTGATTTTAATTTTATTTATGTAATTGATCAATCGACTCCAATTATTCGCTAAACTAATGCTCCATAAAAAATAGATTTGATTATTTTCATTTATATTTGGAAGAATCCTAGTTATCTCTTTATCGGAAATTATTTTCTTTTTAGTATTTAATGCTAAAATATAAAAAGCAACATCCTTCTCCCTTAAAAATATTAATTTATCAATATCTAGTTTCGATATTTTTTTTATAATATCGTTTTTATTCCTTGGCGAAGGGAAATTATTTTCCCAGTAGCAATTGATTAGTGAGCACAATTTATCTTCACTTAAATTATTAATTAGTGGCAACAAACTAAAATCATCTTCATATTTCTTGAAATTATTAATTAAGTGCTTCTCGATTTCGTTATCCCAAATTAAATCCGCAACTTCGTTTGCTCTTCTCCTGTCAAATTTTCTTTCAGAGTTTATTAGTAAATTGAAGTATCTCTTAATAGTCCTTTTTGGTAAGGATCTAATAAATCCCGATAATAGTATTCTCAATTTTACTCTGGCATGAAAATCTAGCTCCGGGTAAATGTCCAATAATATGTTCGCAAATTTATCAAATTGTCTGATTGGCTCTTTCATTGTTCTTTTCGCTATATAACTACCAATCGTGTTTTTTAATTCTGGGATGGAATTAGAATATTGAAAGTAAAGAACGATTATTTCTTCTTCAGTCAAACAATTGAATAATGCGTGTAATAATACATAAAAATATTTACTTTCACAATTATCCGTAAAATAATTTGCTATATATTCAAGTTTATTTGTATTAATATGCTTGATTGTCATATATTTTATGAAATGGTTGCATTTAATAATATGGATATTTGTTGACAGGTGGTAACTCCTGACGATTTTGAGTAAATCGGAGTAAACCTAACCATCATAGAAATGCCCGGTTTTAAAATTTTCTAATTCCTTTTATACAATCATTAATTTTTGAATACATATTTCCTCCTGAAAGTTCAGATTTAAGATTTAGTAAATATGATTTAGGGTTTGACTGCAATTCAAGTTTTTCTTTTTTAACAACATTTGCCGATGATACCAAGCCAAAAATTACCCCACCTACCATGATAAATGGTTTAGCTATATCAGGAACGAATTCTGTCAATGAAACAATAGATGTCGGTAAAGAAATACCTAAAAACTTGCTAACAGTTTCTATTTTATGAGTATTGTATAGTTTTTCTAATCTCTTAGTCTCTTTAAGGATTAGTCTTGAATGTAGATTTAAAGCATCATTCAATGCGGAAGCATTATCTATTTCAGGTAATGATTTTGTTAAATTTGATATCTCGTTAAAGAAGGCGATTCTCTCATCTCCATAATTATCTCGTATTTCAATTATTGTATCAAGTGGGATATCATTAATTTTTTGAGGCACTATTGTTTCGATAAGCAAGTTTCCTAATCGATATTCAAATTGGCTCGAATAATCTGAATTTATTATAGATTCAAAATGTATTGCCGCTGAAAATGATTGTTCAACATCTGTTACAATGGGAATCGTTTTTTTCTTTGAAATTGTTTTTGCAAGATAAGTCATATAAAGCAACCCAATTTCATTATCTATTTTCACCCAATCCTCATATTCATTTTCACCAGGAATTGCAACACCTATTTCTAATAACCAATTTTTTAGACGAGGGTCAAGCTTCATTACATGAATGTAAGTACCCGTTGACTTAACCATCTCAGAATAAAAACTTCGTCTTTCATAATAGTCCCTCATATAATGTCTTCTTTGATGTTCTAGTGCAAAGAATCTTTCGTGAAAAAAATGGTCAGATTCAAGGATAGGTCTTAACTCTTTACTAAATTGATTGAAAGTATCGGAAGTATCATGTTCCTTTGGGTGGTAGTCCTCGATAAAACCAGTTTCAAATTTGATTTTAGTAATGTCCTCATTATCAGCTGGTTCAATTGACCTTGGGACTATTCGTGATATCTTGTCCCAGAATAATAAAGCATGTTTAACCCAATTCTTATTTGTTAGGTTAATATGTGGATAATAAAGTGCATGTCCGAAACTCATAATACAAATTTATTTTATTGAAAATAATTAAATAATAATGGAATAAATTACACTATTGTTTAATATATTAATTAAAAATAAAAATAAATACGCCTATATTAGGTCAATTTGTTCATACGTCTGTGAAATGCTTGTATTTGGAGTTAAGATGAGATAATCTCAACGAATTACAAAATAGGTCACCAAACAGAACAAAACAAAATATCACACGCTAAACCCTGTATTTCCATTACCTTACCTATTTTGTAAATCCCCCCAAATCGCAAATAAATTGTTGAAAATCAGGTATATATGCGATGCGGGAGTAAATTTCTTTGTGCCGGATTTTGATTTTTTAAAAAATAAATGTCTGTAATTTCTTTTCTTATGAGCCGCTTGGTCATTTTTTGCAGGCATTTTTGCAAAACATATTATATTTGTATTAGTAACTTTTGTTCTTTGACATCGTCGGTATGGGCAGGATTGCTCTACTGGGTTTGTTATTTTTACCGCGGGTTTTGTTTTTTTTCATTTGACACTCCGTAATCGCTCGTCGCATGTCCTTAACTTCCTGATTCTATTTCTCTTATCCCGGAAAATGAAATTTATCTGACACTTTTTGATACTTTTTTTGAAAATTTGTGCTTTCACACTTGTTTTATCAATGCTTTACCTTTTCCCGGGTGATACTTTTAGTGTCAAAAGTGTCATTTATGTGATACGCACCTGTCACACTTTTTTGTTCCGTCGTATCTTCGCAGGCTGAAGCCCGTAGTGTGTGTATGCCTTACCCCCACTCTAAAGAGTGGGGTTACCGAAGTGATAAGAATTTTCTGAAAACTGAAATTCTTATCTCACTCATTATCCGTAACTTAGAGCCTCCAAACTTTAACAAAATGAAACATTCTGATATCGTTTTCTCAAAAATTTTTCCCCTTTCTGTTTTCTCAGTAACTTAAATCCGTTCTTACAAAAAAAAGTTAAAATCCATGATATGTTGTGATATGCCCCGTTTCATTTTTTTTGTACCCGTCAGAGCCTGTCCCGAGAACTCGGGAAGTTAAATCCAGACGGACACGGAAAATTCCATGGGGATTTGTGAGTGCCGTAGGCACGATAGTTTTTTAGTATAACAGAATGGATTTTTGTGAGTGCCGTAGGCACGACAGTGTACTGGATTATACTGTCGTCCCTATGGGACTATTCTATTAAATCGGTTTTTTTCTAAAATACTACCCGTCCCTACGGGACTTTTGCTATCGTTATCTGCATTATTCGCCTGGTTTCCCGCTAAGAGTCCGCTGCGGCGGACAGGAATGACAAGCAGGGAGAATGCAGATTTAAAAGGATTCGCTTTGATTAAATAATCGCAGTAGTACTGGATTCCTGCTAAGATCATGCAGGAATGACAGCGGGAGGCTGATTCGTTTACATAAATTCTTTGTCTCGTCCCGAACTTGCATCGGGATGCTCTAAGTGCCTTAGTGGTAAAATTAAATAGAAAAATCTCTTCTGAGTGTTCTAAGTGCCTTAGTGGTAAAATTAAATAAAAAAATTCTCTTCTTAGTGTTCTAAGTACCTTAGTGGTAAAATTAAATAGAAAAATCTCTTCTTTGTGTTCTTTGTGAACCGGCTCTTTCTCTTAATTCTTGAAAGCTCTTTTGTCATCCCCGGACGCTCTTGAACGGGGATAGCGGCGGAAAAGGAGATGGTGATTTGCTTCTTCTTGAAGAAAAATCTCTTCTTTGTCTCGTCCCGAACTTGCATCGGGATGCTCTAAGTTCCTTAGTGGTAAAATTAAATAGAAAAATCTCTTCTCTGTGTTCGTCGCATGTCCCGAGAACTCGGGATGCTCTTTGTGAACCGGCTCTTGCTCTTCTTTGTGCATAAGCGGTGAATCGCTCTTGCTCTTAATTTGTGATAATTCGTGTTAATCTGTGGCAGATTGCTCTTGCTCTTATAACCCGCGTCGTCCCCTCCTTCTGTTTCATCCCGCGGGCTAAAGTAAGATTCCTTGTTCTCTTTCTTTGTGCTCTTTGTGAACCGCTCTTGTTCTTCTCTGTCTCGTCCCGATTTTGCATCGGGATGTTCTCTGTGGTGAATTAAAAACAGGATTAAAGCGTGTACCTGTAAAAGTACCAGTTCTTCATGTGCTTCGCGCCGAGACGGTCGTAAAAATCTATCGCGTTTTTGTTCCAGTCGAGCACTATCCACTCCAGCCGCCCGCACTTTTTCTCTTTCGCGATTTTCATAAGTTCGCTCATTAGTTTCTTGCCGGCTCCGTTGCCGCGGCACTTATCGCTGATATAAATGTCTTCGAGGTACAATGTAGGTCTCGCCAGAAAAGTCGAATAAGAAAAGAAATAAAAAGCGTAGCCGACCGCTTCCTTGCCGTCGAACGCGAGTATTATCCTGAACGGCGGATTCCTCCTGAACGCGTCTTTTATCAGCCTCCTCTGCGCCGCCGCGTCGGGCGGGTTGAGTTTCTCAAAAGCCGCAAGTTCTTTTATTAGCCTTATGATTTCCTTCGAATCCGTTTTTTTCGCTTTTCTTATTCTTAAATCCATTTAAGTTTATGTTGTTAGTTTATAAATTACGGGAAATTATTAATAAAGATGAGAAGATACTATTACAAATATATTGCTCTTGCATTCGCGTTCATAATAACTTTTTTACCCTGCGCGCTCAACTCGGGAACCGATGATGACGCGGAAATAAAAGCAGTGAAGAAAAAACTTAATTCGTACGACAAATCGCTTTCCGACCTCGACATAAGCGATATCATAATTAAAGTCGGGAAAAGTTTCATCGGCACTGAATACGTCGCGGGAACGCTTGACAAAAACGTTGACGAAGAAAAACTTGTGATTAAGATTACAGGACTTGACTGCGTTACGTTCGTGGAGAACACTCTCGCGATTTCTCGTATAATCAGAAAAGGCACTGTGGATTTTGACAGTTACAAGAATGAACTCACGAAAATAAGATACAGGAACGGCGAGATTGACGGATACACTTCGAGACTGCATTATTATACGGACTGGATATACGACAACGAGAAGAAGGGCATAGTCACTGATATTACCAAATCCATCGGAGGCATACCGTACTACAAAAGAATCAACTTCATGTCGTCGCATGCCGATTCGTACAAACAGTTGTCCTCGAATCCCGATTATGTCGATGAAATTAAGGCGATAGAAAAGGCGATGAATAAACGCGACCTTTTTTACATCAAGAAGAATGAGGTCAATAAGTACTACGACGCTCTGGAATCGGGCGACATTATCGCTACGACAACGAACATCGAAGGACTTGACGTCACACATACGGGCTTTATTTATAAGTCGAATTCAAAAACTTATTTCATGCACGCCTCTATTACGAAGGGCGAAATAATTATATCAAAGGAAGAACTCAGAGAGTACCTGATGAGCAACAAGAAACAAACAGGGATAATCGTTGCAAGGCCTCAGTGATTATGGACAAAGAGTCGCTTGAATACATATTATTAAGCCTTTTGTTCTACCTGACAGGTTCGATACCTACGTCATACATTTTTCTTAAATGGAAAACAGGAAAGAAAATCACAGAAGAAGGTTCCCGCAACGCCGGCGCGCTTAATTTTTATGAATTATCCGGTTCAAAATTAAGCGGTCTGATTGTTCTGCTGATTGATTTTCTAAAAGGATTTCTTCCCGCTTTCTTTTTCTTTCGCGTCGCAGGATTCAGTCTTCAATATATGTTCGTTCCGCTCGCAATGCTTGTGATAGGGCATAATTTTTCTGTATGGCTGAAATTCAGGGGCGGCAGAGGGCTTGCGACAGCGGCTGGACTGAGCATGGCAGTGAGTCCCGTACTGCTTGTGGGCTGGTGTTTGCTGTTCCTCGTTTCATTCGGAATCTACAGAAAGGTACATTTCGGAAACATTGTCGCGACTATACTTCTGCCTGTGGTTATAATGCTTCTCCGGTCATTCATATCTGAAATCGACAAACTCGCGAGTCTGAATTTCGATATTTATTTTACGTTTGTCGCTTCTGTCTGTCTCATAATACTTCTGAAACATGTGAACCCGTTTATTGACGTGCTTCAGGCGCTTCGGAAACAATCTTCGAAATAGGAATTTATTACTCCGATTTTTGTTCTATTATTATAATTTCATAAATTAATCACACATGAACAGAGACGTAAATAATAATACTACTAAAGAAAAACCCGTACAGACAGCCGGAAAAGCGGTAAAACTGAACGGGGAGGAACTAAATGAAATGGCGCGTCAGTTGAGACGCGACATTATTAATATGCTTTTAATTTCGAAATCCGGTCATTCGGGCGGACCGCTCGGTACGGCGGATATTTTCGCCGCGTTGTATTTCAATCTGCTTAATCTCGATAGCGCTAATCCGTATGCCGAAGACAGGGATTATGTGTTCTTATCGATAGGGCACATTGCTCCGGTTTGGTACGCGACACTCGCGAGACGCGGATATTTTCCTCTTGAAGAACTGAAAACTCTGCGCAAGGTTAACGGCAGGCTTCAGGGGCATCCTGCTCCTTTAAAGACTCACGGGCTTCCGGGGATCGAGATAGCGTCAGGCTCGCTCGGACAGGGGCTTTCAATCGCCGTAGGCACGGCTTTAGCGCTTAAACTTGACGGAAAGCCGAACACAGTTGTATGCATTAACGGCGACGGCGAATTGCAGGAAGGACAGATATGGGAAGCCGTTATGACGGCCGCGCACCATAAGACTGACAATCTCATTATGATTGTCGATAAGAACGACTGCCAGATTGACAACAGGGTGCAAAAGGTAATGAACCTCGACCCGATGGCGGATAAGTTCAGGTCTTTCGGCTGGGAAGTCTTTGAGATGGACGGGCACAACATGGAAGAAATCCTTGATACGTTCCGTAAGGCAAAAGAATCAAAGGGCAAACCGAAAGTTATAATAGCAAAGACAAAGATGGGACACGGTGTTTCGTTTATGGAAGACGATTACAGATGGCACGGCGTTCCGCCGAATGAAGAGCAGGGAAAGGTAGCGCTTGAAGAACTCGTTCCGACAGCGTACGGAGACTTCGTTTAGAAAAATTTATATCAAATAAAAAAGCCGTCCCTTTTCAGAGACGGCTTTTTTTATAATCCTAATTCAAATTACTTGATTAAGGTCATCTTCTTTACTTCGTTGAATCCGTTTACGGAAATCTTGTAGAAGTAGATTCCGCTCGAAAGATTCGAAGCATTGAACTCGACGGTATAGTTACCGGCAGTCTTTGTTTCGTTTACGAGTGAGGCTACTTCCTTGCCAAGAATGTCATAAACCTTCATTGTTACGAGACCTGACTTCGGAAGAGCATAGTTAATCTTCGTTGTCGGGTTGAACGGGTTCGGATAGTTCTGGCTGAGGCTGAACGTCGCGGGAGCTTCCGTGCTTCCGTTTCCGATACCTACGAGCGGCTGGCCATATCTTGAGATACCGCCGTTGCTTCTCACGCCCCAGATTGTCGCGCCTGCGCGTGACATAGTAAGAGCAAAGAAGTTACCCGCGGGAGCAGTGTACTGCGCTGTCCAGGCTGTACCGTTGTTCGATGAATAGTTGACAGCAGTTGTCTGTCTGGTCATCCACCATGAAGTAGATGCGCCTGTGATGCCGCTGATGTTGCCTGTACCGACGCTCGTCATAGCGGTCCAGTTCGCTCCGCCGTTTGTGGTAACATTAAGTTCCGCACCGCCCGTGAGACCAATGCTCGGAGTGTTGAACCATGTTACATAAGTGTTCGCCTGTAAAGTTGTCAGAATCGTCCACGATGTACCGAAGTTCGTCGAATATACAAGCGTACCGTTGTTCGTTCCGAAATAAATCGTGTTGTTATTCATGTACATGCTGTTGTTCCAGCCTGCGGCTGTTGTTGCAACGTACATACCGGTTGAATCCCATGTTGTACCGGCGTTGGTGGTTTTGAATATTGTCCATCTGCCGCCTACAGGGTCGCCGTAGAGAATACCGTTGTTGGCATCCTTGAACTGTACGTCGTCAAAGAAACCGCCGACCTGAGTAAGAACCGTTGTCCAGTTCGTACCGCCGTTGGTTGTTTTGTAAGCATACGCTGTCGTTCCTGACGCTGTAACTATGGCGTTATTCGCGTCGAACGCAAACACTGTATAGTTATCGGTTGTGGACGGGTTTGTTTTCGCAACCCAGTTCGCGCCCTTGTTGGTTGTTGTGTAAACGATACCTGCCGCGCCTACAGCCCATGCTACGTTATCGTTCGGAGCGGAGATTGAATAGAGAGCCGAGGTTGTGCCCGAAGTCTGCTCTGTCCATGTGCCTGTCGGGACAGCATGACCGAGGTCGGCAAGTTTGTATCCGCAAAGCGCGAAATTCTGATAATTACACAACAGAAGCAATTGCGAGCCTTTAGCAACTACTTCGCAACCGCCCGCCTGACCGATCTGAGTTCCGGTCAGTGTGAATAAGTAAGTGTTTACAAGCGCGCCGGTCTGGATGTGGTATTTATAGAGACCGTTCTGTGTTGTCGAAGTCTGGTCCCAAACCCACAGGAACGCTGTTCCGGGCGTGCTTGTTGAATCAAACGCGAGACCGTATTTTCCGATAAGAGCGGATGTTATCTGCGTAACGAGTACGCCGTTCGTATCATGCAGGAAAATGTTTCCGGAAAAACCTGTGTTCCAGAATCCTTTCCTGTTCGGGTCCCATGCAATGGCTCTTGTCTGACCGCCGGTTAATGTGAAGGTCTTAAGAGTAGCCATTGTATTAGGATCAAATCTGTAAAGAGTCGTCGACGCGTTACCGCCGTAAATGAAAGTGCCGTCACATGCGAGGTCTCTGCATGAACCGACATAGGTCATCGAGTCCGCGATAGTTCCGGGACCGCCGCCGGGACCATTGTCGTTATACCTGTAGACCATGGTGCTGTTCCATCTGTTGAAATAATACTTACCATTAAACCACAAAGCGCCTACAGTTCCCGCGTTCAGAGTCGGGTTTGTAGAATGGTTGAAGTTGAAAACTGTAGGATACGGAAATCCTGACGGAGGAATTGTATCCATTACTCCCGAATTCTGAGAAAATTCGGTAGAGAAAACAGGTGATTTGTCGGCATTAGGGTCACCGGTAAGATGGACGAATCCTACGAAACCGATGGCGACAAACGCCAGAAGAGCCATGATGGTAATGCTTTTTTTCAGCATAAATCAATCTCCTTTTTTATAGTTTAATAATTGAACAAATGATTCCTTTGGAACTATACTTAATATAAAATATACAGTTATCTTACTGAAATATCAATAAATTTTATCCGTAATTCTAAATTTTGCCGGATGATAAGCATGCGAAAAATAAAGATTAAACTTTTCAGTGAGAATCCCTAAAGAAAATTCAAAATTCATTAAAGAACTATCATCTGCCAGAGTTATTGACCCAGCAGGAGGCTTCGTAATACAAGTTTGTACGCCGATTATTATTTGCGTTTGAACTTGTCCTCTTCGAGTGTGAATATTAGAGATATCCTGTGCGTGTTGCCTAACTTTTCAGGGTCGTCTTTAAATCCTCCCGTAAAAGAATAATCAATATTAATCTTGGGAAGTTTAATGCCCGCTCCGAGTGTGATATCTCCGAGTTCGTTATATCCGCCTCTTATGCTGACAAGTTTATCGAACGTATATTCCATGCCGCCGTGAAAATCGAACGAGACGGGACCGACGTAAAAGTTTGAAGCAGTCTTTCTGTTCTCAAACCTAACGTCAAAATCCACTGCCGGAATTATTGTACCTTTAAGGAAAGGAACATCGAGGATGTAAGCGGAACCGATTTTTGCAGTTGGCGAAATGTTTTCTTTCTTACCTGTGCTCCATGCAACGTATGTTGTCGTGATATCCTGTATGTTGGCTCCGAGCAGGAGGCTCTTTACAGGATTGTAAAACAGACCGACGTCAAAACCGAGACCCCACGCGTTACCCGCGTCGCCGAGCGTTCTTCTTATAACCTTGAAGTTCGCGCCGTAAGAAAATTGGTCGCTTTTTTTCTTCGAATACGTGAGAAGAAAAGCGTAATCGTTCGCGTTGAAATAAGTAACCTTGTCCGGGTCGATTCTGAGTACGTTGCCGTAATAAATTGCTGCCTGGCGCGTATCGGGAATGTCGTCAATACCGTTTACGATAACACTCAGTCCGATTGACTGGTTTTTCCCGATTGGAATAGCGACAGCGCCGTAATTATAATTCAGCAGGTTGCCGAATCTGGCATCGTGCATCAAGGAGAGCTGCGGATAATCAATTTTTGAAAGCAGCGCGGGATTCCAGTATCCGGCTGTGATGTCGTTAACTAATGCAACATAAGCGCTGCCCATACCAAGGGGCCTGCCGCCGACACCGATTGCGAGAAACTCGCCCGCGTATTTGCTGCCGTTTCCCTGTCCGAAACTCAAATTGCTGAAAATTGCAAGAAATGCAAATATAGCAAGAGAAAATTTGATTTGTCTCTTCATAATACTTTTAAATTTGTACAGATAGTACAAGTTTCCTATCTTAACTCTCCTTTGTTTGTTCAATAATCACAAATAAAAGCAATTAAATCAATACTAAAATGAAATTTCAACTGTTTTTGATATTTCTGTAATATCAGCATATTGGGGTTTCAGAAAAATTATTTCAGTTTACATGAAAATTTATAATGCTTAATTTGAGGAAATTTCAATCATTGCAATGAAAAAAATTATTATAGCAGTTTTATTATTTTTAGTTTTTGGTTTATCGCATGCACAGGATAAGTTCGCGTCGATAATCACGAACACGCAGCCGGCGCTTTCCTCACCTTACATGACACCGGAAGTGTTGTGGTCGTTCGGTAGAATCACGGAATATTCCGTTTCGCCCGACGAGTCGCGCCTTGTTTACGCGGTGAGATATTTTAATATAGAACTGAACAAAGGCCAGACGGATTTTTACATTATAAAAACAGACGGTACCGGCAGGAAAAGACTTACGGAGTCGTCCGACGGAAAGTTCGGACTGAAATGGAGACCCGACGGAAACAAGATTGGTTACGTTTCGACACGAAGCGGCTCGCCGCAGTTATGGGAAATGAACCCTGACGGTTCGGAACTTAAACAGATTTCGGACGTGCCCGACGGCATATTGGATTTCAAGTATTCGCCAGACGGTTTGAAAATCCTGTATCTTGCTGAAGTAAAAATCGATAAGACCGTACAGGACATCTATCCCGATTTGAAGAAAGCGAACGGAAGATTAATAACTGACCTTATGTACAGGCACTGGGACGAATGGGAAGACGGAAATTACAGCCATATTTTTATCGCTGACCGCGGGACGCAGATGATTAAGGGCGGAAAGGATATTAACGAAGGCGAAGGCTGGGATACGCCAATGAAACCGTTCGGCGGAATAGAGCAGATAAACTGGAGTCCTGATTCAAAGATGGTTGTTTACGCGACTAAGAAAATGAGAGGAAAGGAATACGCGCTTTCAACAAACTCGGAAATTTATCTTTACGACCTTGCTTCGGGAAACACGGTCAATATTTCCGAAGGGCTTATGGGCTATGATTCGGGACCTGTGTTTTCTCCCGACGGTAGGATGATTGCATGGTCGAGCATGGAACGCGACGGTTACGAATCGGATATTACAAGACTTTTCATTTACCGTCTCGATAATAAAGAAAGAACATACTGCTCCAAGGATTTTGAACAGAACTGCGACAACGCCGAATGGTCGAAGGATTCTAAGACAATATATTTCAACAGCGGCGTTCGCGGAACTGAAGAAATTTACAAATATGATTTGGGCGGAAGTATTTCGCGTGTCACCGACGGGATGCACAATTATCTCGACGTGAAAGTTTGCGGGAACAACCTTATTGCCTCGCGGCAATCTATGTCAAAGCCGACGGAAATTTATCTCGTGAACCCCTCAAACGGCGAAGCGAAAGAAATTACGTATGTAAACAAAGGACTTCTTGACCAACTCAGGACAGGCGAAGTGAAAAAAAGAATGGTGAAGACTACCGATAACAAGGAAATGCTTTCATGGGTTATTTATCCGCCTGATTTCGACCCGAATAAAAAATATCCCGCGCTGCTTTTCTGCGAAGGCGGACCGCAAAGCATAGTCAGTCAGTTCTGGAGTTACAGGTGGAACATGCAGATAATGGCAGCGAACGGATACATCGTCATTGCGCCGAACAGAAGGGGAGTTCCTTCATTCGGAAAGGAATGGCTTGAAGAGATTAGCGGCGACTACGGCGGGCAGAACATGCAGGATTACCTGAGCGCGATAGACGATCTGGCGAAAGAGCCGTACGTCAACGCGGACAAACTCGGAGCGGTCGGCGCGAGTTACGGTGGTTTCTCTATATACTGGCTCGCGGGAAATCACAACAAAAGATTCAAAGCGTTCATCGCGCACGACGGGATGTTCAATCTTGAAGCGCAGTATCTGGAGACAGAGGAGATGTGGTTTGTGAACTGGGACCTCGGGGGTCCGTTCTGGGACAAGAATAATACGACTGCGCAGAAGACTTTTTCAATTTCTCCGCACAAGTATATAGATAAATGGGACACGCCTATACTTGTAATACACGGCGAAAAAGATTACAGGATACCTTACACTCAGGCAATGGAGGCTTTCAACGCGGCAGTGCTGAGGGGAGTGCCGGCGGAAATGCTTCTTCTTCCCGATGAGAATCACTGGGTGCTTTCTCCGCAGGACGGCATACTCTGGCAGCGGACTTATTTTGCATGGTTAGACAAGTGGCTTAAATAGTTTTATAGCGGAATACGGGAAATTAGGGGCATTTTAAAAAACTTAAATATTTTAAAATGAATAACGACGCGTATTCCGAAGAGGGGAATAAAAAATTTTCCGTGAAAGACCTGCCCAAGGCAGAGCGGCCGGGGGAAAAACTTCTTACATGCGGTACGGGAAAAATGGAGAATTCTGAACTTCTTGCGATACTGCTCAGAACCGGAACGAAGGAAGAGCCTGTTCTCGATCTGGCGGGAAATTTAATGAAGAAGTTCGGTACGATAGAAAGTTTTTTTGAATCGTCGATGCAGGATTTAATGTCGGTTAAAGGCATAGGGCTTGCGAAGGCGTCTGAACTTATTTCGTGCATTACGCTCGGAAGAAGGTACAGGGACGAACTTATAAAGAACGAGAATCTGCGGCTGTCGCGCGAGGCGATTACTGAGCCGTCGCTGGCGGTAAATTTCATAAGGGCTGAAATTACGGATTATTCGAAAGAGCATTTTTTCGTTCTGAATCTTGATGTGAGGAACAGGATAATAGACATCGAGATGATTTCGAAAGGCACGCTCACATCGAGTCTCGTTCATCCTCGTGAAACGTTCGAGAGCGCTATAAGGAAGCATGCCGCCTCAATCATGGTTGCGCACAATCATCCTTCGGGAGACGCGAATCCGTCGGAAGATGACATAAAAATCTCGAAGCGTCTTGCCGAGTCGGGCAGGATACTGGGTATAGAACTAATTGACCATATTATTATCACGAAGTATTCGTATTGCAGTCTGAAGAACAAGGGACTCATTTAGCAATTAGTAATTAATAATTATTAATTAGTAATTGAGAGCGGTAAAGTTTTGGTGTTTTATTATAGCCCGCGATTTCAGTCGTGGGATTTTGAAGTAATAATTGTAGCCCGCGATTTCAATCGTGGGATTTTGAATCAATAATTGTAGCCCGCGACTTCAATCGTGGGATTTTGAAGTACAGACCAATAAAACCGTTTCAACGGTTTTATTATAATCGGTTTTGTTTACAAAATAAGATTGGAAAATTTATAAATGGAATATAAGGATTATTATAAAATTTTAGGCGTTGAAAAAAGCGCTACGCAGGATGAAATAAAGAAGGCGTACCGTAAACTCGCTATGAAATATCATCCCGACAAGAACAAAGGCGACAAGACGGCGGAGGAAAAATTCAAAGAAGTAAACGAAGCGAATGAAGTTTTGAGCGACACCGGCAAGAGGAAGAAATATGATGAGATGGGCTCGAACTGGCAGTATTACCAGCAGGCAGGTGGGAACACGGACGGATTCGACTGGTCGCGTTACGCAAACCGCGGACAGGGCGGACAGTCGTACACTTACGAGGGAGACCTCGGTGATATTTTCGGCAACTCGGGTTACTCCGATTTCTTCGACATGTTTTTCGGAGGATTAGGGAACGCACCCGGTGCAAGAAGGAAATCAGGAAGAGGCTCGCGCAGGGCTTCACGCGGACAGGATTTCGAAGCCGCGCTCGAGATAACGCTTGAAGACGCTTACAAGGGCGGCGCGAAATACTTTTCGTATAACAACCAGTCCATAAAACTGAATATCAGACCCGGCATAAAGGACGGACAGGTGCTTAAACTCGCCGGTAAGGGCGGAACGGCAGGAGGCTCCGGACAGGCTGGCGATTTGCTTCTGAGAATAAAAATTCTGAAAGACGATATCTATGAAGTTTCGGGAAATGACCTGTATGCCGATTTGCATGTAGATTTATATACCGCGCTTCTCGGAGGCAAGACAGATTTCCAGACCTTCAAGGGGAAAATCAAAATCGACGTTCAAAAGGGAACGACGAACGAAAAGACACTTCGTCTTTCAGGAATGGGAATGCCCGTTTACGGCTCGAAAGATTCGTACGGAGATTTATACCTGAAAATAAAAATTGATTTGCCAAAACATCTTTCGGAAAAGGAAGTTGCTCTTTTCAATCAGTTGAGAGAATTGAGAAAGTGATTTTACGTCGGGAGTTCTTTCCATTCTTTGGGTGATTATAGGAGAGGCTTATGAGTTAAAAATCCGGGAGTCCCCGGTTAAAACGGCGAGACTCCCGGTTACGATTATATATAATCCTAAAACTACGTATCTATAACTACATAATACTAACCACTTTTTAATTACTCTTCGATTTTATTATAAAGCGAACTATTTCCGGTCTGTTTCCCACTCGAATAGGCGGACCCCATGTCCCGAGTCCGTTCGAGACGTAAATGTTCGTGCCGTATTTTTGTAAGAACCCTCTGCTTACTTCGTAAATGAGACTTGTTACAATGCTGTTGGGCCAGAACTGTCCGTGGTGAGTGTGACCCGACAAAGAAAGGTCGATGTTCTTACCTTCGAGTTCGGAAAGGTTCGACGGCTGGTGGTTCATCAGTACTACCGGTAATGAAGTATCGGTTTCTTTAATTAATTCTTCAAGAGGTTTTCTCTCCCTGCCTGTAAAGCGCGGTTTGTCTTTGTCTTCTCTTCCTATAAGACAGAATCTGTTATCTACGGTGACCGCCGTGTCGCGGAGAACTTTTATTCCGTGTTCGGTAAGGTACTTCACAGCGGGTTCGACTCCGCCTATGTATTCATGATTTCCCGTTACGGCATATACTCCGTATTTTGATTTAAGGTTGAGGAGATGTTCGCCGAGATTCTGTTCTATTACGGGTTTGACATCTTCATCGATGACGTCACCGACAAGGAGAATGACATCGGGGTTGAGCGAGTTAATTTTCTCTACCTGTTCGTCGAACCAATTCCCGCAGGAGAGCGGGCCGAGGTGTATGTCGCTTGCCATGACGATTGTCAGCGGCGCATTAAGTTTCTTATCCGTGGTAATTGTGTATTCGTTAACAACGCTGTGTTTCGCGTTAATGAAACCGTAAGTAAGAATGCCCGCGGTTATGGCAATAAGACCGAAGAACAAACCGAGTTTTACTTTTTCGTAATTCATGAAAATGAAAGCGGGGTAAATCGTAACGAAATGATTTATGCCGCGGACGGCGTCGATAATCAGGCATGCGAGAAAGAAATAGACGACAGCAGCCATCCAGAAAGAGCCGACAACAAGGAAGAATTTGCCGAGTCCCGATTCTCCGTATCCCTGTAGAATTCTCGCGGCAATGTATGACAGGGACAAGAAGAGAAACAGGATTGTATACGGCAGGCGGAGGAATCCGGCGCCCGCGAGGGCGTTTCTGCCGTGATAATAAATATAATAGTTAGCGCTACCGTAGACAGCGAGAACGATTGATATGAATATAATAAAAGCCGATGTTTTCATTTTAATCTTTTTGTTTCTTACATCTTTTTCATAAACAATATAATTTTAATAAAAATTAATAAATATATTATAATGTCCGTATTTATGAAAAGAGATGATACAGCCCTCAAGACGAAAGACCTGACGGTCACGGAGGTGTGCGGAGAGAAGTTGACGCCGTCAGGTTGAAAAGCCTGTCGGACGCAAGGGGGATGGAAATATAATCAGAATGAGATATACTATATTATTATGTAAAATTCTTTCGGCGGGGAGGAAAAAAGAAATATATGAATTGAAATAAATGTGTATAATATTTATATTTGTCGACCATTGCGGAAGTGGTGGAACTGGTAGACACACCATCTTGAGGGGGTGGCGCCGCGTAGGTGTGCGGGTTCAAGTCCCGCCTTCCGCACAAACGCTGAATTTTTTCAGCGTTTTTTCGTTATAGGAGGTAAGTAAGGCATTAAGCGGGTTTATAATCTGGATTCAGTATTTTCACTTGATTATATTCGCAAATAATGATAAATTTATTGTTTAAAATTTTTAAAAATACATAAAGTAAATGGATAAGGTGAAGAGAAATTACGAAATCTACATAATTGTCGACGGAAATTTTGATGACGCGACTATTGAAGGCATCACTTCAAAGTACGAGAACTTCATGAGGAAGAACGGCGCGGAAATCCTTAATATCGATAAAATCGGTAGAAGAAGGCTTGCATATCCGATAAAGAAGAAAGTAAACGGTTTCTACACCTGTTTCGAAGTTATCGCGCCTTCAGACGTCGTAGGAAAGCTTGAAAAGAATTTCAGAATCGATGAAAACATTCTCAGACATCTGGCCATCCACATGTCAAAGACAGACCTGAAAGAAAAGCAGGATTACTTAAAGAAGAAAGCCCTTACACTGGCAAGGCTTGAGGCGGAAAGAGCGTCCGAAGAAAACAAACCCGCAGCGGAAACCCCGGCGGAAGTTAAAGCGGAATAACAGGATTTTATTTTTTTATCAAAACATTATTTGGAGGTAAATTATGGCTGAATTCAAGATGCCCGAATTAAACAGTGTTATCATCGCAGGTAACCTCACTAAGGATCCGATTTTCCGGCAGACAACAAATGGAACGCCTGTCGTGAATTTCTCCATAGCGAGCAACAGAAGATTCAGGGACAAGAATGAGGATTGGAAGGAAGATGTGTGTTATGTAGGTATCGTAGCCTGGAACAGGCTTGCAGAAAGCTGCCGCGACAAACTTAAAAAGGGGAATGCTGTTTTAGTTGATGGAGAACTTCAGAGCAGGACGTTTAAGACAGAAGACGGTTCCAACAGGACAATCGTCGAGATTAAGGCAAGAAGAATCCAGTTCCTGAACAAGAAATCAGGAAACGGCGAACATGAAAAGGACGAGCCTTCGACCTTTACGGACGAAAGTTTCGATTCGCTTCTCTCGCCGGAGGATTCGGATTTAATAAACGAAAAATAAATAATTTTTTTAATATTAATTACATTCAGGGCGGAAACATCCGCGCGATATATAATAAACTATGAAAGTATTACTGAAAAAGGACCACGAGTTACTTGGAGCGGCCGGCGACATTAAAGAGGTTAAGGACGGCTATGCGAGAAATTATCTTATTCCCCACGGAATAGCGACGCCTGCAACACCGTCGAACTTAAAATCATATGAAGAAGTAAAAAGACAGAAGAGCAGAAAGATTGAAAGGGAAACCAAGGATGCTCAGGTCATCGCCTCGAGACTTGAAAGCAATCCCATAACGATTACGGTAAAGACTGCTGAAGAGGGTAAGATATACGGTTCTGTCACGGCTCAGATGATATACGACATACTTATAGAAAAGGGATATCAGACAATCGACAGGAAGAAAATTGTAGTTCCCGAGCATATCAAGAGTGTGGGCGAATACGAAGTTGAAGTAAAACTTTATACTGGCGTGGCGGCGAAGCTCAAAGTGACTGTCGAAGGTGAAAAAACAGAAGAAACAGCCGAGACCGCGGAAGAGCCGAAGTCAGAATAATATTTTTTGATTTTATACATTAAATCCATTCCTTTCACGGGGAATGGATTTTTTATTATTCCTTGAATAAACTAAACGATAAGTGTATTTTTGAAATAACTCACGTTATAATTAAATTTAAAAGGATTAAAATCTTTTGAACGACGAAAAAACACCTGTAAAGCCCGGACAATCCAAACCCGAACTGATAACTGTAGACGACGTTACGGTCAGGTTTGCTGGTGATTCAGGCGACGGTATGCAATTAACAGGAGCACAGTTCTCCGATACGATTGCGACTTACGGAAATGATTTAGGAACCTTACCCGATTATCCCGCGGATATAAGGGCGCCAGCCGGAAGTTTATACGGCGTCAGCGGTTTTACGATTCACTTTTCCAGCCATGATATTTACACACCCGGCGATCAGATTGACGTTCTCGTAGCGATGAATCCCGCGGCTCTTAAAGTCAACCTTAAAGACCTCAGGAAAAACGGTTCGATTATCTTAAACACGGATTCGTTCGACAGGAAGAACCTTGAACTCGCGAAGTTCACAAGCAATCCT
>JAJTBN010000268.1 GCA_021286895.1 Bacteroidota bacterium | reverse complement strand
TCCGTGATGTATCTTCGTACTCCATTCGAAATACTTGTTGACGAGGAATGCTCCGCCCGCGACGATTGTGAACATCAGAAGGTAAACGCTGAAACGCGTCTGCTTCCTCTGAAGCGCCGCTATCGAGAGAGCCACCGTAAGACTGCTCGTAAGAAGAAGTATCGTGTTTACGGAACCGACAAGAGTATCAAGATGCATCGCCGCTACTTTGAAATTATCGGGATACATGTACCTGTACGATGCATACAGAATGAACATGCCGCCGAAGAGGAGCAGTTCCGTGAAAAGGAACAGCCACATTCCCATCTTCGAGCCGACGTCGTCACGGTGCACGTGACCTATTGCCGCTTCATTATTCATGTTAATGACTTTTCTCGGGTTTAATTAAATTATCTCTGTAATACGGTCCGTGTTCAACCGTTGGTATTTCATCAAAATTTTCAAGCGATGGCGGAGTCGCGACTTTCCATTCGAGAGTCGTGCCGCCCCACGGATTGGGTTCCGTGTATTTTTCTTTCTTAAGAAGACCCCTGATTAAATTGATTACAAGTATAAGAATTCCCGTTATGAGTATCCACGAGCCTACAGTTGAAATAACATGATACACTCTGTATTCAGGAAGATAATCGTAATACCTTCTCGGCATTCCGAGGTATCCCATAATGAACATCGGGAAATACAATGTGTTGAAACCTATGACGAACAGAAGCAAACCCCATTTCGCCGCCTTTTCGTTGTACATCTTTCCGAACATCTTCGGAAACCAGTAATGAAGTCCGCCGAAGAAAAGCAGTCCCATGCCGCCGAACATCACATAATGGAAGTGCGCTACGACAAAATAAGTGTCTGTTAAATGTATGTCAGTGTTGAGCGAGCCGAGCACAAGACCCGTAAGACCGCCTATCGAGAATATTATAATGAACGCCACAACAAACAGAAACGGCGCCCTTGTTTCAATCGAGCCTTTATACATCGTCGCCACCCAGTTGAAAATTTTTACGCCGCTGGGTATCGCGACTATGAAAGTAAGGAAAGAAAATATTGCCCTTGAGGTGTCGCTGATTCCCGTCGAAAACATGTGATGCCCCCATACCAGATACCCGATGAAAGCAATCGCGAGCGACGACATCGCTATCGGTCCGTATCCGAAGATGTCCTTCTTCGAGAATGTCGGTATGATTTCGGAAACAAGACCCATCGCGGGCAGCACCATAATGTACACAGCCGGATGCGAGTATATCCAGAACAGGTGCTGATAGAGAAGCGGGTCGCCTCCGAGCGCGGGGTCGAAAATTCCGACTCCGAAAATCCTTTCCATCATTATAAGTATCAGCGTAATGCCGAGCACAGGAGTTGCGAGCAGCTGTATCCATGAAGTTGAATAAAGACCCCATACGAAAAGCGGCATTTTGAACCATGACATTCCCGGACATCTCATCCTGTGAATCGTCACTATGAAATTCAAACCGGTAAGTATCGATGAGAATCCGATTACGAATGCCGCGAATACCGCAAGCGTAACGTTCGACTGCGTTCTGAGACTGTACGGCACGTAGAACGTCCAGCCGGTGTCGATAGGACCGCCGCCGACAAAAAGGGATATTACAACAAGAAATGCTCCGAAGATATAAAAATACCATGAGAGCAGGTTCAATCGCGGAAATGCTACGTCCTTAGCGCCGAGCATTATCGGCAGAAAGAAATTGCCGAACACCACGGGAATCCCGGGTATGATAAACAGAAATATCATTATCACTCCGTGAAGCGTGAACAGCGCGTTGTACGTCTGCGGGTCAACGATAGTCTTTCCAGGCGTGAGCATCTCAAGCCTCATTAAAAAACCTATTGACATCGCGACAAGAAAAAACACAATAAGCGAAACAAGGTAAAGTATCGCTATTCGCTTGTGGTCTGTCGATAGAAGCCAGCCCGCAAGCCCTTTGTGTTTTCCCTTGTAATCAAGGTATGAAACGTGTTCCATTAAATATTATATTATTTTTTCTTTTTTACTACAATCAGAATAACGACAAAAATACCGAGCAGCAGAACAATTCCACCGCCGGCGATTCTTGTAACATTAACGACGTATGTCTTTCCTTCCGGGTCGTAACTGTAACACAAACTAACAACCTTCGAAATCGTCGTGCCGACCTTTCCTTCCGAAGCCTCTATGATTCCGAGTTTCAGGTCGAGAGGAAGAAAATCCGTTCCGTACAGATACCGCGTTATTTTTCCTTCGGGCGATAAAAGAGTTACAACCGCCGAATGCACGTAATCGCTGTCCTTCTTGAGATACCTGAACCCTACAGCGTCTGTAAGTTTCGCGATTGTCGCGCTGTCTGCCGTAAGGAATCTCCAGTCTTCGTTCGAAAGTTTCTTTCTCTTCAGAAGGTCAAAATAATTCTTCTTTTTTTCCGACGCAACCGTGTATGTTTCCGAAGGGTCGAAACTTACGGTGATAAGTTCGTAATCCTTTCCGGGCATTATGTCCGCGATATCCACGGTCTTAGTCAGTCCGGTAAGAAGCGGGCTGCACAATCCCGGACATCTGTAATACACAAGCGTCAGCGCAATCGGCTTTCCGTTTGTCAGATCGCTTAGTTTCACCGGCTTACCGTACTCGTCGAAAAGAGTAAGGTTAAGCGGCACGGTCTGTCCGTATTTCTCGTCAACGCCCACAGGCGAAGTTTTTTCCTGCGCGGAAAGCGTTCCCGCAAGGAAAATGACGAATAATATTAAAATTAATTTTTTCAATTTTTTAAGCGTTAAAACAAACCTTTAAGATAAAGGAATAAAATGTTCAGTTCCTCCGAAGATACAGATGACATCGCCGCTCCGAAACCTTTTGCTTCGGGATTCAGTGACACAAATTTAACAAATGCCGTTTCATTTTCATTCCACTTTGAATATGACGCAAGCGCCGTTACGGAACGCTTTAAATCGCTGCTTACTTTCTTAAATTCTTCGGCGCCCTTCGACGATTTATCGTTATTCACGGTCTTAACAATGTTGTCAATCTTTTCATCCTGCTGCTTCTTTTCTTCGAGCATGATTTCCGTCGCGGTCTTCACGGGAATCTGAGAAGGCAGTTTCACGCCTTTGGAAAAGATCGGAAGAGCGTCGAGTAGGGAAAGAGTGTTACTCATAGTGTAGATC
>JAJTBN010000267.1 GCA_021286895.1 Bacteroidota bacterium | reverse complement strand
ATGTTGGGGTTGAAACTCATCGTGTAATTCTTATTCGCGCCCGGATTAATCGTATCGGGCACCGAATTCGGCGATATGCCGAATCTCGGATTGGTAATTGTCTTACCCGTTATTATGAGTTTTGCTGTTCCGGTGTTTGAAATATTAAGCGTCTGATTCGAAGTACTGCCGATATTAACGTTGCCGAAATCAATCAGGTTCGTTGAAGTTGTAATAGTCGGATTTCCCGCCGAATTCAGGGCGTATTTGTAAAGTGTTCTTATATAACTTGAACCGTAAGCGAGAAGGTAGAGATTCTGCCCGTCCCAGTGCATTCCGCGCGGGTCGCAATCCGCGCTCGGCGCGGCGAAAGAGAACAGCGTGTCGCCGACGGCTTTTCTGTAAGCGTAAATTCTTTCTGCGTCTCCCTGGAAATTATCGGTTACGTAGAAAATGGTATCGCCCTTGACCGCGATTCCCTGCACTTGCTTTCCGCGCAGAGGTATTGTATCAACAAGTTGTTTTGTGTTTATATCTATTTTGTAGGCGTAAGCGAAAGGATAAGTAGTGTAATCCGGATAATATGTCGCGAACCACAGGTAATTACCCGTAACCGTAAGGCCGCCTATGCCCTGCGCATACGAACCCGTGACGATGCTGTCAATCTTAACGCCCGCAGCATTTATCTTGTACAGTTTCGCGCCGGCCGACATGTAATCCTGGGCTATCCAGAATCCCGTGCCGTCCCACGCTAAACCATGGTTGAATTTAAAAGGCGTAGTAAGACTGTCAAGAAAAACCCCCGTCTTAGAAATTTTATAAAGCATGCAATACGGGTATGTAGCCGAATTGTCATAATCCGTCCCGGCCCAGAGCGTATCGTTTTTCGCAGTCAGCCCCCACATGTAAACGTACGGGCTGTAATTCGGAAAAGGATACACTCCAACAATGGTCTGGGAGAAAAGGCTTGAGGAAAGCATTAATAATAATGCCAGTAGTAAATGCTTTTTCATTTCAATGCCAAAAAGTTTTTAAAACAAAATTTAAAGAATAATTATTTGTTTTAAAATGATAATTTCTTTTGTCGATAACTTTGACGGGATTTCTCTGTTTTTTGCGTATTTTCACTGCCGTTTTTCCCATTCCTTATATTTGTTTATTGACTATTTGATTAATACTTCATAACTTGATTTTTTACAAAACTAAAAATGGAGAGTGAAATGAGAGTGCTCTTAAAATCTTTACTATCTGTATCCATAATTTTCTTAATTGCTGTTTTTATCTCAGGTTGCGTTAACCTCGACCAGAAAACAGTGCTCAAATCCGACGGCTCAGGTACGATGCATATTAAGTATTGGACAAAATCGTCCAACGTAACCGGCGATGAGCTTTCCGGATTCGGATTCACTGACGAAAAAGTTAAAGCAAACTATACATCATCAAATTCCGAACCATCAGCGATAGTAATAAAGAAAAACGCTACTACTGACTCCCTTTCGGAAGTTTCTCTGGATCTGAAGTTCAAGGATCTTAACAAGCTTTCCGAAGCCAAGGCATTCACCAAGGTAAAAGCAAGCTGGATTCAGGGTAAAGAAGGTATGGACTTCAAGTATATTCTCCTTAACGATTCCGCCAACGCCAAGAACATGGGAATGAGCGACTACAAACTTACGTACGAATTTGAATTCCCGGGCGAAGTTCTCAGCACTAACGGTACGAAGGACGGACAGAAAGTTAAATGGGAAAAGACTGTAGCCGACCTCGTAACCGACGTTGAACTGACTGCATCAGTAAAAGCAGGCGGCAAGAAATGCGGGCTATTTGGTCTTGAACTGCCTGTCATCTTCTTAATGGGTATGGGCTTCATCTACCTCAGAAGAAGAAAATAAGAGAACAATTTTTCAGATTTTGAAAAGGCTGCCCTACCGCAGCCTTTTTTTTTACTTAGAAAAATTTGAGAGCAAAATTCAGCCGCTAATCAACACTAATTTAAGCTAATTTATTGCAAAACGACTTATTATTCTTTAAATTTTTCTGCCACGGATTCTCACGGATTTCACAGATTTTCATATATTACGCAATAAAATTTTTAATTTTTGATATTTGATTTTTTATTTTTCTTCTGCCACGGATTCTCACAGATTCAACGGATTTTCATACATTACGCAATAAAATTTTTAATTTTTGATATTTGATTTTTAATATTTCTTCTGCCACGGATTTTCACAGATTTCACAGATTACTATAAATTTCGTTATAATATTTCTAATTTCTGATTTTATCCGCTCTTATCTGTTCTATCCGCTCTTTCTGTGTGTAATCAATTATACACTTCTATTCCCCTATTTCTAAATTGAAGTAGTATCATCCATTTGGTATATTTAATTAATATGAAAAGGGTTTTTTCCATACTTATCTTTCTGATTTTTTATGCATCGGCGCTGCCATACGATTTCAAGGACATTGACGACCTCGTAAACCGCGCAATTACAGATAAATACTTTCCCGGCGCGCAATTATTGATAGGTTCATCCGGCAGTATTATTTATGAAAAATGCTACGGGAAATATACCTACGACGAAGATTCAAATCCCGTATCTGAATCAAGCCTTTATGACCTTGCGTCTGTAACCAAAGTCATTGCAACGACATCCGCGGTTATGAAACTGTATGACGAAGGGAAAATAAAACTCGAAGATAAAGTATCGGACTATCTTCCTGATTTCGCATGCAACGGCAAAGATAATATTACTGTTAAAAACCTGCTGCTGCATAATTCGGGACTCAAGGCGTGGATTCCTTTTTATAAAACTTGCACATGCAAAACTGATGTAATAAAAACAATCTGCGAACTGCCGCTTGAATATAAAACGGGAAAATCATTCGTTTACAGCGACCTGAATTTTATTCTACTCGGCGTCATCGTAGAAAAGATTTCCGGGAAACCGCTTGACGATTACTGCAAAGAAAATATTTTTCAACCGCTCGGAATGCGGATTACCGGATTCAATCCGGACGACAACCTCAGACAGTTCACAGTTCCGACGGAATACGATGCCGTATGGAGAAAAAGGCAGTTGAACGGCGAAGTCCACGACGAAGCAGCGTCGCTTATAGGCGGAGTTTCGGGAAACGCCGGACTATTCTCCAACGCGAAAGAACTTTACAATCTCGTTAGAATGCTTGCCTGCGGAGGTAAATA
>JAJTBN010000266.1 GCA_021286895.1 Bacteroidota bacterium | reverse complement strand
ATTCGCAGATAAGAAACATACTCATGCAGACAGCAACGCAGGATGAATTCACCGGTCCCCTGCCGAATAACAACTGGGGCGCGGGAAAACTTAATCCTGAAGGCGCGATAAAGTATGTTCAGAGCATGAGCTACTAAAGCTATAAGTTTTTATACTAAAGACCGGGTTTGCGCCCGGTTTTTTTATTTCCCTTTGAATTCGGAAAACCCGCTTAGCTGAATAACGGCAAAGTCATTTTTCTCATGACGGGATTTCCTATTTTGCATTGGCTTTAATGCTATCAATAAATTGCATAAATTTTCTTTCGGCGCGGCTCTTCTAACTTCCCGCGTTTTTAAAATACGGCATATTTATTATGAAAAAAAGTTCAATAGTATTTGTCCTTACTGTTTTGATTATACTTTCCGGCTGTATTTTCCGGAAACAGGAAACGGATAATGTATTAACGGGCAATAAGCGAACAGCGGCAACAAAAAATGAAGGTAATGTCTGGCTTGAAAGATTCAGTATCGGTGCGTTTCATGACGGAATGGATTGCGGAAATAATTATTCTGTCACGGACAAACTCGGCTTTAACATCTGGCACAGGTATTCGCTCGGCAGTGATTATGACGAATCTTCAAACCGGATTATACCCAAAATGGACTGGTTTCCCTGCGGAAATTCAAAGATTGACGATTGAAGAAACGAGACCAGGGAGTATTTTGCCGAATTTAACAAAGAATTAGACGGAGCGGTTAAAAACAGCCCTGAAATGGGTTTTATCATACAGCGGCCGAGAATTGAATATCTCTGTTATGGCCAGAGAAGCGATTATAAATGCGCTCCCGTATCTGATGATGACGATTTATGGTTTTATTCGTTTAATGACCATAATACTGGAAAAAAAATAAACGAAAAAAATGAAAACTCTGAAGAAGCGCAAGTAATGTACTGCAAGGCCGGTTACGATAAACCGAATTTTGTTGCTAAAAGACTTAAGTCAAATACAGAACAATGCCGCCACGTAGAAAAAGGAGAAGGAAACGAATGGCATGGCGATTCTTTCTGCGACTGGTATATAAAACCCAGAATTAGGATAAAGCCCGGGGATGCCGGAACACATGGGCTTGCCGTATGCAATATAAAAGTAATACACCAGGACGGAAAAACGGTTCTGTTGAATAAAGATATTTTAGCGGAAGATTTTCTCGACGGAAAAGGTTCTTATAACGGAGGGTATAAAGAAGAATTTCCCGGAAAGGAAAATAATATGCTGATTATTCGCAACAGAGACTGGGGAAATAAGTGGGGGTATTCCGCCAGAGGAACATGTTCCGATGACAGCAAAATAGAAAACAAAGCGGATATACAGGTATACTGGTACGGCAAATGCGATATGTGGATTGATTATATCCGGGTAGATAATGACGTGGCCCATAATCTTTTAAATACCGATACCACTAGCGCTGTTCACAAAATGTATGAAAAATGGATTTATACCGAAGCGCAGAACTTTCTTGCAGCCGGAAAAGGAAGCGGCAGCAATTTGAGGAAGTTCTACATCGAACTTGCCGAATTTAATAACTTGCCGTGCATTTCTTATGTCAACTCAAAGCTCAAAGAATGTTCCGACGGGAAAGTCGACCTTATTCAGGATCTGACCAATACTATATCCGCCCACGTTCCCTGGAGCGAAAGAATGAAGATAGAAAACCCCGCCTTTCTTTCTAAGTATTATATCGGGAAAGCCGGCTATACTCAGATTCTTGCCGAAAGCTATCCGCTCACCGGTTGCCATACGAAAAATCAGAACGAACAACTTTATGCGTGTGTTCCGAATACACTGCCCCGCTCTCTTAACAACGGAGCATTCGACAGCATAATTGGGCGTCCTGTTTCCATAGTTGAGTATGAGGAAAAACTTCACGATATCATAAGCCATAGGCCCTATTGCCTTGAAGCTGATGACACGTATGAGCCTAAATGCGAAACCGACACAAAACTTCCTTCTGACAGGGGTAACTTTGATTTTGTTATGCGTTTGGGAACTTCAATATCACGAATGACCGGAGTGCCTTTCATATTCCTTGCACAGGCGCATCAGTGGTACAGGCCTTATGAAATCAGGCGCGAACCCACTAACGAGGAACTTAATATGATGGTAAATGCCGCTGTTTCACACGGGGCAAAAGGCGTTTTGTATTTTTGTTTCAATTCAATGGTAGAGAACGGCGGCTCTTATGGTGCCGGGATCGTCAATCTTGACGGTAGTCTACGCATAAACAATTTTTACGGCCAGAATAAATCCTCGGCGCTTTCTTCGATTTCGGAACGCCTCGTAAAAAGATGGGGTCCCTACCTGAAAGAATTTGACGACGAAAGAACCGTGACGGCCCTGTTTGATTATAAAAACGACAGAGAAAATCTTTTGAAGAATTCTGTCTTCGAAGACGTTATTACATTTAAAACACAGGGTTCTTCCAACGGATGCGGATTCGAAGTAAACGACCACAAAGGTCCAACGAACACCGTTTCCGAATGCACGGATTCAAGGTATATTCAGGTTTCGGAGTTCAGAAAATCCAAAGACGACGGATATGTTTATATTATGCTGGTTAACATGAGATGCTCACCATTCCTGAACGAATCAGACGAAAACAGTAGCGGTGGAAGGCGGTTCGTGTGCATAAAACTGAAAGGCAATATTTTGGGCGGACAAACCACAGGCATTAGACTCACTGATCTGTTTGATAATTCCGTTATCGCGGAAACCGGCTCGGGAAAAGACAGGATAATCGATCTCGGCTGGTTCATGCCCGGCGAAGGCAGATTATTGAAACTTGAACCGGCAAAAAAATAGTTATTTAATATTTTAGTACAATTATTTATTGAGCTGTTTGTTGATGATTATTTAAAGGCAAAATGGCAGCTAAGAAGAAAACGGCATACTTAATCCCGCCGCCAAGACATATGGAACCCGGGCAAACGATATGCGTTAACCCGCATTATTTGAATTTATAACTACAAAAATTTATCCTATTTCAAAAGCCCTGTTTGTTTTCCGGGCTTTTGCTATTTCATTAAATCATTTCATGGAAAATATAGTCGCTATCGTAGGAAGACCTAACGTAGAAAAGTCAACGCTGTTTAACCGCATAATGGACACTCGACATTCACATGCTCGACAAACAATTCGTACACGCTATTCAGCGGC
>JAJTBN010000028.1 GCA_021286895.1 Bacteroidota bacterium | reverse complement strand
TGTGCGCTTCATCCGTCTTCGCGCTTATAAGGTCGGCGACCGCTTCTGCTTTCGACAGGTCTATTTTGCCGTTGAGAAATGCCCGCTTCGTGAACTCGCCCGGCTCGGCATGCCTTGCGCCGTTTTTTAACACCGCTTCAAGTACTTTTCTCGTAACAAGAATTCCTCCGTGCGAAGAAATTTCCGTAACATCTTCGCCTGTGTATGAATTTGGATTCCTGAAAACCGAAACGAGTATTTCGTCGATGAGTTCTCCGCCGTCGAAACAGTAACCGTAATGAATTGTGTGAGAAGGCGTTTCGGAAAAATTTATCTTCCCCTTACCGTCTCTTGTTTTTGAAAATATGCTTCCTGTAATGACGAACGCTTTTCCGCCTGAAATTCTTATGACGGAAATTCCTCCTTCGCCAAGCGGAGTCGAAACAGCCGCTATTGTGTCGTAAAGATTATTCACCGTTCCCCTTTTTGATTATAAGCCAGATGAAAATAGGAGCGCCTATAAAAGAAGTTACTATTCCGACGGGAATTTCCGAAGGCGATATTACCGTTCTCGCGATTATATCCGATACGAGAAGGAATACCGAGCCCAGCAATATGCTCCCGGGAATTGAATACCTGTGGTCGGAACCCAGCAGCAGTTTTGCGATATTCGGGACTATAAGCCCTACGAATGATATTATGCCGGCAACCGAAACCGCCGAAGCGGCGAGTATAGAAGAAACCGCTATTGAAATGTTCTGAACCTTCTTGACGTTCAGACCGAGCGATACCGATAATTCGTTTCCCAGAGAAAGCACGTTGTATTCCTTAGACATCAGAACTGCAATAATCACGCCTGCGAGTACAAAGATGAAAGTCGGCAGGAATTCGTTCCATCCCCTTCCCGAAAGCCCGCCGCTCAGCCAGTATATTATGTGTGTAAGAGATTTTCCCGAATAAATAAGCAAAAACGCGTTAACGGAAGACAAAAGAGCGTTGATTGCTATTCCTGCTAAGATGATTTTATTTGATGATAAAAAATTAGTATATTTACTGTTTAAACCCTTAGAAATATAAAATATTACGAGGGTTGTGGCGAGTGCGGATACGAACGATGCAGGCGCGGTTAGATAAAAAGACGCGTAAGGCAAAATGAAAAGAATAATGGCTCCGAAACCGGCTCCGGCGGATATTCCGAGCAAACCGGGTTCGGCAAGATTATTTCGCAGTATTGTCTGCAGGATTATTCCCGAGCAACTGAGGGCAGAACCGATTAACACCGCGTTTAGTGTTCTCGGAAGCCTGATGTCGTAAAAGATTGTGTTTAAATTCCCGTTTAAGGAATCAGAATTGGAAAAAAGCTCAAAGGGAGATATAAAAACACTTCCCGAAAATAATGATGCGAAGAACGATATTATGAAAAGTATCAGAAGTATTATCAGTATTTTCGTGTTTCGGCTCAAAGTTTATTGTTTATCGGTTGTTGACGGTAAAAATAAGAATATATTAATTAATATAGGATAGCATTATTCGGATGTACAAAATCGGCTCCCTTAAATTGAAGATAGCTCTCGTCGTCAGCGCGGTGCTGATTGCTCTCGCAATCCTTTTCTTCACCCAAATGCTCGTAGAAAGGATACAGAAACGCGAAGCGCTGATTGCAAACCTGTACGCCAAATCACTCGAATACATCGCTAACGACGAAAGCGCGACGGGTGAATACAATTTCATTTTCAACGAGATAATTACGCAGATTGACTTCCCGATAATCGCTACCGACAAGGATTACAAAGCGGTAAATTTTTACAAGAACCTCGATGTAGATACTACTCTGCCGCCAAAAGAAAGACAGCGGATAATGCTGGAGCAGGCGAAGAAAATGGTCGAGGTGAATCCGCCCATAAAAGTAAGTTACAGGGATACGGTTGTTCTTAACTACGTAAACTACGGTCAGTCTTCACTAATCACTCAGTTGAAACTTCTTCCTTTCTTTGAAATTGTCATCGGCGGCATTTTCATACTGCTGGGTTATATAGGTTTCTCATACGTTAAGAAACACGAGCAGAGCAGCATCTGGGTCGGACTTTCTAAAGAAACCGCGCACCAGCTCGGTACGCCGCTTTCTTCTCTCATGGGCTGGCTTGAGATTCTGAAAAATACGGAACCGGGAAGTTCTAATTACAAAGAAATTCTCGGAGAAACCGAAAACGATCTGGAGAAACTAAACAAGATAGCCACAAGGTTTTCCAAAATTGGCTCTCAGCCGAAACTCGAACCGGAAAATGTGAGCGAACTTATAAAGAACGTCTGCGGATACTTTGAAAAACGCATTCCGAGACTTACTACAGCCGACGGAAAAGTAACGAAGAAAGTAAGCTTCGAGATTAATACTCCGGACGAAGTCAACGCGAGACTTAACACCGAACTGTTTGAATGGGTAATCGAGAACCTTCTCAAGAACGCCCTCGACGCGATTGAGAAAGACCACGGAATAATTAAGTTCAGAGTAACCGACAGAACAGATGAAATTCTGATAGACGTAAGCGACAACGGAAAAGGAATCGACAAAAAATTCAAAAAGGATATTTTCAGACCGGGATTCTCGACTAAAAAAAGAGGCTGGGGACTTGGCCTCAGTCTTTCAAAGAGGATTATAGACGATTACCACAAGGGTAAACTTGCATTGCTCGAAAGCAGCAACGAGAAAGGAACTACGTTCCGCATTAAACTCAATAAGTGAAAGAGAACAGCATAAATAAAATAAAAAATTATTTTTCCGCTTTGAGGGAGCATTCTTCGCGAATCCTCGAAAAGGATTTCATAGTGCTTTTAGTTCTTCTGGCGCTCAAAATTGCTTTCCAGATTATCATTTTCAATACGGGATACAGATGGCTTTCATCCGACGATTACTGCAGAACCGTAAAGTCATACGAGTGGATGCAGAATCCCGTGATGTACGCAGGCGTATGGCTCACGCCGCATTTCTGGATAAACGGTTTCGTAATGCTGTTCGTCAAAGACATATTTTTCGCGGCGACGCTCACGAATTTTATATTCTCCACACTGACACTTTATTTTTTCTACAAACTCTGCCTGATTATATTCGGCAAGTGGAACGCTTTTTTCTCGGGACTGATTTTCATCTTCTTCCCGTTTCAGGTATGGCTCAGCATATCAGGTCTTCCCGAATCGGTGCATTTCTTCTTCATCATAACCGGAATTTATTACGCCGTTCTGTACTACAGAAAAGATGAGAAGATGCCGTACATAATAGCGGCTTCGGTTTTCTTCGCGGGCGGCAACATGTTCAGGTATGAAGGCTGGCTTTTCAGCATCGTATTCGTCATATACGTTTTTTACGTGGAAGTAATCCTTAAGAAGGGAAAAAAGAACTTTATCCCTTCGCTCATCTCTCTGATTTCTGTAACAACTATCGTTTGGTGGCTGCTTTTAAACCTGAAAGACTACGGCGACATACTGTATTTCGCGAAAGAGACCAATAAAATATACGAAGACTACGGCGCCGCCAAGGTATTGCAGAAGGTAATCCAGTATCCGATTTTTATTTTTTATATAGCGCCGGTAACTTCTTTTTTCGCTATCAAGGTTGCTTATGACAACATTAAGGCATTCTTCAGGAAAAAAACCGAAGTAACACTTCTCAACGTTTTCATTTTCTTCAATGTCGCTCAGTTGTTCCTTCTTATGCTTCAGGGACTTTTCGGAACGGGCGGTACGAACATGATTTCAAGATACATCGTTATAAACGCGATTCTTTTCGTGCCTATGTCGGTTAAGCAGATTCTTGATTTCAGGAAATACCTTGCGCTTTCGATTGTAGCGATAATCATAATCGTAAATATCATCTGGAGTTTTTATTACCCCCATCCGTTCAGGGAGGACACATACGAAGCGGGCAGGCTTATAAGGGACAGGATAGAGAAAAAATACGTGAGGAACGAGGATAAGGTTTACTTCGAGGAAGTAGAGGGATATTACGACGTATTCGCCGTTCAGACGCTTGCGAATTATCCTTCGAAATTTGTTCTCGGAAATTTCCCGATTGCTACGCAGAAGGACAGGAAGACGACGAAGAAAAAGAAAAACGCTCAGCCCGAAGAGGACTTCAACATACTCGATATAAGAAGTTTTCTGCAGAAGAATAAAATCGCGCTCGCGGTCGTGAAGAGCGACGGGTATGCGGAGAAACTGCAGAAAATGAATTTCAAGAACGAGGTTATAGGCGATTACAAGATTTTTTATATTAGGGATTACGAATCAAACATTAGCGATTCAAGCATTACTGTTTTCGCGAAGAATACGATTAATCTTAAAAATAATCCCAACACGATTAATTACGGCAGACTTCTCGCACTGAAGGACTTTCAGGTTGACAATTCTAACCTCGGGTTCAATCCCCAGACGGTAACGATAGAATGGTCGGCTGCTTCGAAAAACATACTCGACAGCATCGATTACGACGAATACGATTTCGAAAGATACCACGCTATGATAGAGATAAGACGGGAGACTGACGATTCGCTTGTTTACGTTGAGAAACAGAATATATTTTCTGACAGGAACGTTGAGGACCTTATGAGCAGGAACGAAGTAAGAACTATTATCGTCCTGAAGCCGTTCGCGCTGATTTATTATTCAAGGAGATACACAATGTCGCCGTTTGAAAGCGGAGTGTACAACCTTAACCTGAAAGTCATGGACGAAAAGTACGGAAAGGAAATGAAAATATTCAAAGGAGACAGCCTGTACACAGTCGAGGACAAGCGTAACGATACGCTTAAATTTAAAATTTCCGATACGCTGAAGACAAAACCAAAAGTAACGGAGAAAGCCAGGATGATGAACCCCGATAGTTATACTCTCGGCAATATTATCGCTTTCTTCCCGAACACTAACATCGAGAAGGTTGTAACAGGAAGCGGAACGAATTTTTACAGAATTATTACGAGGAACGGACTGCAGGTATTCTTCTCGCAGAGGTATCAGGCTGACCATTTCCTGAACTTTGTTTTCAACTATTTTTAAAAAACGCATTAGAATTGAATAACCCCATAATAAAATCTATTTTTAGGAATGGACAGAAAAAAAATCGACTCAATATTTAAAAATGCCGCCGGGAAGCGAATCTGCGTAATCGGCGACATAATGCTCGACAGGTATATGTTCGGAAACGTAAGCAGGATTTCACCCGAAGCCCCGGTACAGGTTTTTGACCTTAAAGATACAATGAACAGGCTCGGAGGAGCGGCAAACGTAAGCCTCAACATTAAATCGCTCGGCGCCGAGCCGTTTCTTATAGGAGTAGTCGGCAATGACGGTATGGGAAAAATTCTTAAAGGAGAACTTAAACGGCTGAAACAGGATACGTCGGGAATAATTACCGACCCTACAAGGCATACGACGTGCAAGACGCGCGTTATATCCGATTCTCACCACTTGATAAGAATAGACAGCGAATCCAAAATAGATATAGACAAGAACGTTGAAACCGCGATACTTAAAAAACTCGCGGGCATCAGCAAAAAAACGGGTTACATAATTCTTCAGGATTACAACAAGGGCGTCCTCACGAAGAATCTCATTAGCAAAGTTCTGACGCTGGCAAAGAAAAATAAAATAAAAGTTCTGGTTGACCCGAAATTCGAGAATTTCTTCGAATTCAGGGAAACATTTCTCTTTAAACCGAATAAAAAAGAGATAGAGGATGCTTTCGGCAGAAAATCAAAGTCGGAAGAAGACCTCAACGATATGGTAATGAGCCTGACGAAGAAACTTAAATGCAGCAACGTTGTACTGACGCTGGGCGAGCACGGGATGAGAATATACAGCCGCGAAAAAGGCAGGATAACCGTATCCTCTGTAAAAACTGTCGCGAAGAAAGTCGCCGATGTATCGGGTGCGGGCGATACTGTTATTTCTACAATCGCTTTCTGCCTTGCCGGCGGAGCGGGAGTAAGGGACGCCGCTTTTATTTCTAACATCGCGGCCGGTATAGTAGTCGAAGAAGTAGGTATCGTTCCTGTCAAAGGCGAAAAACTTTACGGTAAACTTATATCATAACTAATCAGGGATGTACACAAAAGAGGATTTTGAAAAAATCAGAAAGAGCCTCATCAACGAGGAACTGAAGGTTGTTTTCACAAACGGATGTTTTGACATTATTCACAGAGGACATGTCGAGTACCTTAACGAGGCGAAATCTCTGGGTGATTTTCTCGTTGTCGGCCTTAATTCGGATTCCTCAGTAAAGAAACTGAAAGGTCCTGAACGTCCTGTTGTTGGCGAACAGGACCGCGCTCTTGTTCTGTCGTCCCTCAAGCCCGTTGACGCCGTTATAATTTTCAGCGAGGAAACTCCATACGA
The DNA here is from genome assembly GCA_021286895.1 of Bacteroidota bacterium. Classification (GTDB taxonomy): domain Bacteria; phylum Bacteroidota; class Ignavibacteria; order Tepidaquicellales; family Tepidaquicellaceae; genus CAIKZJ01. Next base: position 14,085 of record JAJTBN010000028.1, on the reverse strand, counting down.
ACTGATTAAATTCCTACGTCCGGATTTTCTCGTTAAAGGAGGTGACTGGAAGAAAGAAGAAATCGTCGGCTCGGACGTCGTAGAAGAATACGGAGGAAAAGTCATAAGCCTGAAATTCGTGGATTCGTTCTCTACAACAGGCCTGATTAACAAAATTAAATCTCTCTGATTATTGGATGACGAGACAATAAATACTGCGGCTGAAGATAAAACTGAATCAGTTTCGCCTCCGAAACCCAAGAAGAAAAGAGGGTTTATAAAGAAAACCGTCATCATCCTTTTCTTTCTCGCCATCATTCTGGGAATACTCATACAGACATCCTTCTTCAGAAACTGGATTCTCCACATCGCTCTCGATAAAGTTAACGGTATGCTCGCGGATAAGGAATCCGTTCTTTCCGTTGAAAGCATAGAAGGCACGTTTGTAAGAGACTTGCGGCTGAACAGGGTTAATCTCGTCGTTAAAAAGGACACGCTTCTCAAAATCAACAGCCTCGACCTGTCTTATGACCTTCTGAGTCTTATGAACAAGAAAGTAAAAGCGCGGAGTGTCATACTCGACAAGCCTGAAATCAATCTTACAAAGATAAAAGACAAACAGAATCTCGATTACCTGCTAAAGCCCGAAAAGGAAAAAGAAAAAGACACCGCCAAAAAAGAATTTGACTGGAAGATATACGTGGATAAACTCGAAATCTCCGGCGGAAATTTCAGGTCACTCGCCGAGAAGGATGAGAACGTGCCGGTAAGAGCAGTCACAATGAAAAAAATAAAGAGCCTTGAGTTCGACAATCTCGATGTTATTGACCTGAATCTCAGCCTGTTTGGCTCTTACCTGCCGGATGAAAAAAGCGTCAACATTCTCAATCTTTCATTCAGAACGAATTCGGATTTTAACATCAACAATCTTTCCCTTGAGGCGAAACTGGACAAGGACGACCTTGCGCAGGTTCAGCACATGCGCGTGCTTACAGACAAGTCGAGAATATTCATAAGGGAAGCGTCGCTCGAACACCTGAATCCGCTTAAGGAGAAAATCGATTATAACGATTTCAAGAAAAAGAATTTCGTTATAGACATAGTAACGAATAAATTCAATTTCGACGACCTTACGTTCTTCCTTCCCGATATAAAATTCATGGACGGGCTTGTTTACCTGAAACTGAGTGCAAAGGGCAATTATTCTGATTTCAGGATGGATGAATTGAAAGTTAACCTTCCCTACGGTACTTCGCTCGACATCAACGGAAGCGTAAAGAATCTTCATGACCCGTCGAAACTATACTTCGACGTAGACTGCAAGAACGCTGTACTCAACCCGAACGACGAGCGGGAAATTATCCCCGGACTGCCGATTCCTGACTACAGCCATCTCGGCGTGATTACAGCTAACTTTAAGTTCAAGGGAGAGCCGCTTAAGTTCAATGCCGAGGCTCAGGTTAAGTCATCGGCAGGTAACGCCGACGTAAAAGGATTTCTCGATATAACGAAAAACGAACTCGTTTACGACGCTAAGGCGACGACTGAAAATGTCGATATAGGCAGAATCATCAAGAACGATAAATTTAAAAGCAGCATTACAGGCGATTTCATGGTAGAAGGACGTGGCGTTGATTACAGAACGATGGTGAACAAAATTACCTACAAACTCACAAACACCTCATTCTTCGGACAGAGGATTGAATCATCATCAGGTAAAATAAATTCTAATTCCGGCTTAATAGACCTCGATGTAAACTACAAATCGAACTCAGGTTACGCTGACGTCAAAGGCAATGTCAACGTAAAGGACCCGAACAATATGGGATATGATCTTAAAGGACTCTGTAAAGGCCTCGATATTTCAACCTTCACAGGAAACAAGGATGACGCGGGAAGTCTTAATTTCACATTCGACGTTAAAGGCACAGGGACGGACCCTGACAAGTTACTCGGAAAGATGAATTTTAATTTCGACAGATCGATGCTTGCGGGTTACGTAATTCCCGCGACTCCTCTTACCGCGGAATTCAGAATAGACAGCGCCAGACGGGTCGTTACGCTGACATCCGACTTCCTCGACCTCGATGCTCAGGGAAGATTTAAAATGCTCGACATACCCGCGCTGCTTTCCGCGAATATAACGAAAATTACACAGCAGATTGAAAACAACCTGAAAAACGACACAATGGGATTCAAGAGAGAAGCGACCGTGCTTGACAGAAGGGCGTTGTTCTCATCCGCGGCGTCGTTCGAAACGGATTTCAGGTATAACATAAAGATAAAAAATCTTGTACCGCTTTATCTCTTAATGAAGGACAGCAGCCTCGTTTTCAAATGCGATATCAGAGGCAGAATTCTCAACGATAAGAATTCCTTTGTCTTCACGACTCAGGGGCGTTTTGAGGATTTCAAATACAAAGATTCGGTTTTCGGGTTCAAGAACAGCATTGTAAGAGTATTCCTTAAAGACGACGCGGGAAGCAATCTGCCGTTCACTTATCTTACAGATTTCAACACAAGATTTTCAAAAATAAATTTCGGCACGGCGAAATTTGACACGCTTAACGTTGACATGAACACAAACGCTGAAACTCCCGTTATCAGGATTTTCGCGAAGAAGGATTCTGTCAAAGGACTTTACGCCAACGGTATTCTCAGCCTCGCTTCGGATAACTACGGTCTGCGGCTCGATACGCTGAAATTCTTTTACGACAAATATGACTTTTCGAATTCCGAGCCTGTTTCTTTCCGTTACGTAGTCAACGACACCGGAAGCGCGGGTAACAACATACGCGTAAACAGTTTCAAACTCGACGACGGAAGCCAGAGAATTTCCGCCGAAGGTTATTATTCGCTCAACGGCAAAAGCGACATACAGATTTCGGCCGATAAGATTAACATCGCGAAATTCCAGATGTTCTCCAATCCGAGAATCGATAAGGATAACCTTATCAAGGGGAACGTCAGAAGAATAAAACTGCATTTCACGGGAAGCCCGGAAGACCCGTCTCTGAGCCTTGAAACAAACACCGACTTTCTTTCGATGAACAGAATGAAACTCGGAAGAATCGACGCCGAAGTGGATTATCAGGAAAATGTTCTGAAACCGCAGATATCATTCTACAATCCGAATAACGCGGGACTCCTTACGATTGACGGAAACGTGCCGTTTAAAAATCCCATCAGCAGCGACATTTCAGAAGAGGAAAAAAACAGCATACTCGAAAGCAATGTAAACCTGAATATCGCCGCGAAGGATTTCCAGATTAAGATTCTCGAACAGTTTGTCCCCGTCATTTCCGAACTGAAAGGGAAAATGAACGGGAACATTGACATATCGGGTATCGTCAAAGCCCCGATTTTAACCGGCGGAATGGCGGTCGATAAAGGCTCTTTCACTCTCGACATGACGGGTGTGAATTATGTTTTCGACGCGAACCTCAGCACCGACAGGCAGAAACTGAATTTCCAGAAATTCAGGATATTCCACAAATCCGACCCGAAGAATGTAATGGATATGAACGGATATATCGATTTCAGCAACCTGTCTTTCAACGACATGGAACTTCGCCTCAGAGGCTCGGCTAAACTTCTTGACGAGAACGTGACGCAGAATATTATGGGCATTTACGGTAATCTCTACGGCGAGACAGGGCTGAATGACCTTGTGTTAAAAGGCAATGCCGATAATCTTTACATGACAGGAGACCTTAACTTAACTGAGGGCAGAATTCTGATTGTGCCTCAGTACAAGGTCGCGTACGACATATACAAAGACAATTTCGTGTACAAAGTGCTTGTGGATTCCGTATCGCTGAAAACGGATTCGCTTTTCGTCGTAAAGATTACCGACAGTCTGTCGGGAAGCGACAGGTCAAGACTCGACCCGTTCGAAAATTATTTTTACAGGCTTGCAGATACGACTCTCGACAAGCCGAAAGCGAGCAATTTCAAATACTATATCAAGGTCAAATCATTAAAAGATATTTACGCGAAACTGATTATCGACGAGAAGACAGGCCAGGAATTCGCGGGCAATGTATCCGCGAACATTACTTTTGATAATCTTGAGACCGAGTCATTCGCCACGCGCGGACGCGTCGACATAGGCCAGAACGCGTATTACAAGTTTTACAAGAATTTCACCGCGAACGGATACGTGCTTTTCAACGGCGACGTTGTCAATCCCGAACTGTTTATTAATTCAAATTACATTACAAACGTTCAGGACGTGAACAATCCCGGAGCGTCGAAACAGGTCGAGATAGACCTTAACGTTACTGGCAACGCGATGAACCCGAGACTGGACTGGAAGATACTCGTTAACAGCTCGCCGTACGGCGGCAGCAATCCGAGCGACGACGCGATGAGTTTTATCGTCTTTGGAAAATTCAAAGACGAACTTAACGCCGACCAGCGTCTTAACCTTCTCTCTACGGTGGGCGCGAACGTCGGCACGAGTTTCGCGTCGAACTACCTGTCCGATATCATAAACACGTACCTGCCGTTTATACTGAAGACCGATATTTCTTACAAGGATTCGCAAAGCGGTAGTTTCGCCGAAAATACCGACGTAAGGTTTACGGCGCAGATAGCGGGTGCGACGGTCATATTCGGCGGACAGATTTTCCGCGACCTCTCGAATACAAACTTTCTTATTGAATATCCGCTGAATAACATCTTCGGCGTAAATAATTTTTCGCAGAATATCATTCTGCAGCTCGAAAGGTACATTGACCCGTTCAACCAGAATAACCTTTCGTCAGTCGATAACAGAACCGGCGGCGCGATAGTTTATAGAATAAAATTTTAAAAATGAAATATTTTTACTGCCTCATTTTCGCGGCACTGCTGTTCCCCGTGACGGCAGGCATGAAGACTGCCGCTCCCGTTATTTCGGATGTAACATATTCCGATATACAGCTTTATTCCGTCAGGATATCCTGGATTACCGATACTCCTTCAGATTCTAAAGTGAGATGGATGATTTCGGATTCACTGAACGAAAACATAGTTTATACTGATTCCGCGTACTTTCCGGATATGGTTACCTCGCATAGCGTTATACTGAATTATCTCAATACACATGCGATTTACAATTTCAGCGTCAGTTCATCAAACGCGTCAGGTTCTTCAACGACTGATAACAGGCTTTTCGCGACAATGGCGCCGACTGACGGTTGGGTTAAAGTTTATTTCAACAAATCCGTGGATACAACCGTAAAAACTTCGGTTAAAGCGGATGAATATGTCAATCTCGAGGAAACACTGCTTAACCGCATAACAAAATCCGGATTTTATATTGACGCCTGCCTGAGTTCTTTTGAAGACGCCTCTTCAATAACACACGCTCTTATCAGAGCGAAACAGGATGACGTTGTTATCAGAATAATATACGACGGCAAGCAGAATTCAAACTGGCTGGACACGCTGATTGCAAACGGCATTCAGGTTCTGAAACGCGGCACCGACCTCGCTGACGGACACGGCATGCACATGAACTACTGGGTATTTGACGCCCGTTGCACGTGTTCTGGCGGACAGGTTTACGTCTGGAATAGTTCCGCCGAAATCACTCACCAGAGCCTTGTGAACGATAAGAACAACGCCGTGGAAATCAACGACAGGACTCTCGCGTATATCTTTACCCGTGAATTTGAGGAGATGTGGGGCGCTCACGGCAACTATCCGAATCCGGCGATGTCGAAATTCGGCTCTATGAAACGCGACGTGGTTCCTCATATCGTCAACCTGAACGGTACCTATGCGGAGGTTTATTTTTCACCGTCGGACAGCGTCGAGAAACGCGTGAGAAACATGATGACGTCTTCGTCGTCGGGAATTATGTTCGGCTCGTATGATTTTAAATCACAGAATATTTACAACACGCTGTATTCTTTAAGAACGTCAAGAAACATCAGAGGCATATTCGACCTCATAAATTCCCCGTCCGGACTTTTTAATTCAATGAAAGCATGGGCTGACGTATGGGCAGATTCAACACCGGGCAGGCTCGCGCACGGGTATATGCTCTGCGACCCGCTTCAGAATAATTCATATTCGGCTGTGGCAACGGGTTCGTACGACTGGACGCCGGCATCGAACCTTAACAACGACGACAACATTATGATTTTCCACAGCCCTGTCATCACGAATCTGTACTATCAGGAATTCCATCAGAGATATAAGGACGTAACCGGGCATCCCGTTGGTATCAGCAATATATCGGAAGAAATTCCCGCGGACTTCACGCTTTATCAGAATTACCCGAATCCGTTCAACGCGCAGACTAACATTAAATTCAGTCTATCAGCGAATTCCGCCGTCAGCATTAAGATATACGACGCGCTCGGAAAACTTGCAGCGGAACCGGTTAACGGCAGGTACAATCCCGGTACGTATAATTTCAGGTTTGACGCGGGAAATTTTTCGAGCGGAATTTATTTCTATGTATTGAAAGCGAACGGCAGAAGTTATGCGAAGAAAATGACAATAATAAAGTAATCCGTAAACACAGGCATTTAAAGGTTAAAAGAGTTATATTTAAATAAAACATCATCAGACACCATAAAGAAATAACAGCGTTCCTGAAAAAGAACAGAGGAACACATTACAAGTTCAACCATCTTCTTAACAACCTGAACATACCCAAATCAATGCGCCCGGATGCGCGGGACGCGCTTAATGAACTCGTTCTGAAAGGCGAGGTTAAGAAGGAAGGAAAGTATTATTCATAGCCGCTCGAAGAAAGCGCGTATTTTTCGGGAGACGTTATTCTTGACGAGAAGGGAAACAACATAGCGGTAAGATATACGGACAACCTGAAAACGATGACGCTGGCGATAAAACTTAAAAAAGGCCAGAAGATTTCCATAGGCGATAAAGTTGAATTCAGGAAATCGTACAAAGGAAAGACCGGTTCGGAATACGCGCGCGTAACTAAAGTTATAAACAAGGATGTTTACTACATTACTGGTTTCTTCGAACCCAAGCGGAATTACGCGAAAGTGTTTCCCGACTCAAGAAAAATTAAAACAGACGTCATCGTTCGGCGCAATGATTTCAAAGGAGCTGTTTATGGCGATAAGGTCGTCTGCGAGATAATAAACGTCGACGACATCGAAGACGGCATCGTTGACCTCGAAGCCAGAGTCGTGGAAGTTCTCGGCAAGGCGGGCGATACGCTCGTAGAGGTTAAATCGGTAATGAAGAAATATTCGTTCGAGGATTTCTTTTCGGAAGATATACTTTCGGAGACGACTGACATTTTCAGGGAATACAAGTCTAAATCCGAAAAGGGCGTCATTGACGGTTACAGGCGCGACCTTCGCACTATGACTCTTTTCACAATAGACCCGAAAGACGCGAAGGATTTCGACGACGCGGTTTCGATAGAAAAATCCGGCGACGGTTATAAACTCGGCGTTCATATAGCCGACGTTTCGCATTTCGTTAAAGACGGTTGCGCCGTCGACATAGAAGCGTTCAAGCGCGCTACGAGCGTGTACTTTCCCAACAAAGTTGTTCCGATGCTACCTGAAATACTTTCGAACGACCTTTGCTCTCTGAAACCGAATGTTGACAGGCTCGCGTTTTCCGTTTTCATCGAACTCGGGAAAAAATTCGAAGTTAAGAATTACGAACTGACAAAGAGCATCATAAACAGCAAACGGCGTTTCACTTACGAAGAGGTTCAGGAGATTATCAACAAAAAGAAAGGCGATTATTCAAAGGACATACTCTTAATGTACAGGGTTTCACAGTCGCTGACTAAGAAAAGAATCACAGAAGGCAGCATTGATTTCGATTCCCGCGAAGTCGAATTTGAAATCGACAAGAAGGGATTCATAAAAAGCATCGGCATCAAGGACAGGCTCGACTCTATGCGGATGATAGAAGAGTTCATGCTTCTCGCAAACAGATGCGTAACGGAATTCGTTAACAAACTATCCTTGAAGATAAGAGCCGAACTTCCTTTCGTTTACCGCGTTCACGACCTTCCTGACGCCGAGAAACTTCAGAACCTCTCGGAATTTATCAGGCAGTTCGGCCACAAGGCGAACCTTAAGGACAAAAACGAAATAAAAAGGCTTCTCGAAGAAATCAAAGGAGAGCCGGAAGAGTTTATTATAAACGACCTGCTCATTCGCTCGATGGCAAAAGCGGTTTACACTGACGAGAACATCGGACATTACGGGCTTGGATTCGAGAATTACACTCATTTCACCTCGCCCATAAGAAGATATCCCGACCTTATAGTCCACCGCCTGCTGTTCGAATATACGAATTTCCTGAACGGCAGAACTCAGAAGATTGACCTGCATCCTAGGTACAGAGATTCGCTTGAGGAAATGTGCAAGCATTGCTCAGTTCAGGAACAGAACGCGGTGGCAGCGGAACGCGAAGTAACGAAGATTCTGCAGATTGAATTCATAAAGGATAAACTCGGCGACGACTTCGACGGAATAATTTCGGGCATAGGAAAATTCGGACTGTTTATCGAATTGATTGATTTCAAGATTGAAGGAATGGTTCGTTACAGGGATATCGAAGACGATTATTACGAATACGACGAGCGCCGCCATTGCGCAGTCGGCAAGCGCAAAGGCAGGGAATTTCACGCAGGCTCGAAAATAAAGGTGAAACTTATAAGCGCGGATACTTCTTCGCGTAAAATCGACTTCGTTATCATAAAATAGATTTTTCTGTTTTAGGCATATGTATTCTATTTTGTCATTCCCGTCCGCCGCGGCGGAATCTTAGCGGGAATCAAGACGAAACAAATTCATAAAGAATAAAACATTCCTTTCGCAAACCGATAATTACTCGCTTAAGCCCAAAAGGTATAATTGCGTTTCCCTTCGTGACCTTCAAACGGGACGAATCACATCAACCCAACCCGCGCGTGAATATACTTCAGCAGTTTATCAATCTCCTCAGGCAGCAGGTGTCTGTTAATCTCCTGGCTCGCTATCGCCTGTATGTTCTCGATTGTCAGGTAGTACATCAGATTGTTGTTCGTGTTCATTGTATTATGTTTAATTTTATTTATTACAAATTTATACTAATCCTCAAAACGGAGATTATCATTTCGTGATAATTTTTTTGAGAGCGGAAAAGAGAAAATAGAAAATGGAAAATGGAAAATGGATAGTCAATTTTCTGAAATTATTTGCACCACAATAATGAGTCATTTGTTTTATATTTAAATGTAAAACAATCAAAACTACGGCTATGAAAAAAATAACACCTTTCTTATGGTTTGACAACAACGCGGAAGAAGCCGCTAACTTTTACGTATCAATCTTCAAAAACTCAAAAATAAAATCATTGCTGCGTTATGGCAAGGACGCGGCTATGCCCGAGGGAACGGTGCTTACGGTCTCTTTCGAACTCGACGGCAGAGAGTACGTCGCGCTCAACGGAGGTTCGTACTATAAACTCAATTCCGCATTTTCTTTAGCCGTCGAATGCGAGAATCAGCAGGAGATAGACTATTACTGGGATAAACTTACCGACGGCGGCAAGCCCATACAGTGCGGCTGGCTGGAGGACAAATACGGACTGACCTGGCAGGTGGCGCCTCACAACATAAGCGAACTTCTTATGACACCGGACCCTGCGAAAAACAAGAGGGTTATGGACGCCATGATGAAGATGATAAAACTCGACATCAAAGCGCTCGAAGAGGCATAACGTAATCTCACAAAACAATACAGAACAGATAATATCCCGTTTAATATCATTTACCAAATGATTCATTTAATATAAGTTTATAATATATGGATAAATACAATTACGTCACAAAGTTAGGAATTCGCTTCAATCATCTTGAAAAAATTGACGTGCCCGCGCTTGTCAGCGAATGCAAAGATAAATGGTATAACGAAACGCTGACGAAAGTAAATAACAGCGTCGTGCGAATCGGCATTGTCGAAGGCGAATATCACTGGCATAAGCACGACAATGACGACGAATTTTTCTTTGTTCTGGAAGGAAGACTGTTTGTCGACGTCGAGGACAAGACCACGGAACTGCTCCCGAACCAGGGCATTACTATAACAAAGGGATTGATGCACAGGACAAGAGCGCCGCAACGAACGGTAATGCTTATGATTGAGACAAGTTCAATACAGCCTGAGGGCGATTAAACAATCAAAATATTTTCAACGGTGATAAATAGAAAGATATTATCAATTCCGGCAGTTTTTATCGCTCTGTTTATTTTATTCTCATTGACCGGATTGAACGCCGCCACCGGACCTGACAGCCTGACGGTAATAACAAAGGATACAACAAATCAACTTCGTGACGGAATGTATCTTGTAATTTCTGAAATAAAGAACGAAGCGGACACTCCCGATATTATCGGTCCGAACAGGTTCGTTGTAAAATGCAGCGATATGCTGATTGAAAACAACGAGGGCGAGTACATAAAAATGATTATAGACACGACAGGTTTCGTGCCGCTGATTCTCAGAATAAATCCAAAAACGGAACAGCAGACCGAAACGAAGAAAAGAATCGAGATTGAACTGACAAAATCATCCGCGGATAAACTTGAACATTTTACGACTGTAAACCTTAACAAAAGAATCGCGCTCATAATCGGCGGCGAGGTAATTTCTGCGCACAAAATTAAGATGCCGATAACCGGAGGCAGATTCCAGATTTCGTACTGCGGTCCCGACATGTGCGAGATTCTCGAGAGCCGTCTAATAAACAACGTTGACAGCACAGGGACAAAATAAATTATGAAGCCAAAAACAATTAAGGAATACATCGCGTCACAGTCGAAAGAAGCGCAGGCATCACTGAAGAAACTGCATGAAACAATAAAGAAAGCCGCGCCCGGCGCTGAAGAATACATAAGTTACGGAATGCCGGGATACAGATTAAACGGCATAGTGTGCTGGTTCGCGGGATGCAAAGAACATTACAGCCTTTACGTCAGACCTAATGTGAAAGTACCCTTCGAGGAAAAATTAAAGAAATACAAATCGACGAAGTCCGCCATACATTTTGAGTACGGTAAACCTTTGCCTGTAGGGTTAGTATCGGACATCGTCAAGCACAGCATACGAATAAACAACGGCAAGAAGTAATTACTTCGAATTGAGTATCTTCTCCGCGTTATCGAAAGAGAACTTGACCAGTTTTTTCAGAATTTTTTCGTCGACATCAGAGAGTCTTTTGATGTATATACACCCCATGCCGGCTTTGTGCTTTCCGAATTTCGATATGAGCTCGGTGCATCTCGCGGCGCCCATCAGGTAGAGCGATATCTGCGCCTTGCGCGGCGAAAATCCTATCTTGAACCAGTCGCCTTCCCTGCCGGACGCGTATTTGTAACGCAGATCGCCGAAACCGATTATCGCCTTGCCCCACATTTTCGGTTCGCATTTCGCCACCGACTTCATTATTGAAACGATTTTGTTGCAGTCCGCGATGAGCGTTTCGTCTTTCAGTGAATTTATGAAAGCGGATACGTTCGCCTTTGTTTTCTTCGTCTTGAGTTCAGCCATTTTTATTGTTTTATAGTTTTCCCCCGGAATTCTTTTTCAGAAATTAAAAATAAAATATAAAATATCAAAAATACATAGCAAATATCAATTGGATTTTTGATTTGTATTTTTGTCCGCCGCGGCGGATGATATTTGATTTTTGATTTTGCTTGTCTTCCCTCAGCAGGAATAAACACACACACGAAGATAACAGCGCAAACGAAAATAAACAGAATTTCATTTATTATGCGCATTTTTAAGTGTAAATTGAGGTATGATTACCGACTTTTTAATCGTGGGCAGCGGAATCGGCGGATTGTCGCTGGCCCTTAAATTGAGCACGCTCGGTAAGGTGCTGATTGTCACCAAAAAACAAAGCGCCGAATCGAACACAAACTACGCGCAGGGCGGAATCGCTTCCGTGCTCGCGGACGACGATAATTTCGAACTGCACATCGAGGATACCCTCTCATGCGGATGCGGACTCAGCAAACGCGAGTCTGTCGAGAAAATCGTGCGCGAAGGACCTACAAGAATTTATGAACTCGCCGATATAGGAGTGAAGTTCTCTGAAAAGAACGGAAGATTTCTGCTCGGCCGCGAAGGCGGCCATTCGAAGAACAGAATCGTTCACGCGAAAGACCTTACCGGAAAGGAAATCGAACGCGCGCTTCTCCATGAGACCTCTGTTAACAAGAATATTACCGTTCTCGAATATCACTACGCTATCGACCTTCTGACAAACAGAAATCTCAAGAAGAAAAACGGAAATTACAGGCATACTCTCAAGAACAGGAAAGAAAACGCCTGCTACGGAATCTACGCTTACGATATAAGGAAAAAGAAGATTGAAAAAATAATCTCCCGAAACACAATACTCGCTACGGGCGGACTCGGACAGGTTTATCTTCATACGACTAATCCCGCGATTGCGACCGGCGACGGCTTTGCAATGGGTTACAGGGCGGGATGCCTGATGGAAAACATGGAATTCGTTCAGTTCCATCCGACCTCACTTTATGAAACCGAAATCGACGTCGATACGCAGGTCTTCCTGATTTCCGAAGCGGTGAGAGGAGCAGGCGCCGTGCTGAAAACAAAAGACGGCAAAGAGTTTATGCACAAATATGACAAGCGCAAATCCTTAGCCCCGAGAGACATCGTCGCTCGCGCTATCGACAACGAAATGAAGAAACGCGGCGACAAGTTCATGTACCTCGACGCCAGACCGATAGGCACCGAAAACATAAAGAGAAATTTCCCGAACATTTATAAAACCTGCCTTTCGAGAGGAATCGACATCACGAAGGATATGATTCCCGTCGTTCCCGCGGCGCATTACGCGTGCGGCGGAATTAAGACAGACCTCGACGGAAGAACTTCGCTTAAGAACCTTTTCGCGTGCGGCGAAGTGACTATGACAGGTCTTCACGGCGCGAACCGACTCGCTTCGAATTCGCTTCTCGAAGCGGTTGTTTTCTCGGACAGCATATTCAAATATATTAAAAAGAACATAAGCAAGATTATACCGAAGAACGGCAAAAAAGAGGATTTCATAAAAATGCAGAACGCGGTTCTCGACTGGAACGACAAGGGAACTATCAATGCCGACGAATGGGTCTTAATATCGCATGATAAAAGGGAAATCAAGGAAATCATGAACGACTATGTCGGTATCGTGCGCAACACTGTAAGGCTGCAGCGCGCTTTCAGGAGAATCAAGATGCTGAAAGAAGAGATAAAGGAATATTATACCAGAACGAAAGTCACAGTTGAGATACTCGAACTCAGAAATCTTGTTACAGTAGCGTACATGATAATCAAATCGGCAATGAAGAGAAAGGAATCACGCGGACTGCATTATATGCTCGATTTCCCGCACCGCAACGATAAACAATTTAAAAAAGACACAAGACTCGTAAAATTCTAATATGTCATCATTAACGATATCACTCGTAACCTGGAACAGCGAAGACGAAATCGCCGAATGTCTGAACACGCTCTTTCACGCTACGGCAAAAATTCCCGGGCTGAAACTCGAAACTGTAATCGTCGACAACAATTCTTCGGACAACACGGTAAAGGTAATCGAGAATTTTCTCCGCGTCACCGACCAGAACATAGTTTTCATTAAAAACAAGGACAACCTCGGATTCACTAAAGCATGCAATCAGGCTGTTCATGCCTCGACCGGTGATTATATTTTCATACTGAATCCCGATACTGAAATAATGGAGGACTCGATAAAAAAACTCATAGATTATCTCGACAGCCATGATGATACAGGCGTCGTAGCCCCCCAGTTGCTTTCGAGAACGGGCGAGATACAGTTTTCTTGCAGAACCTTCCCTACTTACCGCGACATGTTCTTCGAAATGACGCTTCTCTCGACTCTGTTTCCAAAAAGCGAATTTTTCTCCAGATGGAAAATGCGGTACTTCGACCACAGAAGCACGCGCGAAGTGGACCAGCCGATGGGCGCCGCTCTGCTCCTTAAAAGAAAAGTGCTTGAATCAGTCGGCGGGCTTGACGAACGATTCATAATGTTCTACAACGACGTCGATTTCTGCAAAAGAATTTCAGACGCGGGATTTAAATT
>JAJTBN010000027.1 GCA_021286895.1 Bacteroidota bacterium | reverse complement strand
CGGCTCATCGATAATTCTTTCTACAACACGGGCGTTTACAGCATGCCGTTTAACGCGGGAAATTATTCGCTTTCCAGCGGCGTGTACTTCTATAAAATTACCGCGTACGACCCGTCGTCGAATTCACGCGTTTACACTGAAGTAAAGAGAATGATATTAATCAAATAACAATATGAAAACCGTAAAACTTTTATTAATACTCGCAATTGTAAGCACCACGTTCTACGGATGCATGAGATGCTATAACAACGTTATATTTACGAGCAAGTTCGTGGAATCGTTCCTTGCGTCTTACGATTTTACGATGACAGATTCTCTCGGCAATAAAGTTGCCGAAGGACAGTTCAGGCCGAAGATTTTCGAAGAGCCTGATATTACAGGATTCATTAAAGTTTTCAGCATATACAATGACAGATATAAAAACATACTCGGCACAGGGGGAAATTTTTTCGGAACGCTTGACGAAAAGAACAAGAAAGGATTCGTCAATCTTAACCCCAAAATAGCCGACAATAATATCTTTCTGAGATTCGACGTTACCGATTCGCTGTTAAAGGGAACATGGGAATATTCCACCATGCGTGGTATAGTCGAAAAAGGCGTGTTTACGGCAGTGAAACAGCAATAAAACAAATATAGAATATAACGAAGAAAATCCCCGTTCCTACGGGGATTTTTTTATTGTTTTTTATGGAATTAGGCAACTAATTTAAATAATATTTGTTCTTGAATAAAAATGGGGTAATATTCAAAAGGAGAATTTCATGGAAGACAACAAAATCGGCAGAAGGGAATTTCTTGCAGCCGGAATCAAGGGGATTGTAATAGGTTCTCTCGCTCTCAGTTCGTTCGATATTCTGAAACTTGTCGCAAGAGACAAGCACGAAGAAAGCGTTGAAGCCGCAAAGACAATCAACATCTCGGATTATCCCGAACTTGCAACGGCAGGAGGTTATGCGTTTATAACAAAAAACGATATTGTAATTCGCGTTTCAAAATCAAAGTTCCTCGCAATCAATAACATCTGCACGCACAAGAAATGCGAAGTGGATTTCGACGGTTCTTCATTCGAATGTCCGTGTCACGGGTCGACTTATGATAAATACGGAAAAGTGACTAACGGGCCCGCCACTAAAAATCTAAAGAGTTATAAAACGACCTATAACTCCGACGACGACACCTTAACAATAAACATGTAAACTTAAAAAATCAAATTATGAGAAAATTAATAGCTGCCTTAATTTTCGTAATCGCGCCTTTAAGCGCAGTGTTTTCATACCCGAGGTTCTCTGCATATACCGGGGACAAATGCTCGGACTGTCATGTGTCACCTACGGGAGGCGGAATGAGAAACGTTTACGGGAATAATTTCGCAAAACAGAATCTTCAGATGGATTTTCTGAAGAAGTACGTAAAGAAACCCGATTTTTCAACACAACTGAACAAGAACATTTCAGTCGGCGGTGATTTGAGAATAATGCACATCGGCAATGAAGTCCCGAACGCGGCGTCAACGAATACTTTTCTTACTATGGAAGGCGACCTTTACGTTAACGCGGCAGTAAACGATTACATCAGCGTGTATCTTGCGCCGGGTTACCAGATTCCGAACGTGCCCTCGAAATACGAAGTGTACGGAATGGTCAGCAATCTGCCCGCGAATCTTTTTTTCAGAGCCGGCAGAATGAATCCGAATTTCGGCGTAAAGATTGCAGAGCATATCGCGTACCAGAGGATAGCGCTGCTCAATACTCCGTATTCTATGCTTGACGGAATTGAGGCGGGAATATCACCGGGAATATTCAACTTTACCGCAGGACTTTACAACGGGCTTGGAACTGATTTCATAAGCGGAGATTCAAAAAGGCTCTTTGTATCTTCTGCCGACGTTATGCTGAGTTCGAAAGAAAATAACGTGAACGTAAATCTCGGACTTTCTTTTTACAATAACCCGTATAATTACACTGACCCATATACGTCGGAAATCACAAATGCCAACAGACAGGCGTTCGGTGGATTCACGAAAATCGGACTGATGAAAAGAATCGCGCTAATCGGCGAAGTCGATTTTCTTGAAGATAAACGTCTTGGAGTTTTAAACAAAGGTCTATACGGTTACGGCGAGCTGAATTTCATACTGATAAACGGAATAGAACTCCGTATGCAGCATGAATTCAAGCAGCCTGACAGGAATGTAAGCGATAACCGAACGATGCGCACAAGCGTAGGCGCCGCTCTCTTCCCGCTTCAGGGAATTGAAACGGAAGCAATGCTTAGATTCGTCACTGACGACAGACTTCCGAACACAAAGGAATTCAACCTCGGTTTCCATTTCTATTTCTGATTAAATATTATCTTTTGTGGCGTCAGGTATTTACCTGACGCACAGGCAGGCTTTTGCCTGCCCGTAATTTTTCGCTCGTTCCCAAAGTCCTCTTTGGGAACGAGTGAAAAAATATATTTTGCATATATTTCCTTGATGACAAATCTAAAAAGACCATTCTCTCCGTTTTGATTATTTTTTGTATTTAATCTTTCAGCGCTAAACGTTAACTTCCTTAAAAATATAATATATGCGAAATTTACTGACCGATGCTCAGTTACAGACTGAGTTTGCCAGGTGCGAATACTGTGAGGAAAAACCCTGTAAGGAGGCTTGCCCCGTAGATTGTTCCCCTGCTGATTTCATTATGGCGGCAAAAAGAGGTCTGCCTCAGGATTTCATGCGTTCAGCGGCAATAATAATGGGCAGCAACCCGCTCGGCGGCGTTTGCGGCTTCGTTTGTCCGGACTACCACTGCATGAAAGCCTGCGTGCACAGAACTTTTGACAATGCTGTATCCATACCGCCCGTACAGGCGACAATTATTAAGAAGGCAAAAGAATCCGGAAAGATGCCCGAATTCACGAAGCCCGAACCTAACGGCAAAAAAATCGCCGTATTAGGCGCAGGTCCCGCAGGACTCGGCGCGGCTTCCGTTCTTGCCCAGAAAGGATATCAGGTCGATATTTTTGAAACGGAATCCAAACCCGGCGGCATGTGCAACCTGATACCAGACGAAAGACTCGATAAATCCGTTCTTCATTCCGACATAGAATTTCTCCGTACTCTCGGCAATATTGAAATTTACACGGACGTACATTTATATAATCCGGAAGTACTGCTCGACGAGTACGACAGCGTAATCGCCGCGACAGGTCTCGATAAGGAATACCGTCTCAACATTAAAGGCGAGGATTACGCGTATCCGTGGATTTCATTTCTGAAGTACCACAAGAAAGTTAATTTCAAAGGAATGAAGGTCGCTGTTGTCGGCGGCGGAGCAGTCGCTCTCGACGTAGCCGTTACGGCGAAACTCAGAGGCGCTTCTAACGTCGAAATGATTTGCCTCGAAAAATTCAACGAGATGCCGCTAACGGAGGCTGAACGCTATCTGATTTTGAAACACGGTATCGAAATAACAGGACGCACGAAAGTGGATTCCATCAACGGCGTTTCCAAACCCGACGGAAAGAAAATAAAATCGATTATAACATCGAAGGTTGTACTTCCCGAAAAAGAAAAATTTCATCCTTCGAAAATCAAAGCGGATAAGAAAGCAAACCCGCAGACAAGACAGTTCGACGCGATTATTATTGCAATCGGCAGCAGGTCGTCTCTCGAACTCAAGAAGAAAAAATCGGTTTTCTTTACGGGCGACATGGTCAACGGTCCGACTACGGTCGTCGAAGCCGTAGCGGCAGGAAAGAACTGCGCCGCGGAAGTCGACGCTTATATCAACAATCAGCCGAAACCCGTAATCAAAAAGAAAGTTAAGAGCCGCGTAATTCTCGACGGGAAGAACATGGTTCCTGTTTCTCTCGAAACCGATTTCTTCGGAAGAAAAATTCTTTCTCCGTTTATTCTTTCCGCCGCTCCTCCGAGCGACGGTTACGAGCAGATGAAAAAGGCTTACGAAGCCGGATGGGCTGGCGGAGTAATGAAGACGGCTTTCGATAACGTCGACATTCATATTCCTTCGGAATACATGTTCGCCGTTACAAAGACCACTTACGGAAACTGCGATAATGTTTCGGGTCATCCGCTCGAGAGAGTCTGCTCCGAAATAAAACAACTCGTATCGGAATATCCCGACAGACTTACAATGGCTTCGACAGGCGGTCCCGTAACGGGCAACGACGAGGAAGATAAAAAGGTATGGGTATCGAACACAATTAAACTTGAGAACGCCGGAGCTATGGGCATTGAATACTCGCTTTCCTGCCCGCAGGGCGGCGACGGCACGAAGGGCGACATCGTATCACAGGACGCAGAACTCACCGCGAAGATTATCGACTGGGTTATGGAAGCAAGCAATCCCGACATTCCGAAACTATTCAAACTCACTGCGGCTGTTACCGCTATCTATCCCATAATTTTTGCAATCAAAGAAGTCTTCGCGAAGTATCCCAACAAGAAAGCCGGCGTTACGCTCGCGAACACATTCCCCGCGCTTTCGTTCAGACAAGGGAAAAAAGAGAAATGGGAAGAAGGCATCGTCATCGGTCTTTCGGGAGAAGGCGTTATTCCCATCAGCAACCTGACTCTCGCGAACGTTTCAGGAATGGGCATTACCGTTTCGGGAAACGGCGGACCTATGGACTACAAAGCCGCGGCGGATTTCCTCGCGCTCGGAGTGAAGACGGTTCAGTTCTGCACAATAGTAATGAAACACGGTTACGGCATTATAGACGAACTTCATTCGGGGCTGAGTTACCTCATGAAAGAACGCGGTATAAATTCCGTAAGCGAACTAATAAGGCGCGCGCTTCCGAATCCCATAACAGGATTCATGGAACTGACACCTACAAAGAAAATCTCGGCGGTCAACGAATCGCTTTGCGAGCATTGCGGCAACTGCACAAGGTGCCCGTATCTCGCGATTGAACTTAACAATAAACAAATTCCCCAAACAGACGCTTCGAAGTGTATCGGATGTTCGATTTGCGTGCAGAAATGTTTTGCAGGCGCATTATACATGAGAGAAAGAACCCCCGAAGAGATGAGCGTTTTAAACGAAGCATAAATGGACATATTAATAAAAAACGGAATCGTAATCACTCTCGGCAAAAACCCGAGAGTGCTATACAACCACTCAGTCTTCATAGAAGACGGAAAAATAAAATCGATAGACAAGACCGAAACCTATACCGGCATCTACGACAAGGTTATTGACGCAAAAGGCAAAGTCGTAATGCCCGGTTTCATAAACGCGCACATGCATTTCTACAGTACGCTTGTACGCGGGCTCGGAAAAGCCGCTCCATCCTCGAACTTCAGCGAGGTTCTCGAAAACCTCTGGTGGAGGCTCGACAAGAAACTTGGCAATGAAGACACATATTACAGCACTCTAATAATGGCATTGAACGCGGTAAGACACGGTACGACAACTTTAATCGACCATCACGCAAGTCCGTTCGCCGTGAAAGGCTCTTTGAACACGATTGCGAAGGCAATCAAGGAAACCGGACTCAGAGCGTCGCTCTGTTACGAACTTTCAGACCGTGACGGCAAGAAGATTTCCGACGAAGGAATCGAAGAAAACGCGGACTTCATAAAACAGTGTCAGAAGTCGAACGACGAACAGCTAAAAGCGTTGTTCGGACTTCACGCGGCTTTCACAATAAACGACAAGACTCTTGAGAAAGCATCGAAAACCGGTAACGACCTGAACGCGGGATTCCACATTCACGTCGCGGAAGCCGAATCGGATGAAGAACATTCTTTGAAGAACTACGGAATGAGAGTCGTCGAAAGGCTCGATAAGTTCGGCATACTCGGTAACAAGAGCATCGCGGCGCACTGCGTTCACATTGACGAGAAGGGAATGGATATTCTCGCGAAGAACGGCACTATAGTCGTGCACAACCCGCAGTCGAACCTCAACAACGCGGTCGGAATCGCTGACATTATAAAACTTCAGAGCAAAGGCATACTTGTCGGTCTCGGCTCGGACGCTATGACCGTAAAGATGCCCGAAGAACTCCGCGTGGCATTATGGGCGCAGCATATCAGGAACCAGAATCCGTCCTGCGGATTCATGGAAGCCGCGAACACACTGCTCTTCAACAATGCAGTTATCGCGAATAAATACTGGAACGTCCCTCTCGGTTCAATCGAAGAAGGCGCTGCCGCTGACGTAATTCTTATAGATTACTATCCGCCTACACCGCTCGATGAAACGACCTATCTTGGTCATATAATATTCGGCTTATCACAGTGCACGGTCGATACTACAATTGCAAACGGAAAAGTTCTTATGGAGAACAAAGAACTAAAACTCGGCATAAACGAAGAAGAAGTCTCGCGCAAGTCCCTCGAGACCGCAAAGAAGTTATGGGACAGATTCTAATTTAAACAATCAAACAACACAACGATGTACGATAAAATATTCAAAAGAGCCGGAGAACTTGAAAATGAAACCGCTGAATTTTTATGCGATTTAATACGTACTCCCTCGTTTTCCTGCAAGGAAAAAGAAGTAATAGAACTTATAAAAAATAAAATGGAATCCGTAGGTTTTGATGAAGTAAAAATCGACGGACTCGGCAACGTAATAGGCAGAATCGGAAACGGCAAAAGAGTCATCGCTTTCGACGCTCATATAGACACTGTTTATCCGGGCGAAATGTCGCTCTGGAACTTCGACCCGTTCACGCCGAAGATTGAAGACGGCAAAATATGGGGACGCGGCTCCGTCGACCAGAAAGGCGGAATGGCTTCGATGGTTTACGCGGGCAAGATGATTAAAGAACTCGGATTAAACAAGGACTTTACGATTTATTTCACCGGCACAGTAATGGAAGAAGACTGCGACGGGCTTTGCTGGCAGTACATAATAAAAGAAGACAAGATAAAACCTGAAATGGTTGTCATAACAGAACCGACTAACATGAACATTTACCGCGGACACAGAGGACGAATGGAAATAATGATAAAGGTAAAAGGCTTCTCCTGTCACGGCTCGGCGCCCGAAAGAGGCGATAACGCTATATATAAAATTTCAAGAATCGCTCTCGAAATAGAAAAACTAAACGAAAGACTCGCGTACGACGAATTCCTCGGCAAGGGTACAGTAACCGTAACGCAGGTGTTCTTCTCGTCGCCCTCTCAGTGCGCTGTTCCTGACGCGGCGAGCATTCAATTAGACAGGCGCCTTACTTTCGGCGAAACGAAAGAAAGCGCTGTAGCGGAAGTCAAGGAAGCCGCGAAACTCGCGGGATATCCCGACGCCGAAGTCGAAGTGCTTATGTACGAAGAAACCGCGTTCACAGGACTCTTATATCCGACTGAGAAATATTATCCTACATGGAAAATTCCCGAAGATTCCGTATATCTGAAAGACGCTTCGTTCGCATACGAAAAAACGCTCAACAGAAAACCGGAAATCGGCAAATGGACTTTCAGCACGAACGGCATCGCGATAGCGGGAATGCACGGCATCCCCTGTATCGGTCTTGGACCCGGCAACGAAGTACTTGCTCACATGCCGAACGAAAATTCGCCCGTGAAACATCTCAGCGAATGCGCGGCTGTTTACGCGGCGCTGGTTTACAAAATGAATAATCCGTAATATGTTTAATTATAAATGCACATCCTGCGGCAAGGACTACGGCAGGGACGAGGTAAGATACCTCTGCCCCGCATGCTCAAAAGATTACAAACCGGGCATGCCTTTAAAAGGCGTGCTCACGGCTGAATTCGATTACGACGAAATCAGAGCGAAGTTCAGCAAAGATAATCCCGACCTGAATCTTTTTTCCGCGGTCGAAAAAGAATTCTATCCGGAATTCTTCCACGGAAATACTCCGTTTCATAAATCGGCGCGTTTAAGCGGACTGACAGGATTCGATAACCTTTACATAAAGAACGACTCTTTGAATCCAAGCGGCTCGTACAAGGACAGGGCATCATTCCTCGTTGTCGCGGAAGCAATACGTATAAAGGAAGAAAAGATTGTAGCGGCATCGACTGGCAACGCGGCGAGTTCGCTTGCGGCAGTATGCGCGTCAGCAGGAAAGAAAGCGCTTATTTTCGTGCCGGAGTCCGCGCCGAAGGCGAAACTTCTTCAGATGCATGTTTACGGAGCTGAGGTCGTGACGGTGAAGGGGACGTATGACGAGGCGTTCAGAATGTCCATGGAATATACGGAAAAGAACGGCGGTCTTAACAGGAATACTGCATACCATCCTTTGACTATAGAAGGGAAAAAAACTTCTGCGCTCGAAATGTACGTTCAGAACGGTTTCAAAGCTCCTAACGCGGTACTCGTGCCTGTCGGCGACGGAGTGATAATCTCGGGAGTGTATAAAGGTTTCTACGATTTAAAAATGTGCGGACTTATTGAAAAAATTCCGAGACTGATTTGTGTTCAGTCGGAAAGTTCAAACGCGATTCACAACTTTATCGAATCAGGCGTTTATAAAGACGCGGCGAATCCCGCGACAGTAGCGGATTCTATTTCCGTAAAGACTCCAAGCAACGCTTACATGGCGAGGAATGCGGTTGTTTCGACGGACGGATTTTCAGTTACGGTCAGAGATGAAGATATAATGAAAGCGCAGAAGACTCTCGCCGGAAACACGGGAATTTACGCGGAGCCTTCATCATCGGCTGTCCTCACGGGACTTTTGAAAGCAAAAAATAATTTTGACAATAAAGAGCAGATTGTTCTGCTTATAACGGGCAGCGGCCTTAAAGATACTGCCGCGACAGCGAAATACCTCAACGGTTAATGAGTAATAACGGTAAAATATTGATTAAAAACGGAAATGTTGTCTTCGAAAACGAAGTCGCGAAGACTGATATTCTCGTACAGAACGGCGTAATAAAATCTTTCGGAAATATCGAATCGGCAGACATTAAGACTATCGATGCCGAAGGCTGCTGGGTTTTTCCGGGATTCATTGATATGCATACGCATCTTGACGACTATATAGGGAAATTCTATCTGGCCGACACATACGACACTGCTTCGGATATCGCTATCGAAAACGGTATCACTACTTTATTTAATTTTATAACTCAGAAAAACGGAAATACGCTCATCAAGGAACTTGAACTCGCGCTCGAAAAATTTGAATCCAGAAAAAAGACAGCCGCAGAACACGGAAAAGAATTATGCAATGTCGCGTTTCATCTTACCCCGGCGACATTTACGGATGACGACTGGAACGATATAGAATATCTTACAAGCATCGGCTTTAAGACATTTAAATTTTATACAACATATAAAAACGCGGGCTTGTATGCTTCATACGATGAGATTGAAGAAGTAATTTCGAAACTAAAGAAATATGACGTAACCACGCTGATTCACTGCGAAGACAATGATACTATCGAATCCATAGATTACAAACAATTCGACCTTTCAAAGGCTTATTCGCACGCTCTGCTCCGTCCCGTTGAAGCCGAAGTAATAGCAATAAGAAAAATTCTCTCTATTGCCGAAAAGACGCTGGCAAAGATTCACATAGTTCACGTTTCAACAACGGAAGGCGCCGGGCTTATTAACGAGTACAGAAAAAGATTCGGCAACGTCACCTGCGAAACCTGCCCGCAGTACTTATATCTTAACGAAGAAAATCTCAAGACTCCGGGCGGGCACAGATACATCTGCTCTCCCCCGCTGAGAACTGCCGGTAATATGAACAGAATGCGTGAACTCGCTGTAAACGGATACTTCGACGCATATACAACAGACCATTGCGGATTCCTGAAGAAAGACAAGGACAATTTTCTCGCAGATATAAGAAACGTTCCCAACGGCCTGCCCGGAATAGGCGCGCTGACAAGTCTTATATTCGAACTGTACGGCGGACTTAACGATGTGACGGCTGTTGAAATCGGCAGGCGGCTTTCAGCGAACCCAGCGCTAATTACAGGACTCTATCCGATGAAAGGCGTTATCCGGGAAGGCTCGGATGCCGACATCACAATTTTGAATTACGGTAACAAAGAGAAAGACATAACATCTACCCATGCATTCAGTTACGAGACGTATTTCGGAAAGAAATCGAAACTCGATATTAAATATACTCTGATTAAAGGAAACGTTGTTTACGAAAACAACTGATTTAAAGAAATAAATTTTTTCAAAATGGAAAATCCAAAAGCCTGGAGAAACGACGCTTACGCGAAAGTTACCGGCAGGGCGAGATATACGGACGACATAAAGTTTCCGTTCATGCTCCATGCCGTTCCCGTGTACAGCGATTTCGTCCATGCGGAGATATTATCGATTGACACTTCAGCCGCTGAAAAATCCGAAGGCGTCGTAAAAGTAATCACGCATAAGGACATTCCGGGAGTGAACAGGTTCGGACAGATTATAAAGGATTTCAGGATATTCGCGGAAGACAGAATTTTCTACAACGGCGACGTTATAGCCCTCGTTGTAGCAGACACTCGCGCGAACGCAATAAAGGCATCTGAACTCGTTAAACTCGAAGCGGAAGCGATTCCATCAATACTCGACCCTGAAAAGGCGCTCGAACCTGACTGCCCTCTTATTCACGAAGAGCACGGCAGCAACATCATAAACGAGCACCGCGTCAGAAGAGGAAACACGGACAAAGGTTTCAAGCAATGCGATTTGATTCTCGAAGAGGTGTTTCAGACGCAGTTCATCGAGCATTCGTACATGGAGCCTGAAGTCGCCGTATGCAACCCGAGATACGACGGTGTCATGGAAGTTTACGCAAGCATGCAGCATCCTTTCAGTACCCGCAGGTTCGTTAACGCTGTTCTCGGCGGAAGGCTTGCGGATGTTGAAGTCCTAAGCACGCCGATGGGCGGCGGCTTCGGAGGAAAAGACGATACAGTTTCAATAGTTGCCGCGAGAACCGCTCTTGCCGCGAAACTTACGGGCAAGCCCGTGAAATGCTCATATGCGAGAGAATGGTCGATACGCGAAAGTTACAAGCGTCATCCCTACAAGATTTATTATAAAATGGGACTGACGAAGAACGGAAAGATAAAATCCGTTAAGACAAAAATTATCGCCGACGGGGGCGCGTACTGCTCGGTTACTCCGTGGGTTACGTGGCGCTCGACAGTGCAGTGCTGCGGACCTTATCAGGTCGAAAACGTACACTGCGACACATACGGAGTTTACACAAACAATGTCGTAACAGGCGCGATGAGAGGTTTCGGCTCGCCGCAGTTAAACTTTGTCGTCGAATCCATGATTGATATCGCGGCAAGGAAACTCGGCATCGACCCGATTGAAATGAGAAGAATCAATATGGTCAGACAGAACAGCATAACAATCACAGGACAGAAACTCGACAACCATAAAGTCGCGATGGAAGAGACACTGAATACTGTTCTTAAGGAATTCGATTACGAAAATAAATATAAGAAATGCTCTTTCGGCAAATCCGACACCGACGAACTCTACGGCGCTGGACTGGCGATGAGTTACCGCGGTATGAGTCTCGGCGCCGAAGGCACTGATTTCAATTCAGCGATTATAAACGTTCAGCCCGACGGCTCGATTCTCGTTGAAACAGGTATTCACGAAAACGGACAGGGCTCCGAAAGCGCGATGTGTCTCATTCTCGCGCGCGAACTCGGAGTAAGTCTCGACAGAATACGATACAGACGGCCTTCTACATCAACAATCCCTGACGGCGGCACAACGGTCGCCTCGCGCGGAACTGTGATGGGCGGAGGCGCGGTTACTCTTGCGGTCAAAAAGTTAAAAGAGCAAATGGCGGAATTCATAAGCAAACATTACGGAAGCCCAAAAGAAAATCCTCTATTCGAAAACGACGAAATTATCTGCGGTAAGGATAAATACAAATTCGATGATATCATTTCGCTCATGTACAGGAAGCAGGAATACCCGCACGTCTTCGGTGTCTTCAGAGGTCCGAAAGTAACATGGAACGAAGAGAACGGACAGGGAGACGCGTATTTCTCATGGACGTACGGATGTCAGGCAATCGAACTCACCGTAAACAAAAAAACAGGGAAAGTAAAACTGCTTAACGCCATCGCCGTGCACGACGCGGGCAAAGCAGCGAACACACAAATGACTCTCGGCCAGTTCTACGGCGGAATCGCTATGGGAATCGGATACGGACTTCTCGAAGAAGTGAAAATGAAGGACGGCGTTATAACCAACACCAACTTCAACTCATACCGTCTTCCGAGAACAACCGACCTTCCCGAAATGAAAGCGGTTATAATCGAAAACCCCGACCCCAATTCGCCCTCAGGCGCGAAGGGTATCGGCGAGCCGACAAACGAACTGATGGCTCCCGCAATCGCGAACGCGATTTACAACGCGACAGGAAAGAGATTTTTCAAACTCCCGATAAAAGTCACAACGAAACTGGAGGAGGATTTGAACCTATGCGAATAACAGTTAACAAAAAGATTATCGAAGTCCCCGACTCGATGAAAGAACGCAAACTCACGGATTTTCTCCGCGAGGAACTCGACCTCACGGGTGTTAAGAACGCCTGCGAGATGAAATCATGCGGCGCATGCGCGGTACTCGTTAATAACAAATCAATAAGAATATGCCATACTCTCGTTAAGGACGTCGAAAACTGCGAAGTCCTGACAATCGAAGGCATGGAAAATGAAGACGGCACGCTCCACCCGCTCCAGCAGGCGTTCATCGACCACGGAGCGATTCAGTGCGGCTTCTGCACTCCCGGCATGGTGCTGACTTCACATGCTCTGCTTATGGAAAACAGCAAACCCACAAGAGAGCAGATAAGAAAAGCCCTGCAAAGCAACATCTGCAGGTGCACGGGTTACCAGCAAATAATTGACGCCGTTGAAGCGGCATCGGAATTTTACAGAAAATAAATATATTCAATGGACTTAAAACAAAAACTAAACGAACTCGGTAAATTAAAGCCGGACAACTGCGGAAAAGACTTTTTACTCACTACCGAAAAAACTATTGATGAATTAAAGTACGTCGGCGGTCTTGCTGAAGTTCTCAAGGAGTTCCATAAACAATCGAAATCATTCAGACTGTTCGATTCCGGACTCGGCATTTCAATATTCAGGGACAACTCAACACGTACAAGATTCAGTTTCGCTTCAGCGGCAAATGCCGTCGGACTCGGTCTTTCGGACCTTGACGAAGTTAAAAGCCAGATAGCACACGGCGAAACAGTGAGAGAAACAGCCATCATGATTTCATTCCTCGCTGAAATAATCGGCATCAGAGACGATATGTATCTCGGCGAAGGCAATAAATACATGCGCGAAGTCTCCGACGCCGTAGCCGAAGGCTACGAAAAAGGAGTGCTTCACAGAAGACCGAACGTTATCAACCTTCAGTGCGACATAGACCACCCGACGCAGTCGATGGCGGACCTTCTTAAACTCAAAGACTATTTCGGCTCATTCGAAAACCTGAAAGGGAAAAAACTCGCGATGACCTGGGCGTATTCTCCCAGTTACGGCAAACCGCTTTCCGTGCCGCAGGGAATTATCACTCTTATGACAAGATTCGGAATGGAAGTATCGCTCGCTTATCCCGAAGGATACAAC
Organism: Bacteroidota bacterium; assembly: GCA_021286895.1. Taxonomy (GTDB): domain Bacteria; phylum Bacteroidota; class Ignavibacteria; order Tepidaquicellales; family Tepidaquicellaceae; genus CAIKZJ01. The sequence continues at coordinate 7,081 of JAJTBN010000027.1, read as the reverse complement.
CTCATTCCGGAAATCGAAGCGGACGTTAAGAAGAACAATCCCAATTTCAAAATCGTCAACAGCATGGAAGACGCGTTCAGGGACGCCGATGTCGTTTACCCGAAATCATGGGCGCCGTTCGAGGTAATGAAACAGAGAACGAAATTGCTTATTAACAAGGACAAGGACGGACTCGCCGACCTCGAAAAACACTGCCTCGCCAATAACGCGAAGTTCAAAAACTGGGAATGCGACGCCGAAAAGATGAAACTTACTAAGGACGGCGAAGCTCTCTACATGCACTGCCTGCCCGCCGACATCACAGACGTTAGCTGCAAGGCAGGTGAAGTGTCAAAAGAAGTTTTCGAGAAATACAGAATTCATACGTACCACGAAGCAAGTTACAAGCCTTTTGTAATCGCGGCTATGATACTCGCGTCGAGATTCAAAAATCCCGAAGCCGAATTACTCAAAAGAATTTAAATTAAAATCAGAAGGAATAAAAATGTCAAGAATAGTTAAAAGCATAGACAAGAAAGTAAGAAAGCAATCAGCAGACAAGTGCAAGGAAAGAGGAATCACGATTCCGACTTTCAAACAGCTGCGCAATCCCGAATTAATAAGCGATGATATAAAGAAGAAACTTCCGGGCATCGGACTCTGGGACGTCAATCCGCTCAACCTTTACAGGATTACATGGAAGAACGACATTAAGACAGGTCTATTCGGAAAAGTGAATTATTTTGAAGTGCCGTCCGAAATAACAGGCGTAAAAGCAAGAATCATAGGACTGATGGGCAAGTACTTCCCTACCGGCGCGCATAAAGTAGGCGCGGCTTTCGGTTGCCTCGTGCCGAGACTTGTAAGCGGCGAATTCAATCCCGTACAGCATAAGGCGGTTTGGCCTTCGACCGGCAACTACTGCCGCGGCGGCGCGTTCGACTGCGCTCTTCTCGGATGCACGCCCATAGCGATTCTTCCCGAAGAAATGTCGAAGGAAAGATTCGACTGGCTCAGGGAAATCGGCGCCGAGGTTATCGCGACACCCGGATGCGAATCTAACGTAAAGGAAATTTACGACAAGTGCTGGGAACTCAAGAACGATAAGAACAACTTCATATTCAACCAGTTCGAGGAATTCGGAAATCCGATATTCCATTATAACGTAACCGGACCCGCCATCGAAGAAGTGTTCTCGTATCTGAAAAACGATAAATCGAGAATGTCCGCGTTCATTTCTGCTACAGGTTCGGCGGGCACAATAGCCGCAGGCGATTACCTGAAGAAACTCAGCCCACACCTGAAAATCACCGCGTCGGAAGCTCTTCAATGCCCGACACTTTTAATGAACGGATTCGGCGGACACAGAATAGAAGGCATCGGCGACAAGCATGTGCCGTGGGTGCACAACGTCCGCAATACGGATATGGTTAGCGCCATCGACGACGAGGACTGCATCAGAATAATGCGGCTCTTCAATGAAGACAAAGGAAAAGAATATCTGCAAAAACTCGGAGTAAAGAAAGAGAACGTCGAAGCCCTTGTTGATATCGGCATCTCCGGAATCTCGAATCTGTTATCCGCAATCAAGACCGCGAAGTATTTCGAAATGGATGAAAATGATTTCATATTTACAATGTTCACCGACTCTATGACGATGTATAATTCAAGACTCGAAGAAACGAAAGCCGAGCGCGGCGAATACACGGAAATGGACGCGGCGCGCGACCATTCGTCTTGCCTGCAGAAACAGACGATTGATTACCTGAAAGAACTTTCATACTACGACAGGAAAGCGATACATAACCTGAAATATTACACATGGATTGAACAGCAGGGGCGCACTTCCGAAGAACTCAACGAGCAATGGAATCCTGATTTCTGGACTGACATGTTCGAAAATGAAGTTCACGAATTCGATAAACTCATTGAAGAATTCAATAAACTCTGATGCCCGGTATATCGGCAATAATACTCGCCGCGGGTCGCGGCAAAAGAATAGGCGTTCCGAAACTTAAACTGGTATCGGACGGCGAATTCTTCGTCAATATAATCGTAAAGAAGTTGAAATCATCGGGTGTTGACCGCATATTTTGCGTCATACACCCAGATGATTACGACTGGTCTCTTGAACACATAGCGGGTGTTTCCCTCGTCCTGAACCCCGAAACCGATAAAGGGATGCTGTATTCCGTGGTACTCGGTTTGAAAAAACTCACAGACGAGGACGGCGTTATGATATTTCCGGTTGACCATCCGTACGTAAGTGTTGACACAATTAAAAATATTTTACTTATATTTAGTAAAAAGCCGGACAGCGCAGTAAAACCGGCTTTCGAAAATAAATCCGGTCATCCGGTCATCGTTCCGCGGCAAGCCGCGGACAAAATCATTTACATCAGCCCCGATAAGGGATTAAGCGAAACACTTCGCGAGGTTTGCGGTGTAACGGAAACAGTAAGGGTAAATGATAGGGGGATTCTAAAAAACATAAACAGAGCAGAGGATATTTAAACTAATCATCCTTGCAAAATAAAAGTTACTGGTTATGAAAAAGAGCATCCCTGTTTTTTTGTTCATTGCCGCTTTCCTGTTTTCTGCTTTCGCGGTAAACTTTCCACTTTATCCTCAGGGAACAAACATAACAATTATTCATTTCAACGATTCGCATTCAAACATTTCAGGCTCGGGACCTAAAACCGACGTGGGAGATTACATGAACGGAGGTTTCGACCGCGCCGCGACGGTAATAAAGTCGGCGAGAATCTCAGACTCAAACGTGTTGGTTTTCGACGCCGGGGATTTCTCGACCGGGAGTTTTTATTTCAACAGATATTTCGGCGTTCCAGAACTTACACTTATGAAACGGCTGAACTTCGACGCCATAACTATCGGCAATCATGAATTCGACCTTGGTCCTGCGGTTCTATACAATACTTTTCTTTCATCATTTCTGCCCGGCTCGATTCCCGTCCTTTCCGCAAACCTTAATATGAGCGGGTTTCCGGCACTGAACAGCTACATCTCTCCGTATACGGTTAAAGATGTAAGCGGAGTCAAAGTAGGTATTTTCGGTCTGACGATAAATGACCCGTCGAGCAATCCTTCGCCCGTAATTATAAGCGACAGCATCATGCAGATTGCTCAGAGCACTGTTACAGCATTACAGACCGCGGGATGCAATATCATTATTTGTCTTTCGCATCTCGGTTATGGTTACGATTATCAGTTAGCGATGAACATTCCCGGAATTCATATTATTCTCGGCGGACATGATCACGCGTATTTCACGCAGCCCGTCCCGGTTCCGAATCCCGCAGGATTCAATACTCTCGTTTGCCGCGCCGGCGCTTATTATCAATTTGCGGGGAAACTCAGTATATTTTACAACGCGGGTACTGTATCCATGAAGAGTTATGAACTTATTACGCTTGATTCAGGAATCCCGCGCGACGATACAATCAAAGCGGCGATAGATTCTCTTAAACAGGGAATTACGGAGCGATACGGCGATGTTCTGAACGGCACTGTATGTTTCGCGCTGAATGACATAACTCCGTCTTATAATTCGCTATCAGCCAATCGGGATACGCCACTCGGAAATTTTATTACAGACGCGCACAGGAAGAGGACGGGAACACGGATAGCGCTTACGGCAATAGGATTGATGTCTCAGCCGCTATACAGAGGTCCTGTTAAGGGCGAGGACTTGCTAAGGACAACTCCTTACGGATTTGACACTTCAAACGGTCTCAATCAGCGCCTCATGACATTTAATATAACAGGCAGCGAACTAATCAGAGGACTTGAACTCGTGCTATATGCCGCCGGTTATGACGCGGGATACATGCCGCAGTCTTCCGGTCTCAAATTCTACTTCGATTCCAAACAGGCTCTCGGCTTTAAGATTATTCAGTCGTCCGTGAAAGTGAACGACACGTTAATAAACATGTCAGGCACGTATTCCGTGACCGCAAATCAGGGTTTATACAAAGCCCTGACACTTCTTGGCTTGAACATCACGGATGTTCAGACGACGGAAATTAACGAATACACGTCTTTAAATGAATACGCGCGCAGCCTCAGGAAAATTTCATACACGTCGCAGGGAAGAATTAAAGACGTTTCCGTAACCCGAACCGGCGACCCGGTAACCGCAGTCACCGATTTCAAACTATATCAAAACTACCCCAACCCGTTCAACCCGTCAACAAAAATTAAATTCAGTCTTTCAAAGAACTCATTTGTCAACCTTACAGTGTACGATGTAAACGGAAGACAAATCGCGGTTCTTGAGAATGAATCAAAACCGGCGGGAGAATACAGTCTTACTTATAACGCCGCTGTCCAATCAAGCGGTATTTATTTTTATAAGTTAACTATTGACGGCAAAAAAAGTGAAACAAAATCGATGATTTTGCTCAAATAAACGAAGGATATTGTTGTTGCACTTTATATTTAAATTTCTGATATTTATATACCGTTAATAAAAAAACTTAAAAGATTAAACATAGGAGGAATATTATGTTTAATAAATTCTTTCTACCTGTATTTATTACTCTCATATTATCCGGTTCTATTATTGCTCAAAAATCACAAACCGGATTTATTCAGACTCCTTTCAAAATACAGTTCAACGGAGACGCCCTGATAGGTGTCCGCGCAGACGGAAAAGCGAATACGTACGGATTGCCGTCGGTAAAAAATTTTCTTTCGCGATATAAAAATGAAAAACGTACGGATGCTTCCGCAATATCCGTGACATTTGTAAACACAGGATGCAAGACGATTTATGACTTATGCTCGAATGGAATTCCCGTCGAAATCTGGCAGGACCCTTCGACTCCCGATAATATACATGCTGTCTTCATGACAGCGCCTCTTGGTGACGGAACTTCATTCCCCAACAGACGCTCTAAGTATTATTTTTCAGATGACAAAGGAACAACCTGGTACTATTTAACCGATGTCCCGACAGGAATAAAAAGCGGCTTCCCTTCCATTAACGGATTCTCGGACGGTACGGCGCTTATAGGTAATCACAGCACTGACGGAGGAGGAATTCAGAGAAGTCAGGCATATAAAGACGCCTTCGCAGGTGTCGGCTCATTCACCAGACTGGACGCGCCGGGAAACACAGGATATGAGTGGCCTAAAGTGCTAACCACTAACAGCGTATCGCTGACGAATAAATTTCTGATAATGGCTTCATCAAACGGCCAGGACACGACTAAATACAATATATGTACTAATGTAAATTCTACGCCCGGGACCTGGCTGGGATGGAATTCATTCCCCGCTCAGCAGTCTGAGTGTTACTGCACAGCCCGCGGTTCCGACGGAAGAATCGGGATTGCGTTTGTCAACGATGACGAAATAATGCCCGCGTCATACGGTGACGTGTGGTTCATGGAATCAACGAACAACGGCACGACATTCTCAACGCCGCTCAAGATTTTCGACGCGAATTTCGGCGCGAGCGGAGACAGCCTCGGCGGACTCAGAGGTATATCGATGACATACGCCGGTAATATACCATGCGTGGTTTTTGAAACTGTAAAGCAAACTACTGACGACTCGTTCTTCCCCGCAGCGCCTTCTAAAATCAGATTCTGGGCTTCAAACCTCACAGGCTCGGACCCGAATAAAAGCATCGTTATCGCAGACACTACAATGGTGGGGTATCATCCGTACATCGGAGTGAACGACGTTATGGCGTCAATATGCAGACCCAGCATAGGCTCGTCATTCGACGGTACCATGCTTTATGTCGCTTTCACCGCGGCATCAGGCGTATTCGGCGGTACTGATGACACGACATCTTTTATGGACATCTGGTTTACGTACTCGAGCACATTAGGCACTACATGGCACCTACCGGTAAAATTAAATCCCGCGTCGCCAGTCAAAGACTGGAGATATCCCAGTATTTCTCCGGCAAGCGATTACTCTTCGTCCTTCTATTATTGCAATTTGATTGCCCTTAAGGGTAGCATTCCCGGCTCTTACGTTAACGGATCCGGCAACGGCGAATCCGCCGAGGAATTCTGGTTTATGAGAATCGGCGTTAACGGTAGTCCACAGGGGCCGCCGCCGCCGACTCTTATAAGCCCCGCGAACGGCGCGACAGGGGTTCCTCTGACTCCGCTTTTCGACTGGACGGATGTTTCAGGTGCTACTACTTATAATTTCCAGATTGCGAATAACGCGTCTTTTACTACTCCCATTCTGAGCCTTACAAATTTATCAAACTCCGGTTATCAAATGTCTCTGGCATTGCAGCCGAACACACTGTATTACTGGAGAGTAAGTTCTACAAACGGCGTAGGAACCGGACTGTGGTCCGGAGCATGGAGCTTTACGGCTCTCGGAGGACCCGCCGCTCCGACTCTTATAAGTCCGGCTAACGGCGCGAATATTCTGACAACTACTCCGACTCTCGACTGGAACGACGTCTCAGGCGCGGTCTCTTATGAGGTGCAGGTGGCGACAGATTCAGGTTTCGTTAACATGATATTAAACAGCGGTACTACCGCTTCCCAGTATTCGGTGCCTTCAGGAACACTTGCAGGAAATCTGACATATTTCTGGAGAGCAAGAGCCGAAAACGGCTCAGGCACAGGACCGTGGTCGGCTGTCTGGAAATTCAGGATAGTAACATTGCCCACAGCACCGACACTCGTATATCCTCTGAATTATTCTACAAACCAGTCCCCTACGCCTACGCTTGACTGGGACAGCCTTGCGTCAGCTTCGACGTACAGAATCCAGATTGGCGCGGATTCTCTGTTCTCTTCAATAATATACGATACTGCCGGAGTTTCGCGCTCGTACCTTAACGTGCGTCCGGGAATCCTTCAGCCTAACATGAGATACTTTTGGAGAGTTAACGCGGCAAATATCGCGGGTACAGGTCCGTGGTCGGTTGTATGGAATTTCAGAGTGAGTCCGAACGGCATTTATCAGACAAACTCTGAATTACCGAAAGAGTTCAGATTGTATGATAACTACCCGAACCCTTTTAATCCCGTAACTACAATTAAATTCGCAGTGCCGAGAGAGTCATTCGTCAGGATTACTGTCTATGATATCTCGGGCAGAG
>JAJTBN010000265.1 GCA_021286895.1 Bacteroidota bacterium | reverse complement strand
GGCAGCAGATTTGAAAAAATCCCTTCTGTTAAGATTTTTCATACGGTAAAATTTTTTATTTGAAAACTTTTATTTGTTCAGACAGATTTTCTGAAATTGAAAAAATTTTTTAAAATGTTTTCATAGTTTTCTCTTTGTGTGCGGATTGGATTGGGTTTATATTTGATGGATTGAAATACTGAGTACTCCAATTGCAGAGAATTTCGTATCACTTTCGAATCCATAAATGAGGTGATTGACATTTGTATATTGATAAATTATCAATATAATTCAATAAAATAAATGAAAAATTTTCCGTTAAACATTGAATTTATAGCAAGTTATTAAATATTAAAGTATTTATTAAATATACCTACATATAATATAACGAAAAAAAATGGATGATTATTGAGCAGTGTTTAATATTTATACGTTAGGTTTTTATCCTTACGTCTGAGGAATAAAATGATAATGCATTCTATGAGCAGAAGTATTCCCGCTATCAGGAATGAGTATTCGAGTGAGCCGGATGATGCAATGAATCCGTATTGTATCTTTATAATTCTTCTTTCGCAGCGTTAATAATACTCGATGCATACAGGATGCCGAGCACGAGGCTTAAAACGACGTCGGCCGCCGTTACCGCGGTAACTATATTCTTCAACATTCACTCTCCGCGGGCGGAAATTATTTTCTGTGTTTAGATATAAATTCTTCAACTTCGGGTATTCCGCCCTGATAAATCAGGTAGCCGTTGCTGGGTTCTCGTTCCGTTATTTCGCCGTTGATAGGCGTAAGCATAATTTTTTTCACGAGTTCGAGGTCATTGGTCTGACCGAGCGCCCATCCGAGTTTTATGTACGCGACTTCAGGCAGCATGTTCGCCGTCGGGATAACGCCGAGTTCCATCATATCCCTTCCCGTGTCGTAAACGTACATCTGAACGTATCCCCAGAGCGTCTGGACCGTCATATACACCGCGATGTTTTTGTCCTTGGCGCGTTTTAGCGCGGGATAAAGAGGCTTATTCACATGACCGAGCCCTGTTCCTGCAATAACGATTCCTTTGTAACCGTTATCTATAAGCGAATCGATTATGTCGGGTTTCATGTTCGGGTAATAATAAACGATGCTGACTTTTTCTTCGAACGCCGTATTAATCTTAACCATCTTGTCGTTTCTTCTATGCTTGTAATCCGTACGCAGCGGAGTAATTTTTTCCCTGCTGACCATAGCGACGGGAATGTCGCCGATAGTTCTGAATGTGGAGCGGTAACTCGAGTGCATTTTTCTGACTCTCGTTCCGCGGTGAAGAAGACCGTATTCGTCGGAAGTAGGACCGAACATGCAGACGAGCACTTCGGCTATATCGCTTTCGGCAGCCGTCTTAACGCTGTGCATAAGGTTAAGCGCCGCGTCCGACGAAGGCCTGTCGCTCGAACGCTGCGAGCCGACCATAACGATAGGCACCGGCGAGTTCTGCACCATGAATGACAGTGCCGCCGCTGTGTGGTGCATTGTATCTGTACCGTGACCGATAACGATTCCCTGAATGCCTTTTTCGATTTCCTTTCCGATTGCAATCGCTGTTCCTATCCATTGTTCGGGAGCCATATTTTCGCTGAACACTCCGTAAAGTTTTTCAGTATCGAGGTTGCAAATGTCGGCTAGTTCCGGCACCGAGCCGTAGAGTTCGCCCGGAGTGAACGCGGGTATGACCGCGCCTGTCCTGTAATCGAGCCTTGAGGCAATCGTGCCGCCCGTGCCGAGAAGTTTAACATTCGGCTTAACGGGGTCGAAAGGAAACGCCTTCTCGGGAATTTTGTAATGGGCTTCTTTCCTGCCGTTTATCTGTATGTCTTTTATGTTGTCCGCGAATACTCCGATATTGTAACCCGACCTTAATTTCAAAACAACGTGCAAGTGGTCTGCCGTTTCGGAACGCGGAAGTATAATTCCCTTATATTTCGCCTTGCCCGTATCGACGACGACGTCGCTCCAGACGAGAGCGTTGAAATTTTTGAGCGCGTCTAACGCTTTGCCTTTATATCCTTTATATGATTCGTCGGCCATTACTTTAACTCCTTAATGAATTTTGAAACTGCTTTTGAAACAAACGTTCCGTCAACCCTGCCTCTTACCTTGTTCATAACGTTTCCGCACAGAACCTTTTCAATGTTTTCGTTTTTATGAAGCGACTTTCTGTTAAGTTCGGCGTATGTGTACTGAATTACATGAGTGACATCCTTCTCGTCGATAGGCGGCGGAAGGTTATCGAGGTCGAACATGCCGTATTTAACCGCGTCGTGCATCGCGATAAGAATGCCCTCTTTCGAAATAAGACATTGTTTATAGGCTCTGAGCAGAGCCGACATTACTTCTTCGTCAATAGTATCGAATTCGACTTTCATTTTTCTCAGGCGTTTCGGGTACTGTATAAGCACCTTCGCTGCGAGTTTCGGGTCAATGCCGAGTTCAGTAACCGCGAGCCTGAAGAGTCCCGCGAGTTTCGAAATCGCGAGAGGTTCGATTAGGTCTTCGGGCACATTCAGTTCCCTGTACCATTTTTCCCTTTCCCAGTAATAATCCGGCAGAGTCGCTTTTATTCTTTCGATTCTGTCCCCGGTAATTCTCTTGGGCGGGAGGTCGGTATCGGGATACATCCTGTCGGGTCCGGGAAGAATTCTCTCGAATCCCGTCGTGCCGTCTTTCAATGCCTGTCTTGTTTCCGAGGGAACGCCGATTGCGGCTTCCTTCGCGCGTATCGCTATTTCTTTTGTAGCCGTCTGAACGTCCGAGGGGCATCCCCAGACTATAACTACCGTGTCATTTTCTTTCGCGCTTATTGCCTTCTTAACTTTCTGCCATTCCGCGATTGAAATCGTTTCGGAAGTGCTGTCCGAATGTATTATGTTCGGCAGGTTCGAAAGGCATGCGATTACTCTCAGCCTGTCCGAAATTTCCTTCGAGAAATAAGTTTCTGTCTGAGTCTGCCAGTTGAGCAGTCCCTTGAAGCCGCGAAGAATGACCGCGTTAATAATTTTCTCTTCGAGAATTGATGTGGCTATCGGCTGGTACTTGGTTTTTCTGAGAATTCTTGTGATGTCAAAAGTGTGTGATTCGAAAGTGTCTGAGGTAATATTTCTTTTCTTTAATTCCTCGCGGAGTCTGAGGAGGTTCCATTGTCGCATCGCTTCATTATATGTAAGCAGAGGAATTCTCTTGAGGCTGGGCACTCCTTTTATTTCAATTCTTGTGCCGCCCGTAACGCTGACGTTAACGTCTTC
>JAJTBN010000264.1 GCA_021286895.1 Bacteroidota bacterium | reverse complement strand
ATCAGGGGCTAACTTAACCCTTTTTTATTTTTTACGTTTTGGACAGATGTGATTGCGGATAAAGAAAAAATATATTTTTGTATTGAAATAATGAAACAGAAGTTATAATTTATCCCTAATTGTTCTTTTAAAATAAAGTAAAAAGGGAGTAGAAATGCTCAAGAACGGAAAGTTACTGTTATTATCCGTGATTGCGTTAAGTGTCGCGATGATAACCGGATGTTCCGCTACGAGAGATCTCTCTGATAACGGCTCGGAATTAACTTCGAAGATTAAGGGTGCCAATGTTTACAAAAATTCCAAAGAATTAGTAGCCACCAGTACCTTAGTAAAAAAATCTTCAATCTCGAAGAGTAGTCTCGAATCATTATCAAGTTCTCTGATTGGATACGTTCCTTCATCAAACAACAAATCAGAAATGGTAAGCGATGAAGTGATGTACAAAGTAATTGAATACCTTAACACTCCGTATTTATGGGGTGGAACTTCAAAAAGAGGAATAGATTGTTCAGCATTTGTTCAGACTGTTATGTACCAGTCGCTTGGCGTCATGTTGCCGAGAACATCATACGAACAGTCTAACGTCGGTACTGATGTTACGAGAAGCGAATTGAAATTCGGAGATTTGCTTTTCTTTGACACGATGCACAAGGGAAGAGTAACACACGTCGGAATTTACTTAAGCGACGGATACTTCGTGCACTCAGGTTCAAGGACCGGAGTCGCAGTTGCTTCACTTGATTCCGATTTTTACTCGGGTGTCTTCCTAAAGGCAAAGAGAGTTATCGAGTAATCTCAAAGGAGTTCTCAGAAAAAGTCTCATATTCAGATAGGATATGAGACTTTTTTGTTTTAGGGGGTTTCACAGTTTGTCTGCCTTCATTATGGGGACGCATAAAATGAAAAAATGAAGACGTTCATAATTAAAAATCTTGCCAATTCTCTGCTGATAGTTTTCGGCGTGCTCACTGTTTCTTTCATTCTCACATTTATGCTTCCCGGCGACCCCGCGAAGATGATGCTGGGACAGAGGGCGGATGAGGAGTCGGTGCAGTCGGTAAGAAAAGAACTCGGTCTCGATAAGCCTTTTTATCGGCAATACATTTCTTTCATTTCAAGAGCGGCAAAGTTCGACCTCGGAAAATCCTACATTACGAACAGGGACGTTTCAGCTACGATACTCGAAAAATTTCCTGCGACAATTATTCTTTCCCTTGTCGCCATGATATTCGCCGCACTGCTGGGAATACTCGCGGGCGTAATTTCGTCAATCAAACCATATACATTCTACGATTATATCTCTACTATTATTTCATTATTCGGCATTTCAATTCCGCAGTTCGTACTTGCTCTGCTGATGGTTTACATATTCGGCGCCGAACTTAAATGGTTCCCGATATCCGGTTACGTCGATAACGGCTGTCAGTACATTGTACTTCCCGCGTTTGCTCTGGCTTTAAGACCGATGGCTATCACCGCGCGAATAACAAGAACGTCTATGCTTGAAGTTCTCTGCAAGGATTACGTAAAGACAGCAAGAGCGAAAGGATTATCTGAATTTAAAGTAATATTCAAACACGCTTTAAGGAACGCGCTTAATCCCACAGTCACGGCATTGAGTTCATCGTTCGCCGCGACGCTCGGCGGTGTGTTTTTCATAGAGTATATTTTCAACTGGCCCGGTATAGGTTCATTGGCGATGGATTCCATTATGAAACTGGATTTTCCGATGATACAGGGCAGCATACTTTTCAGCGCGCTTGTGTTTGTGGCAATAAATTTCATGGTTGATATAGCTTATGCGTATCTCGACCCGAAAGTGAAGTTAGGATAATGGAAGAGCACAACGAACATACTGAAAAAGGGAAGAGCCTGTGGTATTATTCATACAGGAGATTCAAGCGCCATAAATTAGCGGTGTCCGCTTTCTTTTTTCTTATTTTCATAATCCTCGCCGCTTTGTTTGCTCCGCTTATATCTCCGTACAATCCTGACAAACAGCTGCTTGAGTTTTCGGCGAAGCAGCCGATGTTCAAATCGTACGTGCTAATAAAAAATGACGCCGCCGCGGAAAAGTTTATTCCAGTTAAGATATTGCTCGATGAAAACGGGGATGCAATAAGATACATAGATTTTACCGATAAGGAATCGGTGATAAGCAAGCGGGAACTCGCGCAGAAGAAAGGACAGTACGTAAGTGAAATGCGTTTCATACTCGGCACTGATAAGTTCGGGCGCGATATTTTAAGCAGGCTTATATACGGCGCCCGCATAAGTTTATCAGTCGGTTTGATTTCTCAGAGCATCGCTTTATTAATAGGCGTATTCTTCGGTTCGATAGCCGGTTATTACAGAGGCATGCAGGACAAAGTCACAATGTGGCTTGTTAACGTCGTGTGGGCGTTTCCGTCCATACTGCTTGTAATAGCGATATCTATAGTGCTGGGAAAAGGATTCTGGCAGGCATTCGTCGCAATAGGTCTTACGGGCTGGGTGGATATCGCGCGCGTCATTCGAGGGCAGATAATATCGATACGCGAAAGCGAGTATGTTGAGGCGGCAAGGGCAGCGGGATTCGGCGATTTAAGGATTATCATGCGTCACGTTTTGCCTAATTCTTTTTCTCCGGTAATAGTAACTTCGACAGTAGGGCTTGCCAACGCAATAATATTCGAATCGAGTCTGAGTTTTCTCGGATTAGGCGTACAGCCTCCGACTGCAAGTTGGGGGCAGATGGTATTTGACGGCTACAGATTTTTAATAACGGGAACAAATTTCGGGATGGTCTTATTCCCTTCGCTTGCGATACTTCTCACTGTTTTCGCGGTGAATCTCATAGGAGACGGAATAAGAGACGCATTCGACCCGAGACTAAAAAAATAGGATAATGGAGAACAACGGAAACGAAAATTTCCGCTATGTGTATTTCCTCAGGAGTCTCAAAAATGCGGGAGATGTCAGAATAAGGAGGATTCTGGAGGCATACAGAAACGCGGAGAAGCTCGAGTCGGCATCCGATTTCGAACTCATAAGAATTGAAGGAATCAGCAAGGTAATAATCGACGGTATTCACGCGGCGTTCAGGCAAAAGAAAGAGATTCATTCCGCCGCGGATAAGATGCTTGAGATGTCTGAGAAAAAGAACATCAGGACTGTTACGATTCTCGACGACGATTACCCCGAAAATCTCAGGAATATATACGACCCTCCGCCGCTGCTTTATTACAAAGGGGAGTTGTTAAATCAGATAAAATATTCAATCAGCATAGTC
>JAJTBN010000263.1 GCA_021286895.1 Bacteroidota bacterium | reverse complement strand
TTCGTAACTGTTGCAAGAAATAAAAACATAGACGATTATCAAACCAAAGGCTGAACACAATTCAGCCTTTTTAATTTTAATCAAATAGTAATTCGTAACTGTTGCAAGAAATAAAAACATAGACGATTATCAAACCAAAGGCTGAAGAAATTCAGCCTTTTTTAAATTACGCCTTTAGTTTTATCATTCCTGCGAAAGCAGGAATCCATGACCATTATCAGGATATTTATTTTTTGATATTATCAGACTTGTCATTCCGGCGAAAGCCGGAATCCATAACTGTTATGAGGTTTTTTATTTTTGATATTTCTTATTTGATATCTTTAGAGTATATTTGCTAATAGCAATTAATATAATAAAACTATATGCCAATATTCGAATATAAATGCAAGGAATGCGGAACAGTCTACGACGTTCTGCACAAATCGTCTTCGAGCAAAGAAGATGTAATATGCCCGAAATGCAGTTCGAAGAAAAACGTTAAACTTGTATCGACTTTCTCTTCGAATATCAAATCCGAAGGCTTTTCCGGCGGATGCTCCGACGGTTCATGCGGAATGCCTTCATACGGCGGTGGATGCTCAAACGGCATGTGCGGGCTGAACTGAACAAAGTTTTATAAAAACGAAAAAGGCTGCGTGAGAACGCAGCCTTTTATATTATACAACCAATCTGTTATGATTTCTTCTTGCTTTCCGCTTCATATACTGCCATCGCGGTCATGTTAACGATATCCTCGACGTAGCATCCTGGGCCGAGCAGGTAAACAGGATTCTTTATTCCGAGAAGTATCGGTCCGATAGCGACCGCGTTTCCTAGATACGTCAGAAGTTTATACGCGATGTTCGCGGATGTCAGACCCGGGCAGACAAGTGTGTTCGCTTTTTCTTTCAGGTCGCTGAACGGGAAGAACTGATTAATAATTTCCGGATTCATGGCGGTGTCGGCCATCATTTCGCCCTCGATTGTGAGGTCGGGACGCTTGGTTTTAACTATTTGCGTCGCAACCCGGACCTTTTCGGTAAACGGATGTTTTGTGCTTCCGAAATTGCTGAATGAAAGCATCGCGATTTTGGGAATGACGCCGAGCTGTTTGACCTTATCAGCGACGAGCATCGCAATTTCGGCGAGTTCCTCGGCTTTCGGGTCGATATTTACTGTCGCGTCAGCGATGAATATTCTTTGATTCTTGAAAACGAGCATGTACATGCCCGCGATGTTTCTTACTCCGTCGTCCTTGCCGATAATCTGAAGCGCGGGTTTTACCGTATCGGGGTAATGCTGTGTCAGTCCGGAAATCAGCCCGTCGGCGTCACCGGTTCTAACCATCATCATTCCGTAAATATTCGGAGTCTTTATGAGTTTCTTCGCGTCGAAATATGTAACGCCTTTTCTCTTTCTTAAATTATAGAATTCTTCGAGGTATTTTTCGCTTTTCTTGGAAGTTGCAGGGTCGAGTATCACGAAATCATCGGCGTTGATGCTCAGTCCGAGTTCCTCAATATTTTTCTGTATGACCTTTTTGTTGCCGAGAAGTATCGGCGTCGCTATTTCCTCGTCCGTTATAATCTGCGCGGCGCGGAGAATGCTCTTTTCCTCGCCTTCGGGGAATACTATTTTATGGTGAGTCTTCTGCGCTTTATGTATGAAGAACCGCATAATCTCGCGCGACTTGCCGAGACGCGCGTCGAGTGAGTCTTTATATGCTTCGAAATCCGTAATCGGATTCTGCGCTACGCCTGTATCCATCGCGGCTTTCGCGACTGCGGGGGCTTCCCAAAGAAGCACGCGCGGGTCGAAAGGTTTCGGAATTATATACTCGCGTCCGAATTCGATTCTCTTTCCGCCGTAAGCGCGTATGACCGAATCGGGCACGTCTTCCTTTGCTAACTGCGCAAGAGCGTGCGATGCGGCGATTTTCATTTCATCGTTTATCGTTGAAGCTCTTACGTCGAGCGCGCCGCGGAAAATAAACGGGAAACCGAGGACGTTGTTGACCTGATTCGGATAGTCGCTCCGTCCCGTTGCCATTATCACGTCTTCTCTTGCGGCTTTCGCGTCCTCGTAAGTTATTTCCGGGTCGGGGTTAGCCATGGCGAAAACAACCGGGTCATTAGCCATGGATTTCACCATCTCTTTCGTAAGCACGCCTTTCTTTGAAACTCCGCAGAAGACGTCCGCGCCTTTCATAACATCGGCAAGAGTTCTTTTATCGGTGTCTGTCGCGAAATAATCCTTGTATTTATTCATGCCTTCCTTGCGACCCTTGTAACACACGCCTTTCGTGTCAACGAGAGTAATATTCTCGTGTTTCACTCCGAGCGATTCGTACAGTTTCGCGCAGGCGATGCCTGCGGCGCCCGCGCCGCTGAACACGACTTTGATTTCCGAGATTTTTTTGTTCACGACTTCAACCGCGTTGATAAGAGCGGCGCCGCTGATAATAGCTGTGCCGTGCTGGTCGTCGTGAAAGACGGGTATAGACATTATTTTCTTCAGTTCTTCTTCTATGTAGAAACACTCGGGGGCTTTAATATCCTCGAGGTTTATTCCGCCGAATGTCGGCTCGAGCAGTTTTACAGCCTTGATTATATCGTCGGGGTTTTCAGTGTTGAGTTCAATATCGAAAACATCGACGTCGGCGAATCTTTTGAACAGAACTCCTTTGCCTTCCATTACCGGTTTGCCGGCAAGCGCGCCTATGTTGCCGAGTCCGAGAACGGCAGTGCCGTTCGAAACGACAGCGACGAGATTTCCTTTGGCGGTGTAATGATACGCGTCGAGAGGATTCTTCTCGATTTCCAGACAGGGTTCCGCGACTCCGGGAGTGTATGCGAGCGACAGGTCCCTTTGCGTAGCGCAGGGCTTCGAGGCAATGACTTCAATTTTTCCCGGGCGTCCGGTTTTGTGATAATCCAGAGCGTCTTGTTTCCTGATCATGATGTTTGTTTTTGATTATATGAGGTATGCTTAAATATAATGAAAATGTTTAATGATTATAAGATAATTTTTTTCAGAAAATTCTTTGAAATTACTGCCGTTGAGTTATATTCGTGGCGTCAGAGCCTGTCCCGAGACCTCGGGATATTCACCTGACGCGCCGGCATAAGCCGGCTGTATATTCTATACTCATTCCCAAGTTCCGGTTCGCCACAGCGAATCTCCGGCTTGGGAATGCACACATCGTTATTAAGCAGACTTCGTAACGGGAATGGAATATTTATTAGATAATTAATTTGTAATGTAGCCCACGGTTTCAGAGGCTGTGTGAAAATTGCAAAAAAACATAAAAATATTGGTATAAAAAGAAACA
>JAJTBN010000026.1 GCA_021286895.1 Bacteroidota bacterium | reverse complement strand
GAATTAAATTATCAGTGATTGGATGCGGGAAATGGGGCATCAATCATGTCAGAACCGCTTTCAGTCTAATCGGCAACAATTTAATCACGGTATGCGACACCGATAAAGATGCAGGAGTGAAAGTCAAAGATATATCACAGGAAATTAATTTCCAGACGGATATAAACGCGATTGTCGAGGACAAGAGCATAAACGCAGTTATTATAGCGACACCCGCTGAAACTCATTTTGAAATCGCAAAATTATGTCTTGAACACGGAAAACACGTACTAGTTGAAAAACCGATTACGTTGTTTTCATCCGAAGCGGAATCGCTTCTAAGTCTGGCCGAAAAAAAGAAACTTGTGCTGATGGTTGGTCACGTTCTTCTTTATCATCCCGCCGTGCTTAAGATGAAAGATATGATAGACGGGGATTACATCGGTAAAGTTCAGTATATATACAGTAACAGACTGAATCTTGGCACGATAAGGAAGGAAGAGAGCATTTTATGGAGTTTTGCTCCTCACGATGTATCCGTCATCCAATTCCTACTCGACAACAGGAAGCCCGTGACAGTGCTGGCTGAGGGGGCTACATTTCTTCAGAAAAACATAGAGGATACGACGCTCACCTATATAAAATATCCTGACAACGTTCACGCGCATATATACGTTAGTTGGCTGCATCCATTCAAGGAGCAGAGGCTTGTAGTAATCGGGGACAAAGGAATGATTGTATTTGAGGACAGTCTGAAGACTGAAAAATTGAAATATTACAAGAAAGGTTTCAGCATCGTTGACGGGGAACTTGAGAAATTCGATTCTGATTACGAAGTAGTCAGGTATGAAAATCTGCAGCCTCTGGAACAGGAGCAGAAACATTTCTATGAATGCATAATTAAGGGCGGAAAACCAAGAACGGACGGTCTTCACGCGAAAGAAGTGCTTGAAATTCTTGAAAAAGCCCAATCAAAAATGAATAAATAATGGAAGAAAAAAAGTATTATGTAAACGAGCATGCGGTTGTTGACGAGAATGTCGAGATAGGTGAAGGCACTAAGATATGGCATTTTGCGCATGTACAATCGGGGTCAAAAATCGGCAAAAAATGTATTCTCGGACAGAATGTGAACATAGGAAACAATGTTACGATTGGTAATTTTGTGAAAATACAGAACAATGTATCCGTATACGAAGGAGTTGAACTTGAGGATTACGTGTTTTGCGGTCCTTCAATGGTGTTTACCAATATTCTGAATCCGAGAAGCAAGTATCCACAGGTAGGAGCGGAATTTTACATTAAGACGCTGATAAAAGAAGGAGCGTCACTGGGAGCGAACAGTACGGTGGTTTGCGGTGTAACAATCGGCAGGTTCGCTTTTGTAGGAGCGGGAACAGTCGTGACGAAGGACGTGCCTGATTTCGCGCTTGTTGTAGGCAACCCGTCAAGAATAAAGGGCTGGTACAGCGAAGCGGGGAAGAAACTAGTCTTCGATGAAAACGGCACGGCGTTTTGTGAAAAATCAGGTAAGAAATATAAATTAGAAAATAACATAGTAAAAGAAATAAATTAAAATATGAGAGTCCCATTATTAGATCTAAAAGCACAGTACGCGAGTCTGAAGAAAGAACTGGACGAAGCGCTTATTAAGACGGCCGAATCGCAGTATTTTATACTCGGTCCGGAAGTGGAAAAACTGGAAAAGAATATCTGCGAATATTTAAAATGCCGGCACGCTGTAGGCGTGTCGTCCGGGACGGATGCGCTTTTAATAGCGCTGATGGCGCTGGACATTAAACCCGGTGATGAAGTAATAATTCCCGATTACTCCTTCTTCGCCACGGCAGGGGTGGTCTCGAGACTAAACGCGGTGCCTGTTTTTGCCGATATAGACCTCAGAACGTATAATATAGACCCGAAAAAGTTAGAAAAGAAAATCAGTCCGAAGACGAAAGCGATTATTCCAGTTCATCTTTACGGGCAGTCCGCTGAAATGTCAGGGATAATGGAAATAGCCAAGAAACACGACCTGAAAGTTATTGAGGACGGAGCGCAGGCGATAGGCGCACAGTATTCCGACGGAAGGCAAGCCGGGACAATCGGAGACATAGGGTGTTTCTCGTTTTTCCCGAGCAAGAATCTCGGATGTTTCGGAGACGGCGGAATAGTTACAACAAACGACGACGCGCTGTATGAGAAACTGAAGATTCTGAGAGTGCACGGGTCGAAGCCGAAGTATTACCACAGGATTATCGGAGGAAACTTCAGGCTTGACGCCATTCAGGCAGCGGTTTTGAGTGTTAAACTACCGCATCTTGACGGCTGGTCGCAGAAGAGAAGAGACAACGCGTCTTTATACACCGAACTTTTCTTAAAAGCCGGATTAAGCAGCGCTCCCGGCAAGACGGAATATGGTAATGACAGGGTTCTTTTACCCGAGGCAGTTTTCAGGGAAAGCGGACTGAAGAATTTCCATATCTTTAACCAGTTCATAATCAGGGTTAAGGAAAGAGATGAACTCAGGGCGCATCTTACGGGAAAAGAAATAGGGAATGAAATATATTATCCTGTACCGTTCCACAGACAGGAATGTTTCGATGATATCCTGAAGAAACACGGATATTCGGGTGGAGAGTTCGTAAATTCGGAGACCGCGTCAAACGAGACAATCGCGCTTCCGATTTATCCGGAACTCAGCAAAGAGCAGATAGGTTTTGTGGTTGAATCAATAAAGGAATTTTATTCAGCCCGTTAGTATCTCATGAGGGGGAGAAGAGGAAAATACCTGTTTGTGATTTTGTTATTACTTCCGCTGAAGGTTTACGCGCAGGCCGAACTTGTGCCTGTGGAGCATCCTGTTTACACATTTCTCAAGAAGATGCAGATAGAGAATGTAATTCAGGATTACTCATCTTCCAGTCTTCCTTTATCCAGACAAAAGGTTGCTCAATATCTCGAGACTGCCGGAAAAAATAAAACGCTTTCCGCTACCGACAGAGATTTTCTGGAAGAATACACAGCCGAATTTTACTTCGACATGAAGAAAGACGCTTCGAAAAATGTAACAATATTCGGGGACAGAAAAGGCAATATACTAAGCGGCAGAAATTTCAGGTATCTATACGGGTATTCGGATTCAAGCGCCGCATTATGGATTAATTCTGTTGTCAGAACGGATTTTTACTCGAACAACGGAGATTCGCTCCTAAACAGGTCGGCAGGAACTGCTGATATAGGATTCACGGCGAGGGGCTCTCTTTTGGGGAAAGTCGGATATTCGCTCGAGATGCACACCGGCAGAAAAATCTCCGGCAGCGAAAGTTCCTCGGATTTTTTAAAGCAGATGAGTAATGAACTAAAATCGGATAGGGAGTTCGTATCTGACGGAACATATTATGCAAACTACAGGGGTTACGTCAGATATCAGGCGCCGTCAGGTTTTCTCGGCGTGACAGCCGGACATGACAAAATAACAATCGGAACAGGTTATATGAGCAAATTATTTTTGTCAGAATCCGCGCCGGCTTTCAGTTTTCTGAAGCTTGATTTAAACTACAAGGCAATCAGTTACTCATTCTTTTACGGCTCGCTGAAAGGCGATTCGGTAAATGTCGAACTAAAGTCAAAAAACATAGCCGGGCACAGGCTCGATGTAAGGTTCACGGACAGATTCAGGGCGGGATTTTATGAATCAATTATAATAAGCAACGACCCGTTCAGTTTCTCATTTATCAACCCTCTTAGTTTTCTGACGTCCGCGGATTTGAATTCAGGCGCTAAGGAAACGACTCTGAACAACAGCGTTATGGGGATTGACTTTGAGTTCCAGCCTGTAAAGAACGTTGCTATTCAGGGTACTTTACTGATTGACGACCTGAATCTCAAGACACTCACTGACACTTCTTATTTCGGTAACGAGAATAAATTCGGTTATCAGGCGGGAATAATCTGGTCAAAAGCATTCAACGTAAGCAGCCTTGTTTTGACGGCAGAATACACGCGCTTAGATCCGTTTGTTTATTCACACAGAACGAACAAATCATCATACACCAACTGGGGAATATCTCTGGGAAGCCAGTTGCCTCCGAATTCCGACGAAATTGCCGTTGGTGTTCAATGGCGTATTTCCCCAAAGATACAGATATTTTCCGATTACAGGTTCCAGCGTTCGGCCTACGGAATAATTTTCGATGAAAACGGTAAATTGCTTTATAATTTCGGAGGAGATATAAATTATGGATACGGCGACTATTATATTATAGGGAACAGATTTCTTAACGGCAACAGAGTTAACAAATCATTTTTCAGTTTACAGGCAAAAACCGAATTAACACGTCAAATCTATGTAAATTTTCTGTATAGATATTCGGATTATAATTTATTATACTCAAATTCCCAAATTCACGACAACACATTAGTTTTCAGCGCAAAATTGGTGTTTTAATGTTTGAAAAAAAACTTGATTTTTATCTGTATTTAAAATAAATTATTAGAAAATAACAGGATTAGTTATGAGGAAATTAGTTTTGGTATTGGTATGCCTTTTTATAGGCGCAATTGGGGTCGCAAATGTTAATGCTCAGGGATATACACCACCCAGTATGGTTTTCGGATTAAGTATTGACGGAAACCTTGCCACTAATGACGCACACGGTTCGGCGCTCGATAATACTACGATATCATCGAGTACATACGGGATGGTCTGGGGAAGAGGAGCCACGATATACGGGAAATTCGGTCTTGGAATCAGAAAAAATCACAGGCTGACCGTATCCGCTTCATACAATAAAATGATTCATGATGATTCGGGTGAAATTCCGTTTTTTAATTTCAGTCCTGTTGAACCATATACAAATTACGATGTTCTTTCGGGAGCGTTTGGATATGAATACGCGTTCAATCCAAGATGCAAGAACAAGCAGTATATCGGTTTTGCCGTAACGACAAATTATATAGTCGCAAATAATAAAGGATTAGCATACACGGCGGATATCGAAAATTCGTTCAGAGTCGGTCTTCAGGTAACATCGGGTTATGAATGGACACTTGACAAAGCCCAGCAATACGGACTTTTCATCGGACTCCGCTACAACCTGACTAACATAATCGGAACAAAGAACGCGGACGGTTCGTTAAACGACGGAAGCGGCTTACCGGGTCCCGGATTCTGGAGAAGAATAGGATTCCTCAGTCTTAATCTTGGATTTAATTTCTACACAGGTGTAAAGCCTTACAGAGCAAAGTAAAACAGTTTTAGTTACATTATAAAGGGAGCAAAAGGCTCCCTTTTTTATTGCCCTAAAAGTACATCAGTGAGCAAATCCCTGATTTCCCTCAATCTTAATTCATCGTCTTCGGAATCAAGGTTTACCAGTATTACAAGCCTGTCTTTCCTGTTTACGAAAGTAAACTTATCGGATTTTGACGCTGAGAGCCTGTTGACGAGATTTGAAAAGAAATCGCTCTGAAAAACCTTATGGCTTTTATCGGCAGGGAAGTACAGGAGCATCTCACTGCCCTGTATGCTGATTTTCTCAAGGCCGATATCGGTAGCTTTGATTTTTATTTCGATAATCCTGAGCAGGTTTTCGACTTCGGGTCCGAATTTCCCGAACCTGTCTTTAAGTTCATCTTCGATTTTACCGATATCCTTAATGTACCTGATGTCGAAAAGTTTTTTATAAACGTTCAGACGTTCCGTATCGTTGTTTATGTAATCTTCGGGAATCAGGGCGTTCAGGTCGTTCTCGACGATAGCGGGTATCTGCTCTTCGCGTTTTTTAATCTTGCTGCTGAGCCTGTCGAGAGATTTTTCTTCCCTGAACAGTTCCTTGAACTCAAATTCCTTAAGTTCGGAGACGGCTTCCTCAATAATATCTATGAACATCTCGAAGCCCATCTGATGCACGAAGCCGCTTTGCTGCTGGCCGAGCAGGTTTCCGACTCCCCTGATTTCCATATCGCGCATCGCGAGATTAAACCCTGAGCCGAGGTCGGTATATTCCTCGATTGCCTGAAGTCTTCTTATCGCAGTTTGAGTCAGTTTCCCCGCGGGAGGCGAGACGAAATAAGCGTAAGCCTGAGCATCGCTTCGACCTACTCTTCCCCTTAACTGGTAAAGTTCGGAGAGGCCGTACATATTCGCGTTATTGATAATAATCGTATTGACATTCGGTATATCGAGACCGGACTCGATAATTTTTGTGCAGACAAGCACGTTTAGTTTCTTTTCGATGAACGCTATTATTACGTCCTCAAGTTCCGCGGGAGTCATCTGACCGTGAGCTATCCCAATTTTTGCTCCGGGAACGCTGCGTTTAATCCTATCGGCCAATTCTCCGAGGTTTGATATCTTATCGTTCACAAAATATATCTGGCCGTTTCTTAAAAGTTCTTTATTTACGGCTTCGGCGATTATGTTCCAGTCAAAATTTATTATTTCCGTAAGAATAGGCTTTCTGTTTTTCGGCGGTGTGTTAATAACGGAAAGGTCTCTCGCTCCGAGAAGGGAGAAATTCAGAGTCCGGGGAATAGGAGTCGCGGTGAGAGTAAGCGTATCCACATTCGGCCGAAGCGCGCGCAGTTTCTCTTTTGCTTTAACACCGAACCGCTGTTCTTCGTCAATAACAAGCAGTCCGAGGTCTTTGAACCTGATGTCCTGAGAAAGTATGCGGTGAGTTCCGATTAGTATGTTTACTTTCCCTTCCTCGAGTTTCTCGAGAGCGGCTTTTTGTTCTTTCCGGCTTTGCAGTCTTGAGAGCACACTAACCTCGACAGCAAACGGGCCGAGCCTGTCTTTAAAAGTATTGTAATGTTGAATCGCGAGAATGGTAGTAGGCACGAGTACCGCCACCTGTTTATTGTCCAATACAGCTTTAAACGCTGCGCGGACGGCTACTTCTGTCTTACCGAAGCCGACGTCACCGCATACAAGCCTGTCCATAGGGCTTTCGGACATCATATCCTTCTTAACCTCTTCGGTCGAAGTATACTGGTCGGGAGTATCTTCGTAAATGAAACTTGCTTCGAGTTCTCTCTGCCAGTGTGAATCCTCCGAGAACGCGTAACCTTTTTCGGATTTTCTTTTCGCATAAAGTAGTATCAGGTCGCGCGCAATGTCCTTAACTTTTTTCTTGGCCCGGTCTTTTATCTTCGACCATTCGCCGCCGCCGAGTCTTGTAAGTTTAGGTGAAATCCCTTCGCCTGCCGAGTATTTATTTATAAGATTTACGTAATTCAGGTTAAGAAAAATCACGTCGCCGTCCGAATAAGACAATTTCGCTACTTCCTGCTCGTTGTTTCCGACCTTGATTTTTCTCAGACCGGAATAGATGCCGATACCGAAATCCCTGTGCACGACATAATCGCCCGGTTTAAGTTCCTTCACTTCATCGATGGTCATTCCGCGGAATTTCCTTTTCTTCTTTCTGGTCTGGCGGTAATAACGACCGAATATCTGGTGTTCCGTAAAGGCAAGCAGTTTCAGTTCCGGGATTACGAACCCCTCCTGAAGAGACTCGCTCAGGAAATTAATTCTCCCGCTTACGGGTTTTTCGAACAATTCCTCTATGAGGGCATCCTCTTCATAATCTTCGATAAGTTTTTTCAATCTGTCGGACTGGTAATTGTCCGATGAAAGAAGATAACAGGCATATTCAGAATATTCCTGCAGGTACTTATAAAGTGATTTTATGTTAGAGTGAAAATCCTGCTGCGGTTTCGAACCGAAATCTATATCAACGCCGGAGGATTTAAAAGAAGTGGTAATAAATTTTCTGTTGCCTGATATTGCCCCGTTAAATCCGGGATTATCTATTGTATCCTCTTCATCGATTATGATTAGACAGTCTTTCTTTATATAGTCGGCTATGGTTGAGGTGCTTTCCTTGTCGTCAGTGGTTTTATGCTCAAGGTTGATGCCGATGATTATTTCGTCGAGTTCCCTTGTAGAGCGCTGGCTGGTAATATCGAATTCCCTGATTGAGTCTATTGCTTCTCCGAAAAACTCAAGCCTGAGAGGGGAGTCGTAATGTTCCGGAAACATGTCTACGATGCCGCCTCTGACAGAGTAATCTCCGACTTCGTCCACGAAATCTTTTTTTGTAAAGCCGTATTCTTCGAGTTTCATCAGCAATTCTTCGAAAAGATATTCCTGATTCTTTTTCAGGTGGAGAAGCGAGTTTTTATAACTGTCGGCGTTCAGGACACCGGTGTTAAGTTCTCCGGCATGAATAAGAACGATAAACTCCTCGCAATTGGACAGGGAATTAAGCGACCTCGTCCATTCCTCCTTATCGATGTTCTTGTCGGAAGAAAATACGGAAATATTATTGTTAGCGCTTATCTGGTCAAGGTCGTCTCTGATTCCGGCAAGTTTTTCCGCCGATGAGGACACAACGACGATTTTAGAACCGATTTTTAGGTTAAGATATTCAATAAAAATTGAATACAGGGATCCGTGCAGTCCCGTGATTTTCAGGTCACGGTCCGTGTGAAGGCCTTTGAAAAAGCCGGAACCGAAAATTTGTTTTACTATACTGTCAGTCATCAGATAATCATTGGTCCGCGCAAGTAAGAGTTAACCTCGTTACTCAATACGACGAATTCATCTACTGAAAGAGTTTCCGCTCTTCTTGAAAAATCAAGACTGAAATCGGAAGTTCTTATATTATTAGATTCGAAAAAGTCCTTAAGCGAGTTCTTAAGTGTTTTTCTTCTCTTTGAGAAAGCGTTTCTTACTATTGTTCTAAACAGGCCGGTGTTCGCTATAGTGTATTTATCAGGCTTAAACTGAAGTCTTATCACGCTGGATGTCACGTCAGGCTTAGGAAAAAATGCTGTCCTGGGGACGTTAAACAGAGTCTTTATATCAGCAAACGCCTGAAACTGAACTGACAGAATGCCATATTGTTTAGTTTCTTTAGTAGCAGCGAGGCGTTCGGCTACTTCTTTTTGTATCATCAGCACAGCCGAATCGACCGCTTCAATTTTATCGAGGAGCCGGAACAGTATCACAGAAGTAATGTTATAAGGGATATTTCCTATGACTTTTACTTTTGCCTGACTACTGTCTTTAAGCGGCGAGGAAAAATCAAAGTCAAGAATATCTCCATGAACGACATTCAAGCCGGGATAATTTTTTATGAGTTTCGCGACGGCTGTTTCGTCGATTTCAACAGCGGTAAAATCCTGAAATTCCCTGAACAGAAATTTTGTAAGCGCGCCGTGTCCCGGGCCTATTTCTATTACGGTATCTTTTTCGTCAGCGCCGAGGGATTTGATAATTTTGCGCGCGATATTATCGTCAACAAGAAAATTCTGTCCGAATTTTCTTTTCGGCTTATAGGCGTCATATTTCTGCTTTACGGAAGTCATGTTATTTTGAAGGCATGAGAACCAGTGTTTGCGAGCCCTGTGCGGATTTGAAATCCGCAAGGTTCAGAAAAACCTTCTTATATTCGGCATTCAGCCAAAGTCGCGTCTGGTCGGCATAATTTCTGTGCTGTGGTTGCCCTGACTGGCCGGACGGTAAAATCGAAAGATAATAACCCGGTTCGTTAAAGTCATAGATGAAGCGGAGCGACGGACCGATATAGCATTCAAATTCATTCTTTTCAATTGCTTTTCTGAAAGAATATTCCGCGTTTGAGACGGTAGTTCCAAGTCCTCCGATTTCAAACGGCCCTATATTGAAAACGCGGTTCAAGGTATGGACGACGCCAAGGGGGTGGTTTATGACTACCTTATGCGCGCTGCCCCATTCACATTTATCGATATCCGTTTCTTTGAATCTGTTTTTAACATTCTCGTATGCCTCGCGGAAAGACCTTCTTACAAGGTCATTCCTAAGGTCGCTTTTAAGAGAATCTTTTGAAATGCCTAAAAGCCATGAATTATTGTTTCTCAGAATTTTTGCCGTATTCCGAACAGGAATATTATTTACGTATATATACTCATTAAACAAATCATCGCCGAGTTTATCCTTGTAGAGGTTTATGTACAGTCTTATTTCAAATTCCGCGAAAAGCGAGGCGAGACCGCTAAGTTTGCCGCAGTCATAATCCCATTTTTTAATTTTACCGATAATTTTCTTTTCATCGGCGGTTGTTCTGGACGAATCTTTAAATGCTTCCAGCGCGTATTTGAAAAATTCTTTTGCCTGCAGGCTTACGAAATCGTTCTGGAGAAGCCTGAATTCCTGAGAAGTCATATTATTCTTCGTTTTCAGTACTTCCTCAATTCTCATCGCTCTGTAGGGCGGTTCGTACAGATTTGATATATAATGCTTGTAATCCTTTACAGGTTTATTGTTTGCCGTAGCCACGAAATTATCGGAAGGGTTGAACATTTCTGGTAGTTCGTCGGGCTTAATGAATCCGTTCCATTCAAGTTCTCCGTAACCCGGCGTGGATGCTTCAACTTCGCTGTTGCCCGTGTTTCGTATCGGCACGATTCCAGCGGCTTTATAGCCTATATTTCCTTTACCGTCAGCGTACGTAAAGTTTGAAGCGGGCAGGCCGAAAGATGTGAGGGCGTTCTTGAATTTGCTCCATTCATCCGAATGATAAATATCGTAAAAGCATTTTATCTCGTCGCTTATCTCGAATCCCGTCCATCTGAATGTAAGGATTTCGCCGTTATTCACATTGAAAGTAATATCCGAGTTAAAGCCTGTTTTTCCGAGGTTGGATATTACGGGTCCGAGTTTCGTCGTATAAACACTGAACGGAATTTCATCCTTTACGTCTTTTACCTTTATATATTCTTCGGTGCTGTCAATAGCGATTACAGAATTTTTATAGACGAAATTTCCCGTGTTTGCAGTGTCCCTTCTTATCAGCAGAAAGTCCGAATCGTCGTTCATAAGGTTTGTAATGCCCCATGATATTTTTCCGTTCGAACCGATAGCAATGCCCGGCGCGCCGGGAATTGAGAATCCGCATACGAATGAATTATCTCCGTTATTTTTCATCAGAACCTCATACCATTTCGATGGAGCCGAAAGAACGAGGTGCGGGTCGTTCGCGAGAATTGGTTTTCCTTTGTCGGTCTTCTTTCCGTTTACAGCCCAGGAATTGCTGCCGATATGCGTACCGACAATTCCGAAGTGGTTTCTGTAATCAACGACGGTATTGAAAAAACCGCTGCCGAGTTCGGCAAGTGCGCTGTAATTGCGTTCTGTTTTAGTATCGAGCAGGGATATATTTTTATCCTGCTGTTTTTTATCGGTTCTGACTATATACGGCGCGTCTTCCGGGTAATCCGGGAAAAAATCACGGGCTTTTTCGATGCCGAATTTCCTGACTATTTTGCCGAACATGAATTCGGTCATCCAGGAAATATTAAGTTCCCAGCCCATCATTCTCACAACCATGAGGGAATGTTCAGGTTTCCATTGTTCGGGTTTATAGTTCAGAACATCGAATTCAAGCGGAAGTTTTTTGTAGTTTTCTCTAATGAAAGCGTTTACTCCGTTCGCGTACCAATTAAGGATTTCTTTCGACTTGGGTGAAATACCGTTGTAAAGTGTGTACGCGTAACGGTTAATTCCTATTGTCCTGAAAAGTTTGTCGTATTCCACAGCGTCTTTACCAAAAATCTCGGCGAGTCTTCCTTCAGCGACACGGCGCGAAAGGTCCATCTGCCAGAGCCTATCCTGCGCGTGCATATACCCGAGCGCGAAATAGAGGTCGGCTTCGTTATTGGCGGAAATGTAAGGAACGCCGTAATTGTCTTTGGTTATTTCCACCTGAGAAGAAATTCCTTCAATCTGTTTGCTGCCTTTTTCCGTGTAGAATGATTTTCCTGTGAGTTTATTGAAAAAGAAAAAGAGGGCAATACCAATTCCCGCGAGGAGAATCAGTATACCCGCGATATTTAATATTATCTTATTTTTAATCACTTCCGGAGAGTAAAATTCTTAATTAGATTAAAAAAATAAAGTGAAAAATACGACCTTGGCAATTATTTTGAGTTTCTTTTACCGGTAAGCAGCACCGAGAGCAGCCCCAGTACGGACACAATAAAACCGAAAATGAATGTATATCTGAAGCCTTCCAGAATTATTTCAACGGGAATACCTGCCTGAAGCGGATTTTTTTGCGGAACGAGAAACGCGAATACTGCGCCGAAGAAAACCACTCCGAATGCCGAGCCGAGGCGTATTGATGTTGTCATGAAACTGGAAACGACTCCTTTCTGTCCTGAAGGCGCGGAAGTCATAATTTTATTCGTGTTCGACGGGATGAAAAACCCGATTGCAAAGCCATAGAAGGACAGAATAAGTATTATTAGGTAAACATTCGTCAGCGGGTTAATAATAGTGTAAGCCAGCAGAGAGAGGGCTATCATAATAATTCCGTATGTGCAAATAATCTTTGAGTTTTTTCTGTCAGACAGAATGCCGGACAGATATCCCGAGACAAACTGCAGCAGGGATGGAACGGCCATGAGGAGGCCTGTTTCCTTCTTAGGGTATTTGCCTATCCATTGCAGGAAAAAAGGAGTGATGTAAATCATTCCGTTAGTGATAATATAGACAAACACGAAAGAAAGTATTGAGAAAGAAATGTCTTTGTCCGACAAGATTCTAACGTTGAAAAGAGGAAAATCTATTTTCAACTGACGGAATATGAATAAAGTTATCAGTACAACCGAAGCCGCGAACATGCCGATAATGTTCAGCGAAAGCCATCCGAATTCCTCCCCGTTATTAACCGCGAACAGGAAGAAGAAAAGCCCCGCGAATATAAGCAGGGTTCCGGTCATGTCGAATTTTCTGTTACTGCCTGACGGAACGAATCCTGAAAGGTATTTGTAAGTAATGTAAAGCGCTGCCAGTCCTACGGGCGCGCTTAATATAAAAACGAAATTCCATCCGAACGCATCGATAATATATCCGCTTGCCGCCCTTCCGATAATCCCTCCGAAAGCGGTGAAAGAATAATTAATGCCGTAAACTCTGCCCCTGTATTCTTCCGGTATTCCGGCGGCGATTATCGCGGGAGTAAGAGCGAAAAGTACAGAACTTCCGAGCGCCTGAATAATCCTGAAAGCAACGAGGAGATTAAAGTTGTTCGCGAAGAAACAAAGAACCGAGCCTGCGATAAATACGAGTATTCCGAAGAAGTAAATCTTTTTAAATCCTTTAATATCGCCGAGCCTTCCGAAAGCGAGCAGGAAGCATGTGAGAACGAGAAGATAAACCCAGACAACTCTTGAAGCCACGTTTGCAGCGACTCCGAACTGAGCGGCAATCGAGGGAAGAGTCACGCTTACGATGTTGATATCCAGTCCCAGTAGGAAATGAATAAGGCTGAGGTTTATAATAAGGGCGATATACTTTTTCATGTCTGAAAAATACTCCGTATGCGGAAAGGAATAAAGTCAGAAATGGACGAGGTCTTTTCGTTTAATGAATATTAGACGATACATATTATTTTATAAACTGCTGATTAAACGGAGCGTTAAAGCCAAAAATATTGTTATCAATCGTGACACCTCTCAAACCGAAACCGGTCTTATGACGTATAAATGGGTTTAATTTTGGTTTTAAAGAGGATATTTTAGTATGATTTAAAAAATTAAATAACGATGAAAAAGGCAATAATTACGGTATTTGTACTTCTGCTTATCTCTTTGAATTCGTTCGCGCAGACAGGAAACATTCAGGGGTACGTATCTGACAAGGAAACCGGTGTTCCCGTAACCGGTGTTGAAATAAGGACTGAAGAATACGGAAAAAAATCAGTATCGGACGCGTCAGGTTTTTTCAATTTTGAAAACGTCGCTTCCGGGAAATACAGGCTTACGTATTATCACGAAGGTTATAAATCAGGTGTGCTTGAGGTCACGGTTACAGGACCGATGACGACAAAAGTCGAGATAAAACTCATACGTTCGGAAATATCGACAGGCGAGATAAACGTAACGAGCACAAGATATCAAACGATTCTTAAGGATGTTCCGATGCCGATGGAAATCGTATCGGACTATGAAATCTCGAAGAGTGTTTACAACACAATTCCTGATGCTTTAAGCGGCAAACCCGGTCTCTCGCTTATAAGAGACGGGATATGGGCTACTGAAATCAGCATCAGGGGATTAAGCAGGGCAAACGTTGTGACTAATATAGACGGTAACAGGATTGAAACCGCTACGGACATATCGGCAAGACTTTCGCTTGCGGACCTCAATGATGTTGACAGAATTGAGGTTATTAAGGGCGGAGTTTCGTCATTATACGGTACGGGCGCGTTTGGCGGCGTTGTGAATATTTACACGAAGAACGGCGATTTCAGCAACAAGCCTGTTTACGGCGGTTCGCTTATCAGCGGCTATAATACCGTCAACGAAAATCCAAACGGATGGATGAGTCTATTCGCTTCTTCACAGCGTTTCTACGCGAAAGTCAGCGGAAGCATCAGAGACGCGAAGAATACGATGACGCCGAAAGGTGAACTACCAAACAGCCAGTTCAGGGACAATAATTTAAACGCGAATCTCGGTTTCAAGCCTTTTAAGAATCAGGAATTCCGGCTTTCATACCAGAGGTACAGAGGCACAGACATCGGCATACCCGGAGCGGGCAGCCTTTTTCCCACGAACGCGGTTGTAACATATCCCAAAGAAAACAGGGATATGGTATCGGGTGAATACAAGATAAAAGACATAGCGGAGCCGCTTAAAGAATTTTCGGTAAAGTATTATTACCAGTCTATATTAAGAGACGTCGATAACGTACCGAATCAGGTCTCGCTCGTAAAAACGTCGTCCGGAAAACTTAAACAGAAGGTTTATGTTCTTGATATTACGCCGAACGCGCGCCATTATACGAATGGTCTTCAGTTTAAGGCCGACTGGGAATTCGGAAGGACAAATTATCTCATCACAGGCGTAGATTTCTGGATGAGGGCACTTGACAGCAAGCGTGAAAAGAACCAGCGGATTGAAAATTACGATACGACATCAGGCGCGATGACAAGCACTATTTACAAGACGGTCGGGGAGAAGCCGATACCTGACGCGGATTACAGGAGCATAGGGGCGTATGTTCAGGATGAGATAAGAGCATTCGACGATAAACTGAAAATAAGCGTCGGCGGAAGAGTTGACCAGATACATGTTACGAATTCAACCACTTACCAGCCTGTTTACGAAATCGTGAACGGAGTGAGGAACAACACGCCCGCGGGGCAGAAAGTAATGTGGAATTCAAGACAGGCGGATGATGTATCATGGAGCACGAATCTCGGTTTTATTTATTCGCTGACGAAGAACTACGATGTGACATTCAACGTATCAAGGTCATTCCGTTCACCGGTGCTTGAGGAGAGATACCAGTACATCGATCTCGGAAGTTATTTAAGAATCGGTAATCCCGACCTTGCTCCTGAAAAAGGATTTTTTACTGATCTCGGGTTCAGAGTCTGGAGAGACAAAATGACATTCACGGGAAATATATTTTACAATCATTTCGAGGACCTTGTGACGGAAATACCCGGAACATACGAAAACAGGCCGGCATATATTAAGACGAATATCGGAAAGGCCAGATTGTACGGATACGACCTGGATATCATGTATAATTTTTACAGAAGTTTTGTCGCTTACGGTTCGCTTTCATACGTAAGAGGTGAAGACACTCAGAACGGTGTCAATCTGCCGCAGATAGCGCCGTTGAACGCGAAAACAGGCATTAAATTCCCGGTTTACAACTACATTAATTTTGACATAAACGCAACGCTTTACAACAAGCAGGAAAATACTGCTCCGGGAGAAATGGACACTCCGGGATACGCTGTATTCGACGCGGGGCTGTCGTCTATGCCGGTGAAATTAAAATACGCGGTTATTCAGTTGTTCGCGGGAGTAGAAAATATTTTTGACAAGGAATACAGAAATCATCTTTCATCGAACAGGGGGCTTATAACGATAGAGCCCGGCCGAAACTTCTACGCAAAACTGAAATTGGATTTTTAGAATAATATACAGGGATTATCAACCCGTTTCCTGAGAAGGAAACGGGTTTTTATTTATATCAAAAATATTTACTTATATAATACTATTGTATTGAAACCGAATTAATAAGTACCGAGGGATGTTAAATGTATATTAATAATTAATTAAAGGTAGAGCACAATGACTGAGAGAAAAACAATTGCGGTACTTGGCGCAACAGGAGCGCAGGGAGGCGGTCTGGCGCAGGCCATTTTAAGCGATAACGAAAGTGAATTCAAAGTAAGAGCAGTAACAAGAAAGCCGGAGTCGGAAAAAGCCGTGGCGCTTGCGAACATCGGCGCGGAGTTAGCAGCCGCGGATTATGATAATACGGACAGTCTGAAGAAAGCGTTTGAAGGAGTTTACGGTATATACGCAGTGACGAATTTTTGGGAGCATTTCTCGGCGGACAAGGAACTTGAACAGATTAAGAACATTGCCGCCGCCGCCAAAGAATCGGGAGCGAAACACGTTATCTGGTCTACTCTTGAAGACACGAGGAAATGGGTGCATCTTGACGACGACAGGATGCCGACTCTTGCAGGGAAGTACAAGGTGCCGCATTTCGACGCGAAGGGAGAGGGCGACCATTATTTTTCCGACAAAGGAATCCCGGCGACTTTTCTTCTGACATCATTTTACTGGGACAATCTCATATATTTTGGGATGGGTCCAAAAAAAGGCGAAGACGGGAAATATTATTTTACGATGCCGATGGGAGAAAAGAAACTGCCCGGTATAGCCGCTGAGGATATAGGCAAATGCGCTTATGGAATTCTCAAAAACGGAAACGGATATATCGGGAAGACTGTCGGAATTTCGGGCGAGCAACTTACAGGTGAGCAAATGACTGCTGTGTTGAGCAAGGTGCTCGGAGTCGACGTCGTATACAACAATGTTCCTTTCGACGTATACAGGGGATTCGGATTTCCCGGCGCGGATGATCTTGGCAACATGTTCCAGTTCAAGCACGACTTTGATGAGTATTTCTGCGGCGTCAGAAATGTTGAGGAGAGCAAGAGACTGAATCCCGCGCTGCAGTCGTTTGAGACATGGGCGAGGATGAACAAGAAAGCGATTCCTCTGGAGTGAGAATTGTGTAAAACGACAGGTTCCCAAAGTACACTTTGGGAACCTGTAGGTTTTGCGCCTAACTCTTTATCTTATTGGATTATTTCGTGAAAGGCAGATAGATAGTGAATGTTGAGCCTTTCGTATATTCCGAATCAACTTCAATCTTGCCTGAATATGATTCAGCGATACGTTTCACGATTGAAAGGCCGAGACCCGTGCCGCTGATATTTCTCGTATATTCGTTTTTCACCCTGAAGAATTCCGAGAATAATCTTGCCTTATCTTCAGGTCTCATGCCGATGCCCGTATCCGAAATCTTTGTAACGATATAATTTTTATTAGTAAACACTTCGACGTCTATTGAACCGTTATCCTTGTTGTATTTAATCGCGTTGCCGATGATATTGGTAAACAATCTTGTGATTTCGTTATTATCGGCTTTAAACACAGGAAGGTTTTCCTCATACTTCGAATTGACAGTGATGCCTTTTTTCTTCCATTCGAGTTCGAGAAAGTCGACCGTGCCTTTTACGATTTCGCCGATATTGAGTTCCTTCAACTCGCGCTGTTTCGTTTTCATTTCCATTCTCGAAATATCGAGCAGGTCGTTTACCATTTCGACGAGACCCTGCAGTCTGTTTCTTGAGCGGTTGAGGTAATCGGTCTGCTGCTCCGGGGTCGTTTTCAGTTCCGGGTTCAGAATAATATTAAGGAAGCCGAGCACAGCGGCCATCGGGGTTTTCAATTCATGTGCGACCATAGACACGAACTGTGATTTTACGTACTCGACTTTCTTCATTTCGGTAATGTTTCTGATTACCGTTACGACGCCCGCGAGAGAGCCGTCGGGATGCGGAACCGGGGAGCATTTAATCTCCACGACGAGTTCGCGGTCGGGTTTAAGTTCGACTTCGGCTGAGAGTGTCTTATTCTCAAAATCCGGGTTATCGAGTATTTTCGCGAGAAGTTCACTGATTTTTTGCGGAAGAATACCGAGAATTTTCTCGCCGAGTATTATTTCATTAAGTTCGATATATTTAATGGCGGCCGGGTTAAAAAGAACGAGTTCGCCGTTCCTGTTAACTACGAAAACGCCGTCAGCAAGCGAATTTACAATCGTATTCAGGCGCGATTTTTCGAACGCCAGTTCAAGCAGTCTTTCTTCGCGTTCTTTTTTCAGGCGTTCGGATTCGAGAGTAAGCAATCTCCTTTCGTAGCCCGCGTTAAGATTGCGGAGCAATTCCTCGGGTGTAAATGGTTTCGGTATATAAGTGAACGCGCCGAGTTTTGTGGCTTCGATAGCGGTATCGTAACTCGCGTAAGCGGTAGCGATGAAGCATATAGTATTCGGATGCGCTTTCTTGATTTCCTTAAGAACTGAGATGCCGTCAATATCGGGCATTTTCAGGTCAATTATCGCGAGGTCATATTCGAATCCGGTTGCCATTTCAATACCTGTCATTCCGTTTTCAGCCGTATCTACGTCAAAATTCTCGCTTTGAAGAAGTCTTTGTGTGCCTATGCGCAGGCCTTTTTCATCGTCAATGATAATTACTTTTGGTCTTTGCTCTTCCATTAAAATAGTTTTCCTTAAAATCGCGAAATAATAAAAACCGCGGGAAACATTACATCATCCCGCGGCGTGAAAATAAAATTACATTTTTCTCGTTTCGAAGCATTCTTCGAGCTTCGTCGAGAGTTCGTCAATATTAATCGGTTTGTTGAACCAGGCGTCGCAGTTAATCCATTCTTTTTCTTCGCCTGTCGTGATTCCGAATTTCATTCCCGTTACCATTGTGGCAGAAGTCAGAAGGAATACGGGTATAGTCTTTCCGTGGGCGTCCCTCTTTATTCTGTGCGCCAGAATGAAACCGGAATCGTGTTCTTCCATAATAAGGTCGAGAACAGCGGCGTCGGGTTTTTCTTCTTTGAATACTTTCCAGGCGCTGTCGACGCTGTCGGCGGTAACCACCGCATAGCCCTTTGATTCAAGAAGCATTTTATTCTGCTCAAGCAAGTCGTAGTCATCGTCAACGAGAAGGACTTTCTTAGGCTTGTTTGTTGTATCGGTCATGATTTCTCCTTAATTATATATTCAGTTTTTATTATTGTAAATTTAATGGTAATTTGATGTTAAAAGCAGTCCCTTTTCCTATGTCGCTTACCGCGCGAATATCGCCTTTATGCATCTTTATGATGCCGTAAGCGATTGCGAGTCCGAGGCCTGTGCCTTTACCCATCTTTTTAGTTGTAAAGAACGGGGTAAACAATTTACCCATGTTTTCTTTCGGGATGCCCGAGCCGGTATCTCTGATTTCAATATTTATAAATGATTCGTCTTTTGAAATTTTAATCGTAACTCTTTTCTGTTCGCTTTCTTCGAGGGCTTCGCAGGCGTTGTTTATTACGTTAAGAAGGACCTGTTTCAACTGGTCTGAGTCTCCTTTAATCGTCGTATCGTCCGCCTCGCATTCAACGGAGAAGGATATTCCTTTGAATTCAGGTTTTATGCGGACAGGTT
This sequence comes from Bacteroidota bacterium, assembly GCA_021286895.1. Lineage (GTDB taxonomy): Bacteria > Bacteroidota > Ignavibacteria > Tepidaquicellales > Tepidaquicellaceae > CAIKZJ01. The sequence goes on along the minus strand of JAJTBN010000026.1, from coordinate 1,534 downwards.
TAAGGATTGTATTTATCAGGTCGTAAACATCCACGTCTGAAATTTTAAGCCGTCCCTGTCTCGCGAAGTTGAGCAGGTTCGAGACGATGTTTTTGCATCTGTTTGTCTCTTCAGTTATAAGTTCAAGGTCCTCGATAGGCTGATGCGATTCAAGTTTCTTCTCAAGGTCTTTTTTAAGAAGTGACGTATAGAGCAATATCGTACCGAGAGGGTTATTTATCTCATGAGCCACGCCTGCGGCAAGCTGTCCGATTGAAGCGAGTTTCTCCGCTGACTGAAGTTGTTCCTGTGTTTCCTGAAGTTCCTTGTACGCTTTCTCAAGTTTATCAATCATGTAAGGAAGGCACATGTCGTTTTCAGCGAGTCCTTTCGCTATCGCGACGGCGTATTCCCTGCAGGTGAGGTAACCGCAAGCCCTGCAGTTAAGTTCGTCGTGCTTGGAAAATTTATTTGTCTGCGCGAGAATTTCCTTTATCTGTCCTTCATCCGGTGCGGGAAGCCGTTTGTCCCTGTTTTCAAACTCCCTCGAGAGGTCGATGTTGCGGGCGTTATAGATATTGCTTTTCCATACCTGTTTATCCGTCGCTTTCATTCTGTCGTGAATGTAGTTAATTACTTTTTCACGTCTTGAATAATAGTTCAGGTTGCTGTCGATTGCCGGTCCTTTGATGCAGCCTTCGCAGAATAGTATATCTATAAATCTCGCGTTAATTTTATTGTTGAGAAGTTCATGAAGAATTTCTTCGACCTTGCTTCTTCCTTCAACGACGATAATTTCCTTTTCGAGTATATCGCCGGGTATGTCGGCGGTCTTAATGAGTCCGCCAGCAAGCGGAAACGATTTGCCGACAAGGCCTTCGGGGGGGTCGAATTCCGATTCTTCAAGTTCAGAAAAATAAATGCTATTCTGATTTAATATTTCCTTCAGTTCCGCGAAAGTGAGAACCGCGTCAACGGCGCCTTCAACTTTCTCGTCATGGCATTCGCTTTTTTTAGCGATGCAGGGTCCGATGAATACAACGCTCGTATTTTTTCCGAAAGTTTCTTTTATGTATCTTCCCATCGCAATCATCGGAGAAACAATGTTCGCGAGTTTCGGCACCAGTTCGGAGAAATACATTTCGATGTAATTGTATATAGCCGGGCAGGCGGAACTTATAATTGTTTTTTGGCCGTTCTTCTCTATTTCCGCGAGATATTTCGGGCTGATGAGGTCGGCGCCGAAAGCCGCTTCGCAGACTTTCGAGAAGCCGAGGTTTCTTAACGCCGAGGCCACTTTAGGGAAATTCTCGGGGAAAGAAGCAGGGAACGACGGTGCTACAACGGCAACTACGTTCCCGCGCGGTATGATTTCGCCGAGAACGTAGTCCGCTTCACTCTTTGTCCGTTTGGCGTTCTGAGAGCATACCGTGACGCAGTGTCCGCATGCTATGCATCTTTCCGACATCACGACCGCCTGGCCGTGTTCGACGCGGATAGCAATAGCAGGGCATTCCCTTACGCAGGAATAGCATCGCTTGCACAGGTCCGGTAT
>JAJTBN010000262.1 GCA_021286895.1 Bacteroidota bacterium | reverse complement strand
GTTCATGTATGGCGACCAGGTGTTGTACATCACTCCCCACGGTCTCCATACGTAAATTACTTCGTCGTCAGGATATGTCTGCTGGTCAAGATCTGACGCATCACCGGCTATCGCCTTTATGAAATCCGCTTTCTTTACTTCCATCCAGTCGCCCTTGCTGTCCAGACTATCATAGAACGATTCGTAAACTACATTTGAATCAAGCAGATCCTCTTCGTTCGACAAACTGTCCATCAGAGCGCTGTTCTCGTCTGATTCATTGTTCTGAGCCGTCGCTGTTTTCTCTCCGTAGAATACGACTCCTGCAAGAACCGCCGCCGCAACTATCAGAACATTTAGTGTTTTCATTTTTTTGTTTTTAATGTTGCTTAATTAATAATCCCCGTTGTCGTTGTTTTCTTCTTCATTGTTTTTCGGCTTGTCTTTCTTCGGCTGCTGCTTTCCGTCAGTACCAAACCTGTATGAGAAAGTCAGGAATGCCGCGCGGGAATCCCTTACCCTCGTCATGTCCTGAACAAAACCCGGTCCGCTTGTCTCGCTCACGTACCTCTGCTGGTTAAATAAGTCGCTCACTCTGAATCCGAGGCTCCCTCTTCCGTTCAATATGTCTTTCTTTATCGCGATATCAAATGATTGTATCGGGTCCATTCTTCCCTGCGCGAGAACCGTGGGTCCCTGATAGTTATACGATACCTGCAAATCAAAGAGTCCCGCTATCGAGAAATTGTTCATAAGTTTCGCGGTGTAACTGTAATTGTCGTTGTTTAGCGCAGCGTTGTCGTTACCCGAAATTATCATCCTGAAATATGTCAGGTCGGCGTTGAAATTCCACCACTTGAAAGGATGACCCGATGTTGTCAGTTCTGCTCCGTACGATTTCGCGTTGTTCAGGTTCTGAAACGAAGTAAGCGATACGCCGTCGGGATATACGGTCACTATCCTCGACATCATGTCGTTTATCTGCTTGTAAAACAAAGAACCCGTCACTGACGCGAAACTTAGATATTTTATGTAACTGAACTGGAATGAATTTACGTATTCTGGCTTCAGATAAGGATTACCCTGCCTCAGGTTGTACGGGTCTGAATAATCTATGAAAGGATTAAGCATGTATAGATTCGGTCTGTTTATCCTTCTGCTGTAGTTAAGCTGAAGTTCATTCGTTGTCGCGAACTTCTGCGACAGATAAAAACTCGGGAAGAAACTGAAATAGTTGTTGTCGTAATTCTGATTGGCCGAAAGAAGTTCGGGTTTCGTAAGAGCCTCCTCTAATCTAATGCCTAACTGATACTTGAAATCCTTGTATCCGTTTGCATATAAACCATAGAATGAGTGTATCTGCTCTTTATACTGGAAGTTGTTTGTCAGATTGTTCTCCGTCACAAAAGCGCCTAGCACGTAATCGTAATTCTCCGACCTGAAATCAGAACTCGTGTTCCTTAATGTACCCTTGTAACCAACCTCTATTCTCGAATCGCCCTTCACGTCCCCGAGAGGATAATAATAATCGAGTTGGAATGAACCAAGCTGATATTTGCCGTTAGTGTAAGTGTTCTGCAGTATCGGATTTCCGAGCGGATTTCCGCCAAGATCATAATTCTGCTGGTTTGCGTTCAGCACTTCATCGTCCTTGTTAGATGAATAGTATACCGCTGCTGATAAGTCTTCCTTCGGAATGCTGAATTTGTGGTCGTAACTTAATGTCACGTCAAGCCCGTTCCCTGTATGCTTTTCATAATTGTTCCTGTCATACAGCGAAGTAAGGCTCATCCCGCCGTCAAGTTGATTGAAATGAAGAGTCTGGTCAATCGACCTCTGCCTGTTGTTATACGTGCCGCTTAAACTGATTTTGTCATTGTTCGAAAGTGAGTAATCGAATCCCAGTGTTCCCATGTTTCCTTGCATGTTGAAATGCTGCAGAGAGTTCTGGTCGAAATAAAACGTCGAATCTCCGAAATTATTCTGTCTGAACGTGTTTCCGTTCCCGTGCATGTTGAATAACCTGAAATTGTAACTTCCGTAAACATTCAGGTTCTTATTCTTATAATTCAGATTCAGAGATGTGTTGTATTTGTCCTTCGTTCCCGCGTTTACACTGACATTACCGTTGTATCCCGCCTCTTCGGTTTTCTTCATTATGATGTTTATGATTCCGGATGTACCGTCAGGGTCGTATTTCGCCGACGGATTGTCTATTACCTCGACACGCTCGATTGTGTTTGCGGATATCTGCTGTAATGCATTCGTCGGATCCGTACCTATCATGCCTGAAGGCCTCCCGTCAACGAGGAATTTCACGTTGCTGTTTCCCCTCAGACTTACGTTACCGTCTGCATCGACCGTAACAGAAGGTATTGTCTTTAGCACGTCTGTCGCTGTGCCCCCCTGCGTGATTAGACTCTGCTCGATATTGAACACTTTCTTGTCGATGCTTGTCTCCATAAAATCTTTCTCTGCCGTAACCTCGATTACCTGTGTAGAGGTTATGCTCGATGAGAGGTTTGTGGTACCGACATCCTGCGTTGGCGTCGTTGCGTTTACTACTACACCGTTGTAAATAGCGGAACTGTAACTGATATAACTGATAATAACTCTGTACCTTCCGTACGGAACATCCATCGAATAACTTCCCTGATCGTCGGTTTCAGCGCCTGTCACTTTCGAAGAATCCTTCATCTTAAATACCTGCACTGTCGCAGATGTAAGCGGCGCTGCCGTTTCCTTGTCAAATACCTTTCCCGTTATCTTCCCCGAACCTTTAACTTTCTGCTTTTGCTTGTCTGTCTGCGCGGATGTGCTAACGGTTATAAATGCCGTTATCGCTAAAAATATCGCGATTATCTTTATCGTTTTTTTCATTTTCCTATTCTTGTTTTAATTCTGTTAATTCTTTTTTCAAACTTTTCTTTCTGTGTTTCGTTGAGTATCGGCTTTAGTTCGTTATAGAGATATTCGTTTAGAAGGTACATCTTCGTCTGACTTTCTTTCATCGTGTTGTACGCGTTCGCCGAGTACCTGTCAAGTATAGGCCCTATCGTGTTTAGTTGTGTAGCGTCAGGCTCTATTGTCTTTATATACCTTCTCTTTATATCCTCTACCGGCGGTATCTCAGAGTAGATGTTCATCCGCTTGTGAGAGTATATACCCATACTTAGAGCGCCTATCACTATTCCGATAAACAGAGTTGCCGTCAGTATTAATATATGTTTCTTTTTCATTTCAATTAATTGAAGTTATCTAAAAATAATTCCGTGACGCTTCGCGACGCCGCTTCTTCGTCTTCGCCGAAGAAGTTGAACTTCACCGTGCCTTCCGTCACGTAGAAAAATAATATCAGACCCAGCACGAAAGCCGCGCCC
>JAJTBN010000025.1 GCA_021286895.1 Bacteroidota bacterium | reverse complement strand
CCGCCGCCAAGACCTGCACCTCTGTGTCGTCCTACAGCGTCAATTTCGTCTATGAAGATGATGCAGGGCGCGTTTTTCTTACCCTGGTCAAACAGGTCGCGCACGCGTGACGCGCCTACGCCGACGAACATTTCGACGAAATCAGCGCCGCTGATTGAGAAGAACGGAACACCCGCTTCCCCCGCTACAGCTCTTGCAAGAAGAGTCTTGCCGGTTCCCGGAGGGCCTAAAAGAAGAACGCCTCTCGGAATCTTGCCGCCGAGTTTCTGAAACTTGCCGGGGCTTTTAAGAAATTCGATAATCTCCGACAACTCCTGCTTGGCTTCATCCGCTCCCGCTACATCCGCGAAAGTAATCTTCATTTGTGAGCCTGTCATCATCTTAGCCTTGGATTTGCCGAAAGAGAATATGCCTTTCGTTCCTCCGCCGCCGTTCTGCATTCTCCGCATCAGTATTACCCAGAATACGATAATAAGAATCCAGGGAACAGCGTTCAATATCGGACCCATCCATCCGCCGTCATCCTTTTCTATGTTATAAGTAGCGATGTTGTCGTTCCACGACTTTATAATATTGTCGTCCGTGTTTGTGTACGGGAGGTAAAGAGAGAACCTGTCAATGTTCACCTGTCTTCCGTTTACAGTCAACTGTTCGGGTGTTCTCAGTTTGCCTATGAATTCATAGTTATTATCGGATTTCTTGATTGTTGCCGATTCTATTTTCTTCTCGGTCAGAAGTTTCTGGTACTGATCGAATGTTATTTCAGTGCTTTTGGATTCGCTTCCTTTTGTATAAATCATTATAAGGAAGAAGCCGATGAGAATTGCTGACCAGCCGAGTACTATTTTAAATACCCTGTTCCAGTTGAAATCTTCGTTTCCGTTTTTGTTGTCCTTATTTTCTTTGTCTGTTTGTGCCATTCGTGTAAATTTATTATTTATAACACATATATGCCTTTTAAATTCCTGTATTTCTGAGCGAAGTCGAGCCCGTAACCGACCACGAATTTGTTTTCGATTTCAAACCCGAGGTAATCGATTTTGAAATTGAATTTCGGCATTCCCTTCTTAATTAGAAGGCTCGCGATCTTTACTGAATTCGGTTTCTGCGATTTAAGGCTCTTTAAAATGTATTCCATCGAAAGACCCGAATCGATAATATCTTCCACAATTATTATGTCCCTGCCTTTCAGGTCGCAGTTTAGTTCCTTCAGTGTTTTAACCTGCCCCGATGATATTTTACTGTCGCCGTAACTCGAAAGTTTCAGAAAATCTATTTCGCAGTTCACTTTGATTTCGCGGATAAGGTCTGACATGAAAATGAAAGCGCCGTTGAGTATGCCGATGAATATAGGAATTTTGTTTTCATAGTCCTTGTTTATTCTGTCGGCGAGCGCCTTTATTCTCGCATTGATTTCAGATGGTTTAATATAAATCCGGAGTTTTGTCTTTTCCATATTCCTGTAAATTATTGTTTTTCGACACTATAATAAAAGATTTTAAATAAAAAGAAAACCCACAACCTTATGGGCAGTGGGCGTAAAATCATATATATATTATCGATTAATTATTTTCTTCGGCAATAAGTCTCTTTGATTTTCTAATCGCTCTTTCCTTGTTCATCTTTTTGTCGACAGAAGGCTTAACGAAGAACTGTCTTCTTCTGAATTCTTTCAATACGCCTGCTTTTTCGTATTTCTTTTTAAATCTCTTTAGAGCTTTGTCTATCGATTCATTGTCTTGAACAACTACCTTTATCAAATGAACCCCTTTTTTTAAAAGTTTTATAAAAAATAAAATTACGGATTTTTTATGAAAAAATCAATTAATATTGACGGGATTAATGCCCTTTTTCATTTTCCGAATGTATTTCAATGTTGTCCGAATAATGCTTTTTTTCCGTTTTCAATTAGACTATAGGTTTTTACGATGGCTCTCAGTATTACTTAAAACAAATATTTTACTTTCTGCTAAAAAGGCGCGGCTTCCGCCGTTGGTCCGTTTGCAATTTCTTATCCATTGGATTACGATTTGATAACTCAAAAAAGTCCATTTTGAATGGTAATTTTAGAAAATTATAAGTATAATTGTGAAAATAAAAATATTTCCATTAATTAATCCCTAATAAAATTATGAGATTGAGAATCTTTTTGACAACTTTTGTGATTGCAGCGTTCTTCGCAAGCGCGAAATCACAGGTAATATTTACTGAAAATTTTGATTATCCCGCAGGCGATTCTATCGGCGCTCACCAATGGACATCATTCAGCGGCAGCGTTAACCCTCTTATGGTTGTATCCCCCGGTCTTACATATACCGGTTATCCGGGTTCAGGCGTAGGCAACGCCTGCAGAGTCAGCAACAACGGTATCGACGCGTACAAGAACTTTAGCGACAGCGCGACGTCAGGTTTTGTTTACGTTTCATGTCTCGTTAAAATTGATACCGCGAAGACAGGCGATTATTTCCTTGCCCTTCTCCCGCAGTCATCGACGACATTATATACACCGAGACTTTTTGTCAAGGATTCATCAGGCACGCTTTCATTCGGTATCAGCAAGGGCGCTACAACATCGGTACCGGCCACATATTCAGCTAATGGTTACGCGTACGGCACGACATATCTGCTCGTCCTAAAGTATAAATTTAATTCGGGTACCACCACGGACGACGAAGTAAGCCTCTTTGTATTTGCTTCGCCGACTCTTCCGACAACTGAACCCACGACTCCGACAATCGGTCCAATTACCGCTTCAACACCCGACGCCAACAGCATCGGAAGAATAGCGCTTAGACAGGGCAGCGCTTCATTGGCTCCGAGTCTTACAATTGATGCTATCAGAGGAGCGAGAACATGGAACGGTATCGTTACCGGCATCCGTCAGGTGGAAACCGTAGCGACATCATTCAGCCTTTCGCAGAACTATCCGAACCCGTTCAATCCCGTTACAAACATCAGGTTCGCGATTCCTGCAAACGGATTCGTAACACTTAAGGTTTATGATATTCTCGGAAACGAAGTCAGCACTCTCGTGAACGCGCAGATGCAGACAGGCGTTTACACATACAATCTCGACGGCGCGAAATTAAGTTCAGGTACTTATATGTACAAACTTTCGTTCAACGGCGCGAACGGTATGGTATACAACGATATCAAGAAAATGATGCTGATAAAGTAATTTCAGGATTTTAGGAATTGAGGCGTGATTCGAAAGATTCACGCCTTTTTTATTTTCTGTAAGGATTTTTCAGGTACTTTTCAGCCTCTGCATGGCTGTTTTGGAATTCTTTCATGTCTAAGACCTTTTTGTAGTTGTCGGTCGCCTTTCCCCTGTCCCCAGCGGCATCGTATTTCATGCCGAGCATCAAATAAGTAAAAACCTTGAAGGAAGTATCGTCTTTGTCGAGTTTGTCGTTCAGGTAAATCAGTTCGTTAATGTAATCATCCGTCATGTCAACATTTCCCTGCTTAAGCATGCTGAGCGCTAAGTAATAATCGGATTCGCGCAGAACAGCGTCGTTGTTGTAACCCGTAACTCCTGACTTATTCTTGTTCCGTACGGCGGTCCATCCGTCGAGCGCGTTTGAATACTTGCCGAGTCCTACATAGCAGTTATAAAGAAGCCTTTCGAATACGGGATTCGAAGGAAAAAGATTGAAAAGATATGAGGCATAAGTTTCACCTTCGGTGAAATTCCTTTCATAAGCGACATCAAGATACGCTATAATATAATGCGCTTCATAAGCCGCTATTTTTGAATTCTGAGCCGCTTCTTTTATCTGCGCAAGCCCTTTCACTTTGTCGCCTTTCGGGAAAATAATAAGAAGCGGTTTCAGGAACGGATATTTCAGAGGAACATATTCCGCGAAATAGTTGTATATACCGACGCCGAGAAGCGCTTCCTTGTTTCCGGGATTTATTTCCAGAGCCCTGTCCATTAAATTAAGCGCCTGTTTACCGTCGTCCGCAGCGGAGAGCCAGCTTTCGCGCAGGCTTTTCAGAAGCCCCCTGTAGCCGAGCGCGCCGCCCTTATAAAACAACGCGTTGAAATCGTCGGGGTTCTTGTCGAGAATTCCGTCGCAAACATCGACTGCCTTGTTCACCTTCGAGTTGAATTCATCGTCGAGTTTATCGTTTTTCCTGTCGATGTTAATCTTCCACCACGATGAAAGAACGTCGAAGAAATATCCCTGCGGAGCGGCTGGTCTCGATGAAATGTAACTGTTTATGAGTATTGAAGAGGAATCAAAATCACATGAATAAATATGCTTCAGCACCGCGATAAGTTTTTCTTCATCCGCGCCCTGCGCGAAAGCGTTCGCGGACAGGAACCAAACAATCAAAAAAAGCACGAGCCTTTTCATCAGTTTATTCTTTTTATTACAACTATAGTTCTGTCGTCTGAATACTTGCCGTTGGCTGAATATTTCTGAACGTCCTCTATTATTTTCTTGCACATGAATTCCGGAGTCGAATTCCTGTGTGTGTTTATAATGCTTTTAAGCCTGTCTTCTCCGTAGAACTCAAACTTGTCGTTCGTTGCTTCGACAATTCCGTCGGTGTACAGTATGAGAAAGTCTCCCTTTTCGATGTACTGGCTGTCGAGGAAATATTCCTGATTCGGCGAAGGACCGAGCACCGGTCCGGTTGAAAGCAGCGTGAGTATCTTACCGTCGGATTGTTTCAGCATAAACGGAGTGTTGTGACCTGCATTCACATAAACACAAAGTCCTTTTTTATCCCTGTAAAGTTCGCAGAGAAAAAGAGTAACGAACCTTTCATCGGGGAACGTTTCGTTCACAAGGTTCCCTATTTTCTTCATCAGAGTCGTGAAGCCGACGTCGTAACTGACGCCCATTTTAAGCGCGCCGGATACGTATAGAGCCTGCGCCGCTGCCGAGATGCCCTTAGACGCCGCGTCGCCGATAACTATGCAAAGTTTGTTGCCTTCCGCGATGCTTATGTAATCAAAGAAATCGCCCCCAACTATCTTATCGGGCAGAGAGATGCCGAATATTTCGTAATTGCCGAATTTGTACGAATGCTCCGGAAGTATGCTCTTTTGTATTTCGCTTGCTTTTTCGAGTTCGAAAATATTTTCCCTGGCTTTCGATTCAATTTTTCTGGACCTGATAATCGAATTTAGCGTGACTCCGATTATGTTAAGCGCATACAGAAACTCATCGTAAATTTTTTCAACGTTGAATGCAAGGAGGTACTGGTAAAGATAAATCGTCGTGTCATTCAGTTTAACCCGGAATTTATCGCCGATACCCGTGGCAGAAAAGCTCCTTATACCTTTCTTTTTTAGATATTTGCTCGTCTCGTTCGCCGTAATCGTACGGCTTTTGGAAATATCATAAAGAACAGGGAATTCTGAAATCTTCAGTTCATAGCCCTTGTCAATTTTCGCTATGTCCCCGAGTTGTTCGAGGAGAGTATATGAATTCTTGTTTCCGTTCAGTTTCCATATCCTGCCGCCCTTTATGCCGATATGCTCGTAACTTATAATCTGCTTGAGCACGTATTTCAGAAGGTCTTCAATGCGCTTGAAATTCGGTGCTTCCGATATAAACTTCTCAATGGTTCTTGATAATTTTCTCTGTTCCATATTTTTCTTTGTTGTAGAATTTTAGTTCAAGGTTATGCAGTTCCATGTATATTTTTCCGACGGCCGCGCCGATGCAGAAAATCAGCGATATTACGTAAACCCAGAGCATGAATATAACCAGTGCGGCGTACGCGCCGTAAATTCGCGTGTAATTAGAGACGTTGAGTATGTAATAAGCGAACAGGTATTTCAGTATTTCGTAGAGCACTGATGATATAAGCGAGCCGAAGAATATCGCGTTAGTCGGTATTTTATAGTGCGGAACAAAACGGTACAGGAAAAAGAACATTACAAAAGATATGAAAAGCGGAAACAGTATGAGAAAAAGTTTGTTCGTTGTCAGGCTGCTGTTAATGAATGAGAACAGGAGTTTAATGACATCGTTGTCTATCTGCTGCAGCGATGTGAAAACAGTGGTAAGCGAAAAAAGCACTATAATAACCATCAACAGTATGAAATCCCTGAGTTTTCCCTTGAAGAAGTTCAGAGACTCCTTCACGTCGTAAATCCTGTTTAGCGCGTCGCGCATGTAACTGAACATGCTGCTCATAGCCCAGAAAATGCCTGCAAGACCGATTATGAGCGTGATAAAAGCGTTCTGCGACAATTCATACGCCTTGTTCGAAATTGTTTCGAGAAATTTCTCTTTCGCTTCAAATTGGAACGGCAGCACTGTGTTTATGTAATTGTTAATCTGCTGAAGCGCGTCTCCCCTGTCAAAATAGAATCCGAGTATCGCCAGAAAAACAAGCAGTGTCGGTATTATAACCCATAGAATGCTGAATGAAACACCCGAGGACATGAACCATATCTGGTCCTTGTCGAATTTCTGATAAAGGCGTTTAAAATAAAAAATTGTATTCTCGAATCTTTTCCTCAAATCAGTATTTTAATTTGCCGGATACTTTCTCGACGAAGAAACAAAAATCATTTCCGAAAACAATTTTCTTCGTTTTGTCTATAAGTCCGGACATATTGGTATCCGAACTGACAAATTTAACATTCTTTCTGACAATTTCATGTGCTTTTTGGACTCCCCTTCCGGGTTTCAGAGGTTTCAGAAAATCTAACGCCTGACAGGCGCATAAAATCTCAATTGCCAGTATATTTTTCACGTTCTTTGCAATTTCATAACACATTCTTGACGCGATTGAGCCCATTGAATTATGGTCTTCCTGATTCGCGCTTGTCGGTATAGAATCAACCGAAGCCGGATGCGCCAGAGCCTTGTTTTCGCTGACAAGCGACGCGGCAGTGTACTGCGCAATCATAAACCCTGAATTTAACCCGCCGTGCTCCGTAAGAAAACGCGGTAGTCCGCTTAGACTTCCGTCAACGAGCCTTGCTGTGCGCCTTTCGGAAATATTGCCGAGTTCGGATATTGCGATTTTCAGAAAATCGGATGCGAGCGCGAGCGGCTCTCCGTGAAAATTCCCGCCTTCCCTGTGCTGCCCCTCATCCGCGAAAATAAGCGGATTGTCGGTCACGGAATTAATTTCCGTATTCAGAACCCGTATGCAGTAATTAAGCGCGTCTTTAACGGCGCCGTGCACCTGAGGTATGCAGCGTATCGAATAGGCGTCCTGAACTTTAGAGCAGGTTTCGTGCGATTTCATTATTTCGCTTCCCGCGAGAAGTTTCCTGAGATTGTAAGCTGTTTCAATCTGGCCCTTGTGGGGTCTTATCTTCTGTATTTTGTCTTCATAAGCCCTGTCCGTGCTTTTTGTTGCATCAACGGTAATAGCGGCAGTGATATCTGCCGATTTGACTAATTTTACTGATTCGTAAACTGCTTTGCAAAGAAACGCGCTCATCATCTGCGTGCCGTTTATTAGCGCAAGTCCTTCTTTTGATGAAAGTACAAAAGGTTTCAATCCTGCCCTCTTCAGCGCTTCGGCGCTTTTATAGATACGCCCTTTGAATTTTATTTCACCTTCGCCGATGAATGTTCCCGCGAGGTGAGCAAGAGGCGCAAGGTCGCCGGAGCACCCGACAGAACCCTGCTGAGGTATCTGTGGAATAAGTTTTTTGTTGAAAAACTTAATTAGAAAATGTATGAGTTCAGTTCTTACACCTGAATGACCTTTAATCAGGGAGTTAATCCTGAAAAGTATCATCAGTCTTACAATATCGTCTTCTATGATATCTCCGACACCTGCTGAATGCGATACTATCAGGTTCCTCTGGAGGTCTTTCGTCTGTTCTTTCGAAATAACAACGTCTTTAAATTCACCGAAGCCTGTATTTATGCCGTAAATTATTTCGCCTTCCTTAATCCATTTTTCGACAAGTTCTCTTGATTTCGCGACCTTTTTAATCGACTCAGCGGCTGCCGTAACAGTGTATCCTTCCTTTACGATTTCCATCGCTTTTATGAAATCGAGGTTATTTCCGTTAAGTTTAAATGTTTTCATGTTTGTATAAAAAATCCGGTAAAATTGCTTTTCCGGATTCGTTCTTATTAATATTTTTTAAATTCATTCTGATGAATGCCTGCGTGTAATATTTACAGTAAATATAATCAAAATGAATATTTTATAATATTTTATAATTTTGCACATACATCATGTAATTATCAGCGCTCTGCTTTATTTTTGCTATTTCGGTCCCGGTAAGGTCTCTTATAATTTTCCCGGGTGAGCCCGCGACAAGTACGCCTTCGGGCACAACAAAATGCTCTTTCACGAGAGTGCCTGCGGCTATGAAGGAATTGCTGTTTATTTCGCAGTCATCCAGAAGTATCGCGCCCATACCAATAAGCACTTTGTCTTTGAGTTTGCACCCGTGAATCACGGCTCCGTGTCCTATCGTAACGTCGTTGCCGATAATAAGAGGATATTTTTTGTATGTGTTATGGAGGACGCTGCAGTCCTGAACATTAGTCCTTTCTCCTACACGAATGTATGTTGCGTCTCCGCGCACCACGTCATTGAACCAGATGCTTGAACCGCTGCCTATCACTACGTCTCCGACTATCTGCGCCCCTTCGCAGATGAAAACCGAATCGTGTATCTGAGGCGATATTCCTTTGTATGGTATTATCATTATTTCTGTTTATTTATAGATTACAATTCTTCTCGGGGCTATACCCGCGCTGAAGGATTTTTTAAAAATGCCCTGAGCGCTGTAAATATTGAACGTTCCGGCTGTTATGAAATTTTTCGCGTCGAGAACATAATGAACCATATTGATATAATCATATGCGTAACCGTAGATGTATGAAGTACCGGTCGGCGCGGGAATAATCTTTGTAAAAGTTTTTGTATCGAGATTCAGTTTAATTACGTCGCCCGAACTACCGGTAAAATATACATCCTTTGACAGTTTATCCACAGACAAATTTCCGGAAAAACCGTAAGGCGATGTAAGAGTATCGGTGAGCGTGTAATTAGTTAGTTCGAACATGAACAATTTACCGTCCGTACCTGTGCATCCCGTTATCAATTTCCCGTCGTTAGTTACCGCAATCGACGACGGGTCGGGTTTTACGCGCAGAGTTTTTACTACTTCGTCCGAATTCGCGTCTATTACAGAGATTGTCGAGTCATAAGGTCCGCCGTAGACAGATGTGTTGCATACAAACACTTTTCCCGAATAAGAAGCAATTTCCTGCGGATAAACACCAACAGTTATAGTCTTAACGGTGTTCATGCCTGAGTCAAGAACAGATACGCTGCTCGCAGGCCCGCTGGTTACGTAAATTTTCCCGTTTGAATAGCAGAGAGAATACGGATTCGTGCCGACGGATTTTGAATCAAGCACTTTGCCGTTCATATCGGTTTTATATATAGTGCCCGGCGAGTTGTAATTACCCTGTTCAGTAATATAAAGATTATCGTTTACGTTGATAATTCCATCCGGGAAAAGCCCGAGATTCGAAGGATTGAATATTCCGTTATACATAATATCCTTTGTGTTGTCGTAAAATGACAGTTTCGCTGAGCCGGGCGTCATCGTTCCCTCGGAAAGCACGAATACGCCTTTTGTTGTTACGACTGTATTGTTGGACACAGAAATGTCGCCGCATGAAAAGAGCGTTACTGCCGCGACAAGAACAATAAGATAAAAAAGTTTTTTCATTGCAAAATACCTTTAATATTTTTTAAAATTCTATTCCTTCCCGCGCTGGTATTCCTTTGTCAAAGTAATGTTTCACTTTTCTCATTTCAGTAATAAGGTCTGCAGCCTCTTCAATCTCTTTCCATATTTTATGCCCCGTCATAACCATTTCAAATCTCCGGTTCTTTCTAAAAAGTGATATCAGTTCTTCGACATCTTCTTTGGATATCAGGTTATAAGCCGCCGCCGCTATAGACTCATCAAGTATCAGCAGGTCCTGATTTCCTTCAGTAATGAGTTTCCGGGCTATATCCAGACCGCGTTTCGCTTCAACGAAATCGTTCTCTTCGTTTTTAAATCTGAAAGTGCCGTCCGGGTTCATGCGCTCGCATCCTGTCGGAAAGAGGTCGATATTATAACCGCTATCCTTCAGTTTTCTGATTACGTTCCTTTCGGAATAATGCTCGTTGCTTCCGTCATAACCCTTGTCGAATTGGACGATAGCGACGCTTTTACCGGCGCCTATTGCCCTTATCGCAAGCCCTATCGTACTCGTTGTCTTGCCTTTGCCGTAACCGTAGTAGATGTGAAGGCAGTTTTTTTCCTCAGGCGAAAGTTTCGAGTAATTTTCAATTGTTTCCCTGACTTTGTCCCTGTACTTACTTCCGCCGTCATTATTTTTGTTGTCCATGTTAATAACTTAAAGTTATCGATAATTTGTAATTCCGCAGAGGCATGGGATACCCTGCTATAATCTGGTAATTTGAATTTGTTATGTTATTTATTTCAAAAGCGGCCCTGCACGGGACAGGGCCTATATTGAAAGTCGTGTGTATATTGCCGTCGAGCGTGAAAACGGATTGCATAGAAATCGTATTCTCATAATCGGAATATCTTTCTCCGGTGTAATTTCCGTAGATAGACACTCCGGTCTTGTAATACTCAAAGCCCGCGTCGAATTTAAACGCGTGTACGGGAATGAAAATCAACTGTTTCTTATATGACGCATCTCCCGGATAATCTTCGGATGTTTTTACCGAAACAGTCCGCGTGTAACTAATATTTGCATTCAGTTTGTACCTGCCCGCGATTTCATTCATGTATGAAACGGATGCGCTCACCGCGTCCGATTCGGAAGAAGAAATGTTTACAGGCGTCCAGTAAATTGACGGCGACTGCATCCACACGATTTTATTCGAAGCAATTACATGAGAGTAGTTTAATTCAATGCGGAATGTACCGTAATAGTTGAGGTCCGACATGACTCCCGCATCCGCGTTAAAGGAAGTTTCGGGTTTTAGGTTCGTGTTGCCTCCGGTTTTCCAGTATAGTTCGTTGAATGTCGGCGCCCTGAATGAATTTCCCGCGCTTGACCTCAGGATAAGAATATCGTTCTTTATTGGTTTATAGTTTACTCCGAATTTTGAAGTAACAATAGTTCTCGAAATATCTGAAATGTTCTCAATTCTTATGGAAGGAAAAAGTTTAAGGTTATCGGTGACACCGTAAATAATATTTGTAAACAAAGCTGTCGAAAAGCGCTTTATGCCCGTCTCAAGTTCGTTGCTTTGAATTCCCGCTGCAAGGAAATCACCCCCTGCGGATATTGTGAGATTCTTTGCATTGATTTCATAACATAGCGAGGAACCGGAAGAAAGATTCCTGTAATAACTGTTCTCATACGGAAGAAAACTGTAGTTCATAAGATAATTCTGGAAATTAACGGAAGCGTTAAGTTTATTCTCCCCGCTGAACTTCTTCTCATAATTCAGGATTGTGTTCCATGTTTCATCTCTCTGCAGCGCGTTCATTGGAGCGGAGCCGCTCTCCACTCCCGGAATATGTCTTTCCTCGCTGCTGTATGCCGACATAATGTTAAGCACTTCAGCAGGCGCGGTAAATGAGTACTGAAGAAGCAGGTTGTTTCGTTTCATCGAATTATTCTCCCGTCTTTTCTCAATTTCCGCGTATCCGTTGTTAAAGAAGTAGTTGAAATTGTCGTCGGTCTTTTCAGTGCCGAACCCGGTCTTGAAAGAGTTTTTTCCCGTGATATACTTTAATGAAAGCGAACCGTTTCTGTAGTTGTATGAACCGGAATTAAGCGTCAGGCTTCCGCCGAACCCTCCCGGCCGCTCTTTATCCTGATTGCCGAAAGTGGAAATATTCACGACCCCGCTTACCGCGTCGCTTCCGTAGTACGCGCTGCTTCCCGAGGGCATTACCTGTACCGATTCGATGTCCTCGTTTGAAATCAACGAAAGGTCGTACTGTGAGTTCTGCACGGTGTTCATCCTTATGCCGTTCAGCAGAATAAGTGTGTGTTCGGCGTTCATTCCGTTTATTGAGATTGTCTTAAGCGATGAAAGCCCGCCGTAGGATTTGATAAAAACGTTCGAAGCCCTCTGAAGTATATCCGAAACCCTGTTACCGTTAATGTTCTGTATTTCCTCTTTTTGAAATACGCGTACCGGCACGAAAGAATCCTCGTAATTCAGGTTTATTCTTGTAGATGAAATACTGATGACCGGCGCAGAAAACACAAGCGAATCGAAATCGCTTTGCGGTCTTGCGGCAGAGAAACAAAGAAATGTTAATATTATTATGAAAGAGATTTTCATTAACTCATCCGGTTTATCTGCGCGGAAATATGGCATAAAACTCAGATGAGTTTCTGTTTCATTTTCTTTCCAGCGAAGAATTTGAAAAAATACGGGATTTCTGGCAGGTCTCCTGACTCCAGAGCAATTTCCGTCCGCCTTCCCATTTATGAAACAGTGGTAAATGAACGGTCTTCTCTGTTACAGTTGCGTGGACAGTTCCGGATTTACACCGGATTCCCTATTGCAAACCAAAAATCTTTTTAAAGAACTATTCGTATTCTAAAATAACTTTTTTATTCTTTACTATCAATTGTCTTTCCCTGACGCCCGCGAGTTTGAACATTTTTCTCGACGCTTTTACTGCGTCAGTATCTTTATATTTATCGCGAAGGAACACGACCTCGACTATACCCGACTGAATAATCAGTTTCGCGCATTCGTTGCACGGGAAAAGATCGACATAAATTCTCGAACCGTGCAGGTCCTTTGTTGAATTAAGTATCGCGTTAGCCTCGGCATGAACAACGTAAGGGTACTTTGTGACGTTCGCTTCGTCTCCCGTCCTTTCCCACGGCAGTTCATCGTCCGAGCAGCCTATCGGAAATCCGTTGTACCCGATGCCTACAATTTTGTTTGAGGGGTTGACGATACAGGCGCCCACCTGTGTGCTCGGGTCTTTGCTTCTTTTAGCCGAAAGAAGCGCGATACCCATAAAATACTCGTCCCAGGATATGTAATCTTTTCTCTTCATAAATATTTGGACAGATTTTTATTCAGTTCTTCCAAAGTCGAATCGTTTCTTTCCATAAAATCAGCAAACGCTATCGGGCCGCCTTTGTCGAGTTTCTCGATTTCGCTCAGGTCGCGTGATAACGCTTCCTCGTTAGTCAGCGGGCGGTACGGCCTTGTCTTAAGCCTTTCGTATCTTAACGATTTGGTCGTGTAAATATTAAGAAGTTTGAACGCGTCGCCGAATTCATTTTTTACTATCTTGAACTCTTCCCATGAATAAAGGCTTTCTATGACAACGTTATTTTCTTTCAGCAATTTTCTTATCTTACCGATGCTTTTCAAAGCCATGACGCCCATGCCGTACTCCTGCCTGAGCGATTCACGTACCATTCTCTCGTTCGCCTCGTTTACCTGCAATCCTCTCGCCTTAAGTTCTTCTATCACAACTTCGCCGAAATAAACCTTCTTGAAATTATTTGTTTCAAAAAATTTAACGGCTTCGGTCTTGCCCGAGCCGCACATGCCTATTACAGCGATTATCCTGTTCATATTATTTCAGAAATAGTTTTGTATTGCTGAATTGTGTCTCTGATGATTCGAAATAAATTTCGTCTTCTTTCGGATTGTAGTATTTCTGGAGAAGAAGATTCTTCTCCGTTCCGTTTTCAAAATATTTGATTATAAAAAGCGATGATGATATTCTGTCGATGGTAACTTTCTGACTTGCCGAGAGTTTCGCGTAAAGCGCGCCTGCGATGTAATCCTCGAGTTCAGGTTCGTCCTCGTCGTTCATGACGTTCTGTACAAGTGCCTCGGCGAATATTTCTGCCGGTGTCATTTCGGTTGTATCTGTATCACTGACCTGTTCCTGTTCGCCTGTTTTATTCGTGCTTTGAGTGACTTCCCTGCCCTTTTCTTTTCCGCAGCCTGCGGTAAAGATTACGGATATGAACAGTGATATAAGAAGAATCCTCGTCATACTAAATAACTCCGAGTTCTTTTCCGATTTTTTCGAATACTTCGAGAATCTTATTGAGATGTTTGTCTTCGTGAGTCGCCATATATGACGTTCTCAGCATCGAAAGATTCTGCGGCACACCCGGCGGAACGAAAGCGTTAACGAAAACTCCGGAGTCATACAGTTTTCTCCAGAACTGGAAGACTTTCACGTCGTCTCCGAGTATTACAGGCACAACAGGCGTAATTCCGTCAAGAACGTAAAAACCGAGTCCTTTGAGCCCGTCCCGCATTTTTTTAGCGTTCGCGAGCAGTTTATCGACTCTTTCCGGCTCCTGAATAAGAATTTCCAGAGCCGCTATAGCAGCCGCCACAGATGAAGGTGTTGGCGATGCCGAGAATATAAGCGCCGGCGAATGATGTTTAAGATAATTTATTACTCTTTCCTCACCAACGACGAAACCGCCCAGCGAAGCGAGAGTTTTTGAAAACGTGCCCATAATCAGGTCAACCTCGTCGTCAAGACCGAAGTGCGACGCGGTTCCCCTGCCGCCCTTCCCGATTACTCCGAGAGAATGCGCGTCATCGACCATGATTCTCGCGTTGTACTTTTTACATAGCGCTACTATTTGAGGAAGGTCGACTATCGTACCCGATGTCGAGAAAACACCGTCGGTGGCTACGAGTTTTGAGGCTTCGAGCGGTATGCTTTTCAGCACTCTTTCAAGGTCGTTCATGTCGCCGTGTTTGTAACGCACGAGTTCCGCGACAAGTCCTTTCGCCATAAGCGTTCCGGCAACTATGCTCGCATGATTGTCCTTGTCGGACACGATATATTCATTCTTGTTTACAAGCGTCGGAATAATGCCCTGCGCTGTCTGATAACCCGTGGAATAAAGCAGACATGCTTCCTTTTTGAAAAACGCTGCAAGTTTTTCCTCAAGTTGGATGTGAAGGTCAAGCGTTCCTGTTAGATATCTTGAACCGGAACAGCCGGTTCCGTATTTATTTAGCGCCTGATGCGCTGCTTCGATGACTTTCGGATGCGTGGTAAGTCCGTGATAATTGTTCGAACCTGCCATTATAATTTCCCTGCCCTCGATTTTAACCACCGGGCCTTCATTCTGCTGAATTGCCCTGAAATATGGGTAAAATCCGGCAGCCTTTACTTCGTCGGCTCTCGTAAAAGTGTAGCATTTCGTGAATAAATCGTTCATTCTCTTTGTTTTAATGATAAGTTAGCAACAATTTTAACATAGAAAATACATATAATTATTGATAACTTCTACGATAAAATTAAATTTACATAATGAAGGCTTTTGTAACAGGTGCAACAGGTTTAGTGGGCAGTCATCTCGTTGATGTGCTTTTAAGAGAAGGATTTGAGGTTTTTTGCCTTAAAAGAAGTACTTCTTCAACACGCTGGCTTGACGGTAAGAATGTAAAATACGTCAACGGCGATTTATTTTCAAATGAAGCCCTTGAAAAAGGCATAAAAGACATGGACTATGTCTTCCATGTGGCCGGTGTGGTAAAATCGAAGACAAAAGAAGGGTTTGAAAAAGGCAATACTCTGGCTACAAAGAATATTATAGAAATTACTGCAAGGGTTAATCCGGGGCTAAAGAAGTTCGTACATATAAGTTCGGGAGCCGTTTGCGGACCTAATCCGGATTCGGAACCAATAACCGAAGATTATATCCCCCGCCCCATTACCAACTACGGAATAACCACGAGACAGGCGGAAAAGGAAGTTCTTAAATTCAGGGACGCAATACCCGTCGTTATAGTAAGACCACCGGCGGTTTACGGACCGAGAGACACTGAGGTTTTTGTTTATTTCAAAGCGTTTCAGAGCGGACTGAACAGTCTTATCGGATTCAGCAATAAATATGTTAGTCTTATTCATGTAAAAGACCTTGTGGAGGGAATATATCTTGCGGCGATTAAACCGACCAGGAGCGGCGAAGTCTTTTTCATAAGTTCCGACAGGGATTACAATTATGATGAGGTAGGCCGCGCGGCTTCCCTTGCAATGAATAAAAAGGCGATTAAAATAAGAGTACCCCACTGGCTTGTTTACACAGTGGGCGCTTTCGCTCAGTTATTCTCTGTCTTCAGCAAAAAAGCTCCGACGCTCAATCTGGAAAAGTGCAAGGATATCACGCGCGAGCGCTGGGTGTTCTCTAATGAAAAGGCCGTTCAGAAACTCGGCTTCAGGGAAAAGTTCACGCTTGAAGAAGGATTCAAGGATACTTACGAATGGTACAAAAAAGAAGGATGGCTTAAATAAGAATGAAGGAAGTCATTTCAAATATAATTAAAGATGTTATAAGGAAAAGAGGTTTGCCGGAAGTAAATTTTTCACTCGAACCTCCGAAGAATAAAAATTTCGGCGACCTTTCCGCGAATTGCGCGCTTTTGCTCGCAAAGGCCGCGGGACGGAATCCCAGGGAAATAGCGGCCGTGATTGCAGCAGATTTAAGCGCCTATGATGAATATTTCAGTAAAGTCGAAGTCGCGGGCGCGGGCTTTATTAATCTGACGCTGAACGAAAAAATATATCTCGGTGTACTGGATGAAATTCTGTCAAAGGGCGGGAATTACGGAAAGTCCGATGCAAACAAAGGCAGGAAGGCGAATCTCGAATGGGTAAGCGCTAATCCGACAGGACCTCTGCACGCTGGACACGGCAGACAGGTATGCCTTGGGAAAGCGATAGCCAGTCTGATGGAATGGAGCGGATACGAAGTCACCCGAGAATATTATTACAATGACGCGGGAAACCAGATGAACAACCTCGCGAAATCGGTTTACGCAAGGTATATGCAGCTATACGAAACTGATTTTCCTTTCCCGGAAGACGGTTACCACGGTGATTACATTAAGGATTACGCGAAGCGGATATCGGAAGAAAAAGGAGATTCGCTGAAGAATTCTGACGATCTTTCCTATTTCAAGAATTTCGCCGAGAAAAGAAATTTTGACAGAATAAAATCTACGCTGGAAACACTTGGTATTAATCATGATGTCTTTTTCAGCGAGACTGAATTGTACAAAAACAAAGATATTGAAAATCTGCTTGCTGATTTTAATAGCAAAGGCGCGAGCAGAGTGGAAGATGACGCCGTATGGCTGATAATGGACAGAAAACGCTTCCAGAAGGATAAAGTAATAGTCAAATCCTCCGGCGAGCCGACATACAGACTGCCTGACATGGCATACCATATAAACAAGATAAAAAGAGGATACGACTTTATTGTTGATATATTCGGTTCCGACCACGGCGATACTTATAAAGAAGTCCTGTACGGAGTCGAGACCGCCGGCTACAAAACGGAAGGCATTAAGGTCATTATTCATCAGATGGTAACATTCCGTTCCGGGAATGAATCCGTAAGAATGAGCAAGCGGAGTGACAACGTTTACTATCTTGACGACCTTATAAAAGACGTCGGCGCCGACGCTACTCAGTTCTTTTTCGTGATGAGAGCGGCGAACACCCATCTCGATTTCGACATCGAATTGGCGAAGGAACAGTCCGACAAGAATCCTGTTTACTACCTTCAGTACGCCCACGCGAGAATAAGCGGTATTTTCAGGAACGCGGCGGAAAACTTTTCTGACGAAGTTTTAAGGAAACAATTTAATCACGCGCTTCTTGCGACTCCTGACGCCATCGAACTTCTGAAAGTCCTTTCGGGATTCCCGGACGAAGTCGAGTCTGTCGCGGCATCTCTGGAACCGCATAAAATTATTTCGTACCTAAATCAGGTTGCCGAATCATTCCATAAGTTCTACCACAACAACAGGGTCCTTAATGCGGATGACATCGAGACTACTGTGGCAAGGTTAAGGTTATGCGAAGCGGCGGGAACTGTTTTGCGAAACGGATTCGGGATTATAGGAATATCGGCTCCGGAAAGAATGTAATTAATAATATTGAAACATCGCGTTGAATTTCATAATTTGAAGTATGATTAAAAAATTTATAATAATGGTATTGCTGCTCATTCCCGTTGCGGTAATGGCGCAGGATATTAATGAGCGTCTTGGTATTCCGGAAGAACTAAAGACGGGTTTGTTTTATTACAATTACGGAGACAAGAATAAACTTAATATTGAAGTGATGGTATGGGGGTACATCAAAGCGCCCGGGAAATATCTGATACCGCAGGGAACCAAATTCACTGAACTGTTAACGCTTTGCGGGGGACCTTCGAATGACACTAAACTTGAAGACGTAAGAATTGTAAGATTGAAGAATGATTCGCTCGGGATAAAGCAGGACACGTTATTCAACCTTAACTACGACGATTACCTGTGGCAGGATAAGATTTCAACGCTGGCGAGAAGAAATCCGGTTCTGATGCCGGGAGACATGATAATCTTCCCTCTCGAATCAAGATTCCATTTCAGGGACAACCTTTATCTAATACTTTCAATCACTTCGACACTTGTATCAATCACTACTTTTCTTGTAACAGTTCTCAGAAAATAAAATTTCATAAATATTAAAAAGGCAGCGTTCTTAAACGCTGCCTTTTTTGTCGAACATTTATAGAACTCTAAATTACTTTATCAATACCATCTTTTTCGTAGCTGCTGTTTTTCCGTCCGCTATAAGTGAATAAAAATATACACCTGATGCCAGCTTAGAAGCGTCATAAGTATATTTTAATGTACCCGCGTTCACCACAGTATTGTTTATAAGTCTGTCTATCTCTCTACCCGTAATATCGTAAATTATCAAAGATATATTTGCGGCCTTTGGAATGCCGAAACTTATCGTTGTTACAGGATTGAACGGGTTCGGATAATTTTGCTCAAGATTATAATATCCCGGTATAATATTAGTCCATTCGGTTACATTAACCGATGGAGGTCTCGACATCTTGAAAATACTGGCGTTGTATCCAAGCACGAATATTGAATCCATTGATCTCGCGTACGCGCCTTGTTGATACAAGCCGCCCCCGGTGTTTGTAAGCGTCCATGAAATACCCCCGTTAGTTGTTCGTATCGCTATTCCGGTACCGGCGAACAGCCAACCCAGATTTCCGTTGAACCAAACGGATTTCGTATATCCGGCAGCAATACCCGAAACTGTATAAGGTGTGATTATTGAATCCCACCTTACGCCGCCGTTTGAGGTTTTCCACAAACGACCGCTGTTTCCGCATATGTAACCGGTATTTTCGTTTACCATTTTTATATCATTTGTAGACCAACCGAACATTGAAGGTGTATTCGTCTGAATCGTCCAGTTTAAGCCTCCATTAGTAGTTTTGTAAGGACGGTTTTGCCAGCAAACAGCCCAGCCTGTATTAACATTTATGAAAGAGGCAGAACTAAAAGTTGCGCCATAGTTCGCGGTATCAGGCATGATTATCCTCGTCCAGTTAAGACCGCCGTTAGTTGTTTTCCATAAAGTACCGTCTGCATTCTGTTCCTCATCAAAAACATACCCGTTGTTAAGGTCCATAAATATTACTTTTACAAATACGTCTGTTGAACCGGAACCGGGCAAGGTAACTGACACCCAGTTTAATCCTCCGTTTGAAGTTTTATAAACAGCTCCTCCCGTTCCTGAAACCCATCCATTGTTTGCGTCAATCATGGAAATGCTCCTGAATGTTTCGTTCGATGAGACAAACTGTGTACCCCAGTTCGAACCTCCATTTGAGGAATACAGTATCTGGTCGAAAGTCGTTCCGGAAGTCGACGGAGAACCGACTGCCCATACTTTTCCGTCATTGTATTCCGCCCAGATATCAAACTTTTGACCGATTGAGCGTATATCCGTTACCGAAGTCCAGTTCTGTCCCTGGTTTGTTGATTTGAGAAATACACCCATATCACCGCCGACTAGCCATGTATTTCCCCGAATGAAGGATGCCGACATCGGACCCGTCAGGCTTATGTTAAAAGGCAGACTTGTCCAGTTCGTTCCGTAATTGGTAGTTTGATATATATTTGTGCTGCTTCCAATAACTGAAATCTTATTTCCCAATTTAGTTATTTTATCAAGTGAAAAACTTGTCAGTGGAGAAGGCAGTTGTGTCCAGTTAGCACCTCCGTTATATGTTGTCCAAACGTTCCCGCTTGCACCGCTGATTATGCATGTATCCTGGCTTACCGCGAGACAGCCGTTGTAATTTGATGAACTGCCCAGCGATTTTTGAGACCAGTTTGTTCCGCCATTCGTCGAGAATATGACGGCATCGTAGCATACCGCGAATATTGAGGAGCCGGAAATATCAAAATTATTAATACTCGTCGTATAGGGAGTGGCCATTACCGTCCAGTTCAACCCCTGGTTTATAGTTTTCAGAAATATACCGCCTGTACATGAAGCATAACCTGTATTGGCATCTGTAAATTTTACGGATGTTATATAATTCGAACTTACGGGCGATAAAGTTGTATCCCAGGATACACCACCGTTGGTTGTTCGGGCGATCCATCCATAAGAACCGACAACGAAACCTGTATTAGCATCGAAGAACCATACAGCATTCAGTCCTCTACCCTGTCCGAAATAAAATCCCGTTTCGCTGCCGCCCGCGTCTTTATTCACAAGCCATGAGTTTCCTGCATCGCTCGTCCGCATGAATAAGCCCGCCCAACCGCATGCAACCCAGTTGTTATCATCAATCATCTGTATTGAACTGATATCCTGTCCCTGAGGCTTCGGATGCGACCATTTCCAGTCAGAATTTACCTGCGAATGTGCTGTCACAACATAAACCTGAGTTAGAAATATTAATGCTAAAAATAATTTTCCCATATTATTTAATTTATAATGGTTTAATATTAAAAATATTTTATAAATTATAAACTATATAGCTTGAAAGCAAAGACATTTTTACCTATTATTACTCTATATATTATGTTTATTCTATATTATTACTCTGTTATATCAGTATTTATATAGATATATATTAATCTGTATTATATGCTTATAAATAATTTATTTTTTTTACTTAAGTCGTTCGATTCCGATGACTGGTATGAATGCGGAAAATTTGTAACTTCACCGTATTTTGTCAGTGGTGAAACAAATTACAGACTTTTCAGGGCAGCGAAAAAATATTTTACGGATAAAAGAAGAATAAAGATAACGAATGGAAGTTTCGAAACATTTTTCATGAATACTGGCGAACTGAAATTCGTGTCAAAACAGACATCACATAACCGTTTGTCTTCGTTCTATAAAATACTAAAGAAATTTCTGCAGTACAAGAAAGTTAAGCCACTTGACCTTTATATTAATATGCAGGGCGAATATCTCTCAAGAAATCTATTAAACGGTTTTGCTGATAATCTGAAGACGGAAGAA
>JAJTBN010000261.1 GCA_021286895.1 Bacteroidota bacterium | reverse complement strand
GCAGTTCCTGTCCCGAAGGCGTGGCGATAAAATGCGGCTCTAAAATCGCCGAAATAACCGGCAGTTCGAGAAGCATGCTTAAAGCCGAAAGACTTTCTCTGAACATAATTCAGAGAATGAGCGGGATTGCCACCGCGACCTACTGCATGAAACGGAAACTCAACAACGATAGCATTAAACTTGTTGACACGAGAAAAACCACTCCAAATTTCAGGTTATTCGAGAAACTTGCAGTGAAAATCGGCGGCGGTAGTAATCACAGGTTCGGCCTGTACGATATGATGCTAATAAAGGACAATCATATTGAGGCGAACGGGGGTATAGAAAACACTCTGAAAATACTGAAAAAAAACAGGATACCCCGGGAACTTAAAATTGAAATAGAAGTTAAAGATATTGTTGAATTTAAAACGGTGCTGGAAAACGGCAGAAAACTTGTTGATATTGTAATGCTCGACAATTTCAGCATCGAAAACATTAAAAAAGCCGTAAAACTGAATCGCGGAGCCTTTAAAATCGAGGTTTCAGGCGGCGTTAGCCATAAAACAATTATGAATTACGGAAAGATTAAAGGAATCGATATTATCTCTGTGGGAGCGCTTACGCATTCGGTCAGGTCGCTGGATTTGTCTTTGGAATTTGTCTCTTGAATTATATCATATAAAGGTTTAAATTAAAAAAATTTTTTAACCTAAAACTAAATGCTATGAAGAACTTTACTTACAGAATTAATTTTTTAGTAGCTATCTTAGTTACTGTTTCTCTGGTGTTTGCATGCGGCAAACTGAAAGAAATCGCTAAAGAGGAAACTAAAAAGGAAGACACCAAGAAAGAAGAAACGAAGAAAGAAGATACAAAGAAAACTGAATCGAAAGACACCGAATCGGACAAGAGCGAAGGAAAAGCAAAACTTTATTTCTGCGAGCAGTATAAAAACGGCGAGGAAATCGGCGTAAGCAAGAGATTCACGCCGGGATGGCTGACAGTTATGGTTGACCTCCGTCCTGCAGGAACCACACTCGGAGTCGGAAAAGTAGAACTGAGACTTACAAAGATTAAAGACGCATCGGGTAATTCTATTAGTGAGAAAATCATTAAAAATATTCCGTTTGACGTGCAGGCGGACTGGGATTACACGTATTTCACTGACAAGACCAATCTTAAATTCACTTCACCCGGAACGTACAGGGTAACATGCCAGAAGAAAGACGGCACACCGATTGTAAGCGGCGAAGTGGAAGTTGTATCGGAATAATTTATCAAACTAAAAAATAAATTAAAATAAGGGTAATACCCGAAAGGAGATTCAATGAAAAAACTTTATTTTGTTTTCGCGATTCTTGCACTTTTCACAATGTTCGGCTTGACATCGAAAGTTCATGCCCAGAACGGACCCGTCCTTTATTTCTGCGAGAAATACGGAAATGACGGCGAAGAGGGAATCAGCGACAGATTCACTTCAGGCTACCTCACGGTTATGGTGAAGTGCGATTACGCTCTCGGTCTTTCGAACGTTTCGGTGCAGTTCGATAAGATGAACAGAACAACCGGTAAGTTCGAATACTACAAAAAATTCAGCTACAAGGTTGAGCCTTCAATGAAGTACATTTACTTCTCGAAGAACAGTTCGTCAGATATGAAATTCGACGACCCTGGAATCTACAGAGTTTTTCTGCTTGATGAAAACGGTAAGACTGTAACGAGCGGACTCATCGAGATTATTCCGTAAAAAAATAATACATTTTATAAATAAAGGTTATTCCGTATTTTCGGAATAACCTTTTGTTTTTATGCTTGATAAGATAAAGTCGCTTTCAAAGGATACGTTAATCTACGGTACGAGTACGATTCTCGGCAGATTCCTTAATTTTCTGTTCGTTCCGATATACACGAACCTGTTCATGCCGGGTGAGTTTGGTGTTGTCGCGAACGTTTACGCTTATATTGCCATTCTTAATGTGTTCTTCACTATAGGGCTGGAATCGGGATACTTCAAATTCGCCTCGACTCTTGAAGTCGGCAGCGAAAAAGAGAATTTCTCCCATCCGTTTCTTGGAATTTTCATCAATTCGTTCGTGCTTTCTGCAATCCTTTTTATTTTCTCAAAGGATTTCAGCGCTGTTTTTCAGGTCAGCCTGAAATATGAAAGCGTGATAAAATATACCGCTCTTATTCTTTTTTTCGACGCGGTCGCGATTGTGCCTTTCGCTTACCTGAGACTCAAGCATAAACCGATGAAGTTCGCCGTAATCAGGCTGACAAACATAATCCTTACTGTGGCGTTTAACGTGTTTTTCATTGTAGTACTGAGGAAAGGGATTGAATATGTCTTTATTACGAACGTTATCGCCTCCGTAGTGACGTTCGCGCTTCTATCTCCAATAGTAATTAAGAATATTAAAATTTCGTTCAATAAAAAACTCCTCGGTGAACTGCTCAGGTTTTCGCTTCCGTACATACCTGCCGGTATCAGTTCGAACATAATTCAGGTTATAAACCGTCCTATAATGACCGCACTGACCAACGATGAAACTGTCGGGGTTTTTCAGGCGAACTACAGGCTCGGTATTTTCATGATGCTGTTTGTTTCCATGTTCGAATTCGCATGGAGGCCGTTTTTCCTTCAGAACGCGGAGGAACCCGATGCGAAAAAATTATATTCGAAAGTTATGACAGCATTTCTTTCAGTGTCGGCAATCATTTTCATATTCCTGACTTTCTTTATCGATGATATAGTCGCGATACCGCTTCCGCACAAAGGCCATCTTGTCGGCAAGGCGTATTGGGGCGGTCTTGCGATTGTCCCGCTTATACTGCTCGCTTACGTTTTCTATGGCATGTACATAAACATGATGGCGGGAATATACATAGAAAAAAAGACGAAATATCTTCCTTATATTACCGGCGCGGCGGCTTTCATAAACGTAGTGACAAATTTTGCGCTCATTCCTCCGTTCGGCATGACGGGCGCGGCTGTAGCGACGCTGCTTAGTTATATCGCGATGTTCATCGGAATCTATATGGCATCGCAGAAATTCTACAGAATAGAATACGAATTCAAAAAGATTTTCGCGCTGCTCGGGCTTATGCTGGTTTCATACGCGCTCTATCTTATCGTGAGACCTTTCGACCTGCTTTATCTCAAAATTGTCTTTTTCCTGGCAATGACTTCCGCTATATTCGTGTTCAAGATTATTAATCCTAAAACGATTAGACAGTTTTCAAAATGAAAAGACTGATTCTTTTTTTCCTTCTGGCGGCAGGCGTCTGTTCCGCTCAGTTTAATAATAGCATGTTCGCTACGGGCGATGAAGTCCTGCTCACAGGCATGAAAAACCTCATCGAGGGAAAAAGGATTGCCGTTATAACGAACAA
>JAJTBN010000024.1 GCA_021286895.1 Bacteroidota bacterium | reverse complement strand
TCAAACCATACGTAAATCACCTTGCTCTCGTATCCTTCAAGCGGAATTTTAACGCCCCAGTCAAGGTCGCGCGTAATCGCTCTGTCTTTAAGACCTGTTTTGAACCAACCCTGACAGTAATTCTTGACATTTGCTTTCCAGTCTTTCTTTGTCTTTATCCAATCCTCAAGTTCCTTCTGGAACTTTTCGAGAGGGAAGAAAAAGTTTACCGATCCCTTTACTACTGGCGTGTCGCCGGATATTTTCGATTTCGGATTCTTCAATTCGAGCGGCGAAAGGTTGCTGCCGCAGTTCTCGCACTGGTCGCCGCGCGCTTCTTCATAGCCGCATATCGGGCACGTGCCTTCGACGAACCTGTCCGCGAGAAATCTTTTATCCTTTTCCGAGTATAATTGTTTCTCCGATTTCGTCGTAAGCAGGTTCTTGTTATAAAGGTTCATGAAGAATTCCTGCGAAGTCTTATGGTGCATCTCATTAGATGTCCTTGAGTAAATGTCGAATGATATCCCAAGGTCCGCGAACGCCTGTTTGTTTGCGTTGTGGAACCTGTCGATAATCTCTTTCGGAGTAACTTTCTCCTTCATAGCCGAAATTTCAATAGCCGTGCCGTGTTCATCCGAGCCGCATATAAATATTATATCTTCCTTGCATAAACGCTTGAATCTGACATAAATATCGGCAGGGAGGTACGCACCCGCTATATGTCCGAGGTGTATATAACCGTTCGCATACGGCAAAGCCGCCGTAACCAGCAATCTTTCAAATTTTTCCATTCATAAATATACCTAAATCACGGATTTGTATAAATGCAAATTATGTCTGAACAGTTTGCGTCTATATTTTCCGCTAATTACAGTGTCCCTAAAATCTATATTGTTAATTATATATTTTATTATAACATTATAGAAAGTATTTTGAAACGAATTCTTAAATATTCAATAATATGAAGAAAAGAATTCTTTACCCCGCATTTCTTTTTTTAATTCTTATAGTATTTGCCGTATCGCAGTCCGGTTTAGCTCAATGGTCAATTACTTCCGGGCCTAATACTGTAGGTATATCAAACATTTATTCCTATAATAGTAACCTTTATACTAGCGCAGGACGCGCCGGGGTATATAAAAGTACAAACGGCGGCCTGAACTGGGTATCAATAGGTCTAACAGGCAAAATGCTTGCATGCATCGCAATTATGGGTTCGGATATTTTTGCAGGCTCTAATGATAATAGTACGCCGGGTATATATTACAGCTCGAATGACGGCGCAAGCTGGACCTTTCGCAGTTCATCTTCTTTTTACTGTGTTACAAAAATGTTTGTTATCGGGAATAAACTGTATGTCGGCACTTCGAACGCGGGCTTCGTATGTACGTCGGATAAAGGTATTACCTGGACTACTCTGGGCGAAGTTTACGGGGGTCCGAATTGTATGCTGGAATTTAATAATAAACTGTTCGTAGGGGGCGAATTCGGAAAATTGTTCATAAGTTCAGATAATGGGCAGACCTGGGCTTACGTATACGTCGGTCAATCTACAAGTGCGATTAATGCGCTTGCTGTCTCCGGAAGCATTTTGTACGCAGGCACAGAAGGTGAAAGTGTCCAGATGAGTACAAATTACGGACTGAACTGGGTTCCGAAAAATAACGGTTTACAGTGGCAAAATTGTTATTGTCTGCACATCGATGGAAACAGAATGTACGCGGGTACTATGAATGGTGTCTATATATCGACTGATAACGGTAACAATTGGTCGCAATCGTATAACGGGTTCATAAGTTATTCGTATGTTTACGATATTTTAACTTTCGGCAATAAAATTATTTGCGGTACCGCGACGGGTGTTTACTATTCAACAAATTATGGCGGCTTCTGGGTAAACTCGAGCAGCGGACTTGCTTCTATGAACGTTTATAGCATACGCGCTATCGGGAATAATCTTTTTGCAAATTCCCTTTGGAACGGAGTACATTACAGTTCAAACGGTGGAGCCGATTGGAAATATATAGGATTTAACCAGTGGGAAATCTGGACCCTCGCGGTTTCTGGCCCGTATATCTATGCGCCGCTTTATGACCGTGTAATTTACCGGACATCGGATTGCGGTCAGAACTGGGAATATTGTTCAAACATGATTCCGAACGGGAAAATTAAAACGATGGCTACTACGGGCGATTATATCTACGCTGGCACCGATAACGGAATTTTCAGGACTGTGAATACCGGAACAAACTGGACCGAGACAGATAATGGTATAACAAACCTTAATATATATTGTCTATATGCAAGGGACTCATTGGTCTGGGCAGGAACGAGCGGGGGAGGCTTGTACCGCAGCACCGATTACGGAAATCACTGGACGCTAAAGGGTAACGGAATTCCGTCTAATCTCAATAAATACAGGATCCTGACCAGAGACAGTTGCGTTGTCGTATCTGTATTGGGCGGCGGAATTTATGTTAGCACGAACAACGGTGAAAATTTCGTGCAAAGGAATTCCGGAATCTGGAATTACGGCGTTACGAGAATCGAAAGCATAATTTTCTACGAAAATAATTTAATTACCTGCGCCGGAGGGAATATTTACCTTAGCACTAATATGGGTGTGAACTGGATTCCGAAGGTTCAGGGACTCGACACGCTGGCGGGTGTAAGCGATTTGCAAATATCAAACGGGTACCTTTACGCTTCAACTTTCTACAGGTCAGTCTGGAAACGGTCACTTGCCGACTTGGTCGGGATTAATAGTATATCCGCTGAGTTACCGTTAGGTTTCACGCTATACCAGAACTACCCGAATCCTTTTAATCCCTTTACGAGCATTAAATTCGAAATCCCGAAATCCTCCCTCGTGAAAATTACTATCTTCGATTTATCAGGAAAGGAAATCGAAACTCTTGTGAATCAGAATGTCCAGCCGGGTGTGTATGAAACTCAATGGAACGCTTCGAACTATTCCAGCGGAATTTATTTCTGCAGAATGCAGGCAGGGGATTTTACTCAGACAAAAAAAATGGTACTGGTGAAATAAAATCGGGTATGTGAAATTCTATGAGTAACTTTGCATTTATTGATAGTCAAAATCTAAATCTTTCGATTCTGCATCAAGGCTGGAAACTTGATTTCAAAAGATTCAGAGTCTATTTGAAGGATAAGTTTAATGTTACAAGCGCTTTCTTATTTATCGGCTATGATCCCACAAATACAAATTTATACACATCATTGCAAACCTATGGATACATTATTATTTTTAAACCCGCGCTTAAATTGCCGGATGGAAAAACAAAAGGAAATATTGATGCGGAATTAGTTCTGCATACAATGATAGAGTATGATAATTTTGATAAAGCTGTTATCGTGACCGGTGACGGAGATTTCTATTGTCTGGTTGAGTATTTAAAGAAACATGATAAACTTGAAAGACTTTTAATTCCTGACAAGAATAAATATTCATCACTTTTACGAAAATTCATACCGGATATCGTATTTATGAGTGGACTAAAAGCCAAACTTGAGTTTAACATATAAAAAAAGAGGCATTAACGCGGGACGGGACCCTTTGTATAGCCTCTAATCGTGATACATCTAAATTTATAAGTTATAAATTTCATAGTCAATAACGAAAATAACCCATATCAGTTGCAAAAAACTTAATTTCTGTTATAGTTCATTTTTGCTTAGCCTGTTGATGATATCCTCATTCTGAGGATATTTTTTTATGAGTTCCTCTCTGGTAGGCATCTCGAAATCTTCGTACTCGAATCCCGGAGCCACCGTACAGCCGACCAGTGCGAATGATTTCTTGTCACGCACCTCCGCCGCGAAGTACAACCCTCGCTTTACAAGGTACTGATACGATTCTCCTTTATTAATGTCTTTCCCCAATGTTACTGTCTCAAGTTTCCCGTCTTCTCCGATTATATGTATATCAAGCGCCGTACCGTCGTAGAAATGCCATATCTCGTCGCTCTTTAATCTGTGAAATGCCGAAAAGTCATTTTCGTTAAGCAGGAAATATATGGATGTGTAATTGACGTGGTCGCCTATGTACCGTTCATCAAGCCCGTTCGCTTTTTCGTCTGAACGGTAAACTTCGGAAAAGTATCCGCCCTCAGGATGTCTCAGCAGGTTTAACGACTTAATTATTTTTTCGGCCTCAGGGTTCTTCATTCAATTTTAAATTGCAAATTATAGATTTTAAATTACTTAATCTATCTTTATATGAATACCGTTAGTTGTTACAGGTTTCCCAGCAATGCAATTTTTATTTGTCATCCCCCGTCCGCCGTGGCGGACTCTTAGCTGGGATAAAAACGATAAATCTCTATTTCTCGAATATCTATATGCCTTATAAGAAGGATAATTCTCCCTTATGACAATATTTGTTCTGGATTCCCGCTAGGAGCATGCGGGAATGACAAAACAGAATGCCTACTCAACAAATCTCTCCCTCTCCTCCGCTGTCGGAATCCTGCACGCGTCCCGCTTTCCGAACCACCTGTACCTGTTCCGCGCGACAATGTTGTAGAACACGTTGCGTAAGAAGGGTGGAACGATAATGAATGCATAGAACAGGCACCACGGGAATCTCAACTTCGCCGCAATCCTGAGCGCCGCTCCCGAACGCTTATGTAACCTGCCTTCCGGACTAACGAGTATTATTGTGTCGAAATCCGTCTGGTCTAATCTGTATTCCGCGAGTATTTTTCCCGCGTATCCCGACTGCAGCGAAGCGAAGAAAAACCGCTTGCCGGGATCCCTGTCGATTATGAAATTTACCGACGAGTTGCAGAAATTGCACACGCCGTCAAACAGCACAATGTATTTATCAGCCTGGTTCAGTTAATTTAAATTTATGTTTTATTAATAAGGGGAATTAATTATTTTTCCGTATCACCTAAAACAAAAACTAAACTTTAAAGTTATGAAGACGAAAAAATTTTTCTACCTGTTCCTGGTTCTTATGATCAGTCTCGGCTTTGCGGCCGGATGCGGCAAGAAAGACGGCGCGAAAGACGAAAAAGGCAAGACCGAAGAGAAGAAATCCGCAGGCGATATGAATTCGCCGAAACACCTTAAATATGAAATGAAGGGTGAAAAGGAAAGCGGCTCGCTCGATATGTATTTTAAAGGCAAAAACGCGAAACTCGAAATCATTTCCAAAGAAGCCGAACAGGATATGAATTCTGTTATGTACATAAAGGACGGTATGATGTACATGGTTATCGATATGGCAGGCAAGAAAATGGGTATGAAAATGGACGTCTCCAAAGACGAAAGTTTCAACAAGGAATTCGGAAAACTCTTCGACGTAAAAGATAAATTAAAAGATTATACAAAAGGCGCGACCGAGGAAATCCTCGGCTACAAGTGCGACATATATTCAAAAGGCGAAGAAAAAATCTGGATATATAATGACATGGCCGCCCTCAAGTTCACTGACGGCAAAACTACTATGACAGCCACTGCTTTCGAACCTGACGCGAAGATTTCTGAAACATTCTTCGATCCCCCGAAAGATATCGAATTCCAGAGCATGGACGACCTTAAAAATCTTGGCAAGTAATTTTAGTTAACGATTTTAACAGGGGTTTGGGGTATCTCCCGAACCCCTTTTTTATTAAAATAATCATTGAGAAAAACACTGAAATTTAGTATTTTTATACGATTAGGGGCTATAGCTCATTTGGTAGAGCGCTTCGTTCGCAACGAAGAGGTGACGGGTTCGACTCCCGTTAGCTCCACAAAATTCCCGTTTTGGAAAACGGGATTTTTTAATCCATTTTCACGATAACAAAAAGAGATAAATGCCCAACGAAAAAATTATTCCCGTAAATATTGAAGACGAACTGAAAACGTCTTACATTGACTATTCAATGTCGGTTATTGTTTCCAGAGCGCTTCCTGATGTGCGCGACGGACTTAAACCCGTGCACAGACGCGTTCTTTTCGGTATGAGCGAATTGGGGAATACTTCTACCAAACCCTATAAAAAATGCGCGAGAATCGTCGGTGAGGTCCTCGGTAAATATCACCCGCACGGCGACAGGGCTGTTTACGATACGATGGTGAGAATGGTGCAGGATTTTTCGCTGAGATATACGCTTATAGACGGACAGGGAAACTTTGGCTCCATCGACGGCGACTCGGCGGCTGCTATGCGTTATACAGAAGCAAGAATGTCCAAGATTTCCGAAACGATGCTTCAGGATATTGATAAAAATACCGTTGACTTCGTTCCGAATTTCGATGAAACACTTAAAGAACCTACGGTGCTTCCGTCTGTTCTGCCCAATCTGCTCGTTAACGGCTCGAACGGTATCGCAGTAGGTATGGCTACTAACATAGCTCCGCATAATCTTACAGAAGTCTGCGACGGAATAATTTATCTCCTGAAAAATCCCGACGCCACCGTTAAGAAATTAATGAAATATGTTACCGCTCCGGATTTCCCGACAGGCGGTATTATTTACGGCTATGACCCCGTCATCGAAGCATACGAAACAGGAAGAGGTAAACTCATACTTCAGGCAAAAGCGTCGATTGAACCCGACAGAAACGGCAAGCAGAATATTATCATAACCGAACTTCCGTATCAGGTGAACAAGGCAAGCCTTATTGAGGCTATCGCTCAACTGGTTAGGGATAAAAAAGTCGACGATATTGCTTCAATCAACGATGAATCCGACAGGGACGGCATGAGAGTCGTCATCGGTCTTAAGCGCGACGCGAACCCGAACGTCATAATGAACAATCTCTACAAGCATACTCAGATGAGAGTGACTTTCGGCATTATATCGCTTGCTCTCGTAGACGGCGTTCCAAAAGTTCTCAACCTGAAAGAAATGATGTCGCATTACATAAAGCGCAGGCTTAATGTAATCGTCAGACGCTCGAAGTTTGAACTCGATGTCGCCGAAAAACGCGCGCATATTCTCGAAGGATATATTATCGCTCTCGATAATATCGACGAGATTATAAAACTCATCAGGAAATCAAAAGACACACCTACGGCTAAAGAAGGTTTGATGAAGAAATTCAAACTCTCGGAAGTTCAGGCGGTCGCGATTCTCGAGATGAGACTGCAGAGACTTACGGGACTCGAAAGAAAGAAAATCGAAGAAGAGTACAAGGAAGTTTTAAAGACTATAGAAAGACTTAAAAGGATTCTTGCAAGCGAAGAACTCAGAAAAGAAATCATCGCCACAGACCTTAAGGAATTAAAGGAAAAATACGGCGACGAAAGAAGAACGGAAATTGTGCATGACGTGAAGAAAATGTCCGACGACGAGATGCTGAAAGAACTCATCAAGGAAGAAGACGTCGTAATCACGATTTCAAACAAAGGGTTCATTAAAAGAATCCCTGTCTCTTCGTACAAATCTCAGGGACGCGGAGGTAAAGGCATCACGGCCGCTACTACCGGCAGTTCCGAAGAGGACTTCATAGAACACATGTTCATCGGCTCTACGCACCAGTATATTATGTTCTTCACGGATAAGGGCAAATGCTACTGGCTCAAGGTGTATGATATACCCGAAGGCTCGAGAGCCTCACGCGGTAAATCCATACTCAACCTTATCGAAAAGGAAAAGGATGAAAACATTTCGGCGTTCGTTATGGTGAAAGATTTCCACGAGGAACTCTACGTTACGATGATTACAAAACTCGGCGTTATTAAGAAAACCAAACTCGACGCCTATTCCAATATCAGAAGAAACGGAATTAACGCGATTAACATAGTCGACGGTGACGCGCTCGTTGAGGTTAAACTCACAAACGGGCATCAGGAAATCGTAATCGGAACCCACAGCGGTCTCGCTATCAGGTTCAACGAATCCCTCGTCCGCGAAATGGGAAGAACCGCTACAGGTGTCCGCGGAATCAAACTCGGCAAGGGCGATTTTGTCGTAGGTATGATTGCGGTTATAAGGACAAACGCTACAATTCTCGTCGTTACCGAAAAAGGATTCGGCAAGAGAAGCAACCTCGGCGATTACAGAATCACTAACCGAGGAGGCAAAGGCGTTATAACCGTCAAGACAACCGATAAGGTCGGCAAGATGATTTCAATCAAGGAAGTTACGGATACCGACGACCTCATGATAATTACAACAAGAGGCATTCTCATAAGACAAAAGGTCAAAGATATAAGAGTGATGGGAAGAAACGCTCAGGGCGTGAAACTCATAAGGATTAGCGATAACGACAGGATTTCCGCTGTGGCGAGAATAGCCGAAGAGGATAAAGAAAACGGAAACGGCAACGGACAAAGCCAGGAAAAACTTTTCGAGAAATGAAATACATAGATTTAAGAAGCGACACAGTCACTCGCCCTTCCGAAGGAATGAGGAAGGCTATATTTAACGCCGAAGTCGGCGACGACGTTTTCGGCGAAGACCCGTCAGTCAATAAACTGCAGGAAAAATGCGCGGAAATATCCGGCAAGGAAAAAGCGCTCTTTGTTCCTACGGGATGCATGGGAAACCAGTTGGCAATTAAGTCGCATACAATTCAGGGCGACGAGGTTATCTGCGAAGCGGAAGCACATATATTCAACTACGAAACCGCCGCTCCCGCGATTATCTCAAACGTCCAGATGGTTACGATTCCCGGAAAGAACGGAGTGATGAAGATTGAAGACATCGTAAAAAGAGTCCGTTCCAAAGAATATTATTTCCCGTTCACAAGACTTATTTGCCTCGAAAATACTCATAACCGCGGAGGCGGCGCAATATTGCCGATTGACAACATCAAGGAAATTTCTAATTTCGCGCACGATAACGGAATAAAAGTCCACATGGACGGCGCGAGAATATTTAACGCGTACGTCGAAACGGGAATTACTGTGAAGCAATACGCGGCGTACGGCGACTCGATTTCTTTCTGCTTCTCAAAAGGGCTGGGCGCTCCCGCAGGCTCGATACTGTGCGGCGACGCTGACTTTATAGCCAAAGCACATAAGTGGAGAAAAATTCTCGGCGGCGGCATGAGACAGTCGGGAATACTCGCTTCTGCCGCTCTATACGCTCTTGATAACAACGTCGAAAGACTGAAAGAAGATAACGATAAGGCAAAATTCTTCGCGAAGGAAATTTCTTCGGTTCCCGATGTTATAATCGACCTCGATTCAGTTCATACAAACATGGTGATGTTCGAAATAAAGAATACGCCCAGAAGTGAATTCATGTCGAAGATAAAGGAAAATGGCGTCCTCATGTCAGCGGGCACTACCACAAGCATCCGCACTGTGTTCCATATGGATGTCTCCATGGACGAAGTTCAAGAAGCCGTCAGAATCTTCAAATCGTTATTCTGATTTTATTAAGACAAATAAACCTTTTGGGCTTTAAAAAGTTTTTATTAAAATTCAACTTGGGGTTTGTCATTCTCGCGAAAGCGGGAATCCAGACGAAATAAGATTATAAGATGCAATTACTCCCGGCCGGCATACATGAATTGACTGCTCTTGCAAAAAGTAATAAATTTGTAACAATAAACACAGGAGAACCGCTATGAAAAAACAACTATCAGCACTGCTTTTCGTATTACTATTCTTTATCGTATCGTCAGCAATTCCCCAGCAAATCAAACGCGAAATCTGCGTCACAATAGACGATCTTCCCGTCGTTACAAAGTACTTCAAAGATATAGATACTTATAATTATATCACCGATAATATACTCGCCGCGCTTAAAAAACACGGCATTAAAGCAATCGGCGCCGTCAATGCAGGCAAACTTTACAACGGACGCACTTTCTATCCCGAACGGTATGACCTTCTCAAAAAATGGCTCGCAGACGGACACGATTTAAGCAATCACACATTCGGGCACAAAAATTATAACGAACTTACATTCGCCGAATTCAAGAGCGATATTACCGACGGCGAACCCATACTCAATAACATTCTCAAAGAATACGGCAAAGAACTGAAATATTTCCGCCACCCGTTTCTTTTCAGAGGCAACACTAAGGAAAAAGCAGACTCGCTTCAGGCGTATCTCGACAGCAGGGGATATGTTGTTACTCCGGTAACCGTGGATAACGGCGACTACCTTTACGCTGCGGCGTACGAGAAAGCGAAGTTCGATAAGAATGATTCACTGAGCAAAGTAATTGCCGATGAATATGTAGACTATATGGGCAGGGTTCTTGATTACTATGAAAACCAGTCCATAAAACTTTTCGGTTACAATGTAAGTCAGATTCTCCTCGTTCACGCAAACCTTATCAACGCCGATAACTTCGAGAGAATGTTCTCTCTTTTCGAATCCAAAGGCTATAAATTTATTACATTCGACGAAGCAATAAAGGACTCATGCTACCAATCCAAAGACGAGTTCTATAAGAAAGCCGGCATCTCATGGCTTCACAGATGGGCGTACACTCAGGGGCATCGCGGCGATTATTTCAAGGGCGAACCCGAAGTTCCGGACTACATTGAAAATCTCGGTAAGTAAGCGGCTTTATACTTTTTGTCATACCCGCGAACGCGGGGATCAAAACGAAACCGGGTCATAAATCGGAAAGAGTTTACCTAGGCAAACATTAATTACAAAGCAAATCTATAACTTTTATTTTTTATTTCTCTTTGTCCCGTCCAGATATTTCTTAAACTTTTCCTCCCGTCCCATCTCCGACGGATTGTAATACGCCTTGTCCTTCAGTTCCTGCGGCAGGTACAACTGCTCCGTGTAATGCCCCTCGAAATCATGAGCGTACTTATATCCCTTGTGATAACCAAGTTCCTTCATAAGTTTCGTAGGCGCGTTCCTCAAATGCAAAGGCACGTCGTATGCCGGCATCGAGTTCACGTCGCCCTCCGCCGCGCTTATAGCCATGTATGAAGCGTTGCTCTTGGGCGAACATGCAAGATACGTCGCGCACTGCGAAAGTATTATCCTCGCCTCGGGCATTCCGATGTAATCGCAAGCAGTAAAGGTGCTGACCGCCATCGTTATGGCGTATGGGTCGGCGTTTCCGATATCCTCCGATGCCAGCACAACCATTCTTCTCGCTATAAACTTCGGGTCTTCGCCGCCCTTCAGCATTCTCGCCAGCCAGTAAACAGCAGCGTCAGGGTCGCTTCCCCTTAAACTCTTTATGAATGCGGAAATAATATTGTAATGTTCTTCCGCGTTCTTGTCGTATTTTATGTAGTTAGTCTGAAACGCGTCTTTCAGAATAGTGTTCGTAATATTCATTGCCCCGTCTTCATCCGCGTCCGCAAGTTTCACCGCGAGCTCAAGTCCGTTAAGGAGGCGCCTCGCGTCGCCGTTCGAAAGCGAAATAAGAAAATCTTCGTCCTCAAATGATATCTTCATGTCTTTGAGAATAATATCTTCAGTTGTAGCACGTTTCAGAATTTTCTGAAAATCAGCCTTGCCGAGTTCTTCAAGCGTAAAAACCCTGCATCTTGAAAGCAGAGGGGAGATGACTTCGAAAGAAGGATTCTCGGTCGTCGCTCCTATTAGTATTATAATGCCTTTCTCTACGCTGTGCAAAAGCGAATCCTGCTGCGATTTGTTGAACCTGTGTATTTCGTCTATGAATAGAATCGTGCGCCTGCTGTAAAACTTCAGGTTCCTTTCCGCGTTCTCTATAGCCTCCCGTACGTCTTTCACTCCGGCTGAAACTGCCGATAACTGTATGAAGTCCGAGTCGACGAGTTTCGAAATCAGAAGAGCAAGCGTTGTCTTTCCAACTCCCGGAGGACCCCAGAAAATCATCGAAACTATCGACTTGTTGTCGAGCATCAGGCTTATCGGCTTTCCCTTGCCGACGAGATGCTTCTGCCCGACAAAATCTTCCAGTACTTCAGGCCGCATTCTTTCGGCAAGCGGTCTCGATTTCAGAGTCTCGGGATTGTTATTATCGAATAAGTCCATATTAAAATTTCCTGAATAAATAAATCAGATTGGATACGTCTTCCTGTCTGTGAACAGGGAAGTTCCCAATACGAATGTGTTTTCCCTTGTAATCCCCATAACCTTGGCTCAGAACAAATCCGTTGTATTCAATCTTCTCGAAAATCTTCGCTGTGTCAAGCTCTGTCTCCAGAGTTATTGTTGTCTTCGACCGCAGTTCCTTGTCCTTCACAAACGGCTTAATCGTGTCGTGCTTGTCGAAGAAGTTGTATATGAGATTGGCTTTCTTCTCCGTTTCGGTTCTCATCGCCTCGACTCCCTTTTCAATTATCAAATCGCTTACTTTTCCGAGAAGATATATCGCCGGGATGTTCGGCGTCATAGTAGTCTGCCATTTATCAGCGTTCGCCGCGAGTTTTATGAAGTTATTGTAAGTGCCGATGTTAATACCCTTCGACTGCATGTCCTTTGTTTTTTCAAGAACGGATTTCCTTACGAACATTACCCCCAGCCCGGGAGGCAGTCCGAACCCTTTCTGCACCGAAAAAAACGCGATATCGATGTATGTGAAATCAATTTTGTAATAGGGGACTGACGTGACAATATCGAGTGCAACCAATTTATCGGGATGCTCTTTCTTAATCCCGTAAATTCCTTCGAGCGGGAGAGCGGCGCCTGTGCTCGTTTCGTTGTGAGTTATGCATATCAGTTCTGAGTCTGCCGGAATAACCGTATTTGCTAAATCAAATCCCTTTCCGAATTCCGTCTTTACGAATTCCGGTTCTTTCTTCAATTGCGAGGCAATATCGTAAAACCTCTGCGCGAAATACCCGTTTACGAAATGAAATGATTTCCTCTCAACCGTGTTTTCTATAATCCTTTCCATGCATTCCGTCGCCGATGACAGGAAGAAAACGTAAAAATCATCCGGCACATCCAGAAGCGTTGTAACTGAATTAACGGTTGCCTCCAGTATTTCCTCGAATTCCTTCGAGCGGTGGGAAACAGAAAAGAATCCCTCCGCCGCCGCGCCCCTGTACATCTCCGCGACCTCCGGAAATAATTCCGTCGGTCCTACAGTGAAATATTTTTTATTCATGATAGAATAATTTAAGTAATACGCGCGAATACAAAAACGTAAATAATCCGCGTTTAATACCCATAATAACTTATGGTATAAATATGAATATATCAATATATTTATTTCCCATAACGTCATATACCGTAATTTCAAAAAGTTTGTCATTCCCTCGTAAGCGGGAATCAAAACAAGTACTCTCTCCGATTGTCATTCACGCGCAATCGGGAATCAAGACGAATAAGGCTTCCGATTGTCATTCCCCGCGCAAGCGGGAATCAAAACGAACAATGCGAATAAGTAAAAAGATGTCCGGATTTGTATATCGGTAACAAAATGAAGTGAGCGGGAGACGGGACTCGAACCCGCGACGTCCAGCTTGGGAAGCTGACATTCTACCACTGAATTACTCCCGCATGAGCATACAAACTATGTAAAATCTACGAAAAATAAAATGAAGTTGTT
The DNA here is from genome assembly GCA_021286895.1 of Bacteroidota bacterium. Classification (GTDB taxonomy): domain Bacteria; phylum Bacteroidota; class Ignavibacteria; order Tepidaquicellales; family Tepidaquicellaceae; genus CAIKZJ01. The sequence continues at coordinate 8,009 of JAJTBN010000024.1, read as the reverse complement.
TGATGACGTTTTCAGAAAATAAAAAGGGTATCTCTTTATGAGATACCCTTCAATAATATGGAAGATAAATTCTACTTAACGAGCACCATCTTCTTTATTTCCGTGTAACTCCCAGCGGATAATTTGTAGAAATATATTCCCGAGGGCAGGGAAGAAGCGTTGTACGATATTATGTATTTGCCCGCATTCTTTACTTCATTTACGAGCACAGATACTTCCTTGCCAAGCACGTCGTATACTATAAGTTTAACCAATCCGGATTTCGGTATTCCGTACTGAATCGAAGTCATCGGATTGAACGGATTCGGATAATTCTGATTCAGGAAATAATCATTTACCGTCTCGCCCTGATTTCCTACGCCTATCGTCGCTCCCGAACATCCTGTCGCGGCCCATACGTTTTTCGGTCCGTATTCGACAAACGCCACGAAACAACTGTCGCCGTTCGCGTACCTGAACGCCGGCTTCGGCGCGATAGACGGTGTAATCGATGTGGGATAATTCATTCTGTATGTCGAAGTTATTGTACCGCTCGGGTCTACTCTGTAATAGTTCAGACTATCTGTACTTCCCGGTCTTACGAAAGAGAAATATGCCGAAGATGCATTTCTTCTTCCGATTATTTCCGGATAATAGTTGTCTACACCGGCCTTCCCCCATAACGCGCTCTGTATGTAATTGTTGAAATTTCCGAAATTCGATGTCCGCATATACGCTACGTTTAAATGACCGTTATCCATTACATTGTACAAGCAAAGAACGAATCCGTTGCTGTTCCCGTTCGTCGCAAGGCGCCCGTGATGCTTATATCCCGTGTATGTTCCGGCCTGACTTTGGCCTATTACAGGCGCGTTTCCGTTTATGTCGCTCTTAGCGAAAAATATTCTCGTACTGTCGGGAATGCCTGAGTAGGATACGATAATAGTGTCTGCTCCATTCCTGAAGTAGGCGATGTCGGAATATAATGTGCGTAAAGGGCCGTCCAGCTCTGAATTCCAGTAGAAGTACCTGCCAAGATATGAAAACACGGGAGCTGTGCCAAGATATGGATTAAGACACCTTGCGTATTTTTGTGAATTAAAATGCGTTCCTGCCGCTGTGGTCGAATCGAACGAACAAATAATGTAAGTAAATGCATTGGAAGGATAATATGCATTGTCAGTCGTCAGTCTTATGTTGTAATACCTGTTCGTCGTGCTTGTAGTCGGCCAGTATAATACCCAGAAATTTCCCGCGAAGTTCGTGATGTCAAGATTGAACCCTCCGACGAACCAATTGCCCGCTCCGCCGTTCGACCTTAATCCGTAAACTCCCCATATATACTTGTCGCCCGTCGGCGCCTCGATTATCTCAATGTCAAGGTCATCGTAGTTTACTTTATCAGTTCCGCCGAGATGAAACACTGCATATTCATGAAATGTTATTCCGTTGTCAATGGAATATTCTACATGTACCGTATCGGGATAACTTCCCGAAGGACTCACCGCCCATACTACCCAAATCTTTCCCGCGGTCGGTCCAGTCTGTTCAACCGCCACTGCCAGTCCGTGTATGTAATTCGGCGATGAAAAAATGTTCGTGTTGCCTATGTTGTCGGGCTGCATGAACGGGGGATTGTTCCTGCATACTACAGCAGGGTACTGCGCAGCGCCTGCGATTGTGTTCCCGTTGTACTGCGCTAACTGTGAATTTAAATCTTCTACTCTTTGCCTTTCTGAACCGTTACCGGTCTCTCTTAATAACTTTATCTTATTCTCAATCTCAGTCTGCCTCTGAGTTTTTTCAACTGCAGGAAATGTTCCCGTCATGTCATTCCTGTCCGCCGTGTTGCAGCCGCGGTATGTAGCGTCTCCGGAATTAATGAAGGTTTCCTGTGCAGATAGCGGGAATGTAAAAATGAAGAATAAGAAAAATACTGTTAACACTGATTTCATTGTTTTCCCTTTTGATTAATAAGAAATAATAAACAAAGTTAAATATATTATTGTGAAAATACAATTTAATATATACACTCTAATAACGTGGATACAGTAAAGGATAGTAATATGTAATAAAGATAAGGCATGTCAGTTATTCATTTCGAAAAAATCACCTGTTTAAAGATTACGATTCCTTTCACATCGGAATGGATTGACGGGTTTATCTTGCTGGAGAAAAATCCGGCCCAGCCTGAATATTAATCTAATTTTAATTTCCGCAAAAAACCTTTGTCTTAAATTCCTGCCTTGTCTAAAACAGTGTATAAAAAATAATTATCACAAAAATTGATAGTTTATCCCACAAAGAACTAACACAGCCGATTATTAATCAAAAATAAAAAAAGTCCATTCACAATAGTATCTCAGATAATGAAGGAATATATTCCTTAAAATTAATATCATATTTATAATAACCAAAAAATATATACCATATATAATATTATATTATTAAATTATTGTCACTTTGTTTTGAAGTTATAATTTTTTGCCGGCGGCTAAATCCGTGCATTTTAATCAATGAATAATAAAATCGCGATAATACTCTATCTGTCTCTGCTTATAAGACTGTATCATATTTCTTTCCCTGTCGGAGGCTGGCATGAATGGAGACAGGCAGATACCGCGGCAATAGCAAAGAATTTTTATGAGTCCGGCAGCAGTATACTCTACCCTCAGGTCGACTGGAGGGGGACTACACCCGGTTATGTCGAATCCGAATTTCAGATATACCCCTATTCGGTATCTTTATTGTACAATGTATTCGGGATGCATGATTATTTCGGAAGACTGGTCTCTGTTTTGTTCTCGTTATTTTCGGTTTATGGACTTTATTTGCTCGTAAGGAAAATCATTTCTGAAAATACGGCGCTCTGGGCATCATTTATATACACGATGCTTCCGTTAAACATTTATTTCTCGCGTGTATTTATGCCTGAATCAACAATGCTTATGTGCTCGATTTACGGGATTTACTTCTTTTTGAAATGGACTGAAGAAAATTATTTCAGATATTTAATGCTATCAACTGCTTTTATTACCCTTGCCGCCCTCGTTAAACTTCCCGCGTTGTATCTTGGACTGCCGCTGGCTTTTCTTGTTTTCAAAAAATACAGGTGGAAAATGTTCATTAAATGGGAAATTATTTTGATGGTCTCGGTTGTGTTTTCATGTGTTGCGGCCTGGTATTATCACGCACATAGTCTCTCGGAAATCACAGGTTTGTCATTCAATATCTGGAATGCAGGAAACGATAAATGGGGTATGACGGATTTGCTGATAAAACCAAAATTCTATAACGATATTTTTCTGAGGAATCTCGGTGAACGTCATTTGACCTACGCCGGCTTCGTATTGTTTATCTGGGGACTATTTATTAAACGACAAAACAGGTATGAAATGCTTTTCGATTTCTATGTAATAGCATTTCTGATTTTTATATTCATCGCTCCTCAGGCGCATCTCGAACAGGATTATTATCAACTTCCTTTCAACATACCGGCTTCCGTTTTTATTGCTAAAGTATTTTCAAAATATCTGAATTTCCCTTCTCTGAAACCCGTTTCGGGGCAAAAAAAACCTGCTCTTATCATTGTACTTTCCGCGCTATTATTAATTCCGGTTCTCTCATTCGTAAGATATTACAGGTTTATGGAATACGAAGACATCAATTCACCGTTGTATAAATTAACTGCCGATGCAAGAACAATGATACCGGAAGACAGTCTTGTGATATCCGTATCAGATAATAATCCGGTCAATTTATACCTGTCACGAAGAAAAGGATGGGTACTTTGCACACCGCAGATTAATGCAGAAAATTTATCCAGGTTAAAACATGAAGGCGCTAAATTTGTCATGGGTGAAAAGAAATATTTTAAAGACAATCTTGAAAAGTTTGTTTTTCTTCGAAATGCATGTTCTGACATTTTAGATTTAAATGAATATTTCATTTTCCGGCTATGACAGCATTTTATGCCGTATAGCATGCCCCTTTTTGACGCGAAACCGCATTTTTTGAAAATTAAACCCCCTAAGCATGTTTAATTTAAAATAACTTTATTATATTCGCATATCCAATAAATCCAATAACAAAAAAAAGGAGAACAGCATGCTTGGATTCGGAAAAAAACCATCAGATGACCCCAAGGACGCGCTCAATAAAGCCGACAAGGCTCTGAATAAAGGCGTCTCAGGATTCATGGCAAAAACTTTCATGGGAAAGGACTTTGTCAATAAGGCCAACGAAAGTCTCGATATGGCCAAACAATATACCGACTACGACGGAAAAAAAGCGCAGTTGATGGCGACAGGAATGGGAGGCACCGCGGAAGTCCTTTCAATTGCGGATACGGGTACACTCGTTAACTACAACCCCGTCGTTCATCTGAAACTCAAAGTCACTCCTCAGTACGGTCCGGAATTCGAAACGGAAATTCAAACAGCAGTTTCGAAAATCGCCGTCCCGAGAGTAGGGGATAAACTGAACGTGAAATACAATCCCGCGAACACATCCGAACTAATTCTTGTATAGATTGTACCATGCGGTTGTATGAAATCCCGTTAGAATTTTCTTGCGGGATTTTTTTGTGAGTAAATAATTCTTACTTGTTAAAGAAATCCCCTTCGTCTATATTAACTTTCGGAAATTCATTGCTTTATTTTTCCCTAACGGTTTCGAAAAATAATCCGCATAATAATGGCAAAATTTCTTAACGAGTGCGATAAACCCACGAAACAGCACTATCATATCCTCCTTCTCAGCTGGGCCGGATGGGTTTTCGATTTCTACGACCTCATTCTCTACAGTTTTCTGATGATTCAGATTAAAGCCGAACTCCATTTCTCCGACGTCGAAATTTCTTTCGTCTTCGGCGCAAGCCTCGCCGCGACTGCCGTCGGCGGGATTATCTTCGGCTACCTTTCCGACAGGTACGGAAGGAAAAATGTTCTTCAGTGGACGATTATTACATACAGCGTCGGCACTTTCCTCAGCGGGTTTTCTTACAGCATACCGATGCTGCTGATTTTCAGAATTATTACCGGTCTCGGCGTCGGCGGCGAATGGGGGACTGGACAGACTTATATCGGCGAAACATTCCCGGCGAAACTCCGCGGCCGCTACGGCGCGTTCATGCAGACGGGTGCGCCCGTCGGCATCGCCCTCGCTACGCTTATCGGCGGCTACCTCGCTCCCGAAATCGGCTGGCGGCTCTGTTTCCTCGCTTCGGTCCTGCCCGCGGTGATTGTAATCTTCATAAGAAAGAAACTTCCCGAGTCTGATATCTGGGAGGAAAGAAAAAGAATGATTCTCGCCGGAGAAATTTCAAAGGAAGAAATCGCTAAGGAGAAGAAAAATAAATTTCTCGCGCTGTTTGAAAAAGAAAACAGAAAATATTTTGTTCTCGCGCTCGTGCTCGCTGTATTCGATATGTCCGCTTACTGGTTTACTTATTCGTGGATGCCCGGATACCTCCATCAGCAAAGGCAGTTCACGATGGCGAAATCGGCTTTGTTCATGCTGTTCACCCAGACAGGCGGTTTCCTCGGCTACTTCACATTCGGGTTCATTGCCGATAAGTTCGGCAGAAGACCGGCATATTCCGTCTACTCGGTCATTATGGCTTTCGGTCTGCTGATGATAACAACATTCTGGAATATTATTGAGGTGCAGCAGTACCTGATTCTTGTGTGCATGTTTCTTGTCGGTTTCGGTACAGGCATGTTCGGCGGATACGGCCCGCTGTTTTCCGAACTCTTCCCGACGAAAATTCGCGGAACAGCCATGGGTACGGCCTTTAACCTCGCCCGCGGAGTACAGTTCTTTACTCCTGTCATTATCGCCATTGTCGCTACTAACTACGGACTCGGCGGAGGCATCTCAATCGCCGTCGTTTTCGCGCTCCTTACAGGAGCATGGATATGGACTTTTCCGGAAACACGAGGTAAGAAAATGACAGTCCTCCATTTCGAGGAATAGTTACTTCAAATTTTAAATTGTAAATTTTAAATTGTAAATGAAAAGATTGGTGTTTCTGATGCACCAATCTTTTTTATTGCCGATTTCTTAAAATTTCAAGTATTAACTTTTTATTCCAAACTGCTAAATAGAGTCTTCTAAAAAAATGATTGTTTCCGGGAGTCTCCCCCGATGTACATCGGGGGGACTCTCGGTTTTGTTCTAGTATAAAATCAGTGTTTTCTTTATGGAACCCGGGTGCTTCGCACTTCTGCTTCGCGAGTGCCGGGATGACAAATCTTAAAGATATCGTTTTTCAGAAGTCTCGAATTACAAATTACTAATTACTAATTACTAATTACTAATTACTAATTACTAATTACTAATTGTTAATTGTTAATTGTCTCCGGTCTCCACTCCAAACAACACCTTCCCTGTACTGAAATCGAAACCCGTGAATCCCGACTTCTCGTAATTGAACAGCACGAGATTACCCGAACGAGATAACTGTACCGCATTTTTAATAAAGAACATCGATGACAGAGAGTTGTCATCCGTTGCGCGAAGCCTTTTTGAAAGCCCGTCTCCCGTAGCCTTTGTCCAGAGTACCGTGCCCGACCTGTCCACGCAAGATAATAATCTTTCCGCGCTCGTTCCGGTCTTGTCCTGATGAAGTATAAAACACGCGTCATCGTCCTGATAAAGCATTACGCCTTCAAGAAACACTTTTCCCTTCGCGGTCACCTTTGCCTCGGAATTCAGCATGAACTTAAGAGTCGAGGACGAAGTGAAATAATATTCCTCCACGCTCCTGCTCCATAAACTCGATTCCGGACCGGTTACGAGAAAAAGCCTCTTCCTCGCGCTCTCGCCTGAATTTTCCACGCCCAGCGCGAATACAGTAATCGTATTCTTTTTATCCTTGAATGAATTCCTGAACTCCGTATCTCCCGCGTAAAGTTCGCCGCCTAAAATATCGTAAACAGGTTTTCTCCCGTCTGCTGACTCAAGATTCAGCCTCGGCGGATTCGGAAAATAATAAAGTCTGGTGATGCCTCCGTTTAATTCCGGAAACTTAGCGCAGAAACTTTCAGTGCTGAGTTTTTCCGAACCGGTTACAGGGTCGTACGTGTAAATCCCGGCTTTATTCGGTCCGGACTCGGAATTCACTTTCCAGATTTCGTCGTTCGCGTAAAGCATGCTGTATGACGGCGGATAGTTCGGTGAAGTCACTCCCGTGTATCCCTGCATCTCTTTCTCGAACGGGTCGTATATGTAAGTATTAAGCCGGTACTCCGTGCCATCCAGTTCCCATGACTGCAGCCAGAGTTTCTGCTGGCCGTCCTTTCCGGGAATAATCACGGCGTTCGTAATCGTACCCTCGGGCTTTTTCTTCTTTGAAACCTTTTTAACAGGCTGCTGCTTGTCATCCCGCGAATTCGTCTCAGAAAACTTTTCTTTTATTACATCAAAAGAACCCTGGCTGAAAAAAAGAACAAGCGCTACTCCAAGAGCGACGAAAAAACCGGCGGCAAGGGCAGCAATAAGCCCGCATCCTGAATTGTTCTTCGGCCTGTATGAAGGCGGCTGCTTTGACTCCTGCATATTCTGGTACTGTGTCTGGAATCTCTGCTGATACATCTTCTGGAGATTAGAATAATCCTCTCCCATGATTACTCCTTCCGTTTGAATTGCACTCAAATATAAAAAATTCAATTAACATTTAACAGTTAACAATTAGAAGTTAAAACCCGGGTGGTTTTAAGAATGAATTGTGATTGATGTTTTTAATAATCTTCGATGCAATATAGTATGTAAATAAAAATCTGCGGCTGTCTATCCGATTCTGTTCCCTTTACCGGTATTGCTCCGTCTCAAACAGCAAACTGCTCTTTGCGCTCCATTTGCTAACTGTTAATAGTAATTTGCAAACCGCAAATAGCAGACTGCAAACTGCAAATAGCAAACTTCAAACAGCAGACTGCAAATAGCAAACTCCCTACATGCTCTAATTGTTAATTGCTAATTGTAAAAAAAATATCCCCGTGCATTCTCAGCCCGGGGATATGAACCAT
>JAJTBN010000260.1 GCA_021286895.1 Bacteroidota bacterium | reverse complement strand
AAAAATTCTGTCCATTGATTTTGAATTTTCACACAGCCTCTGAAGCCGTGGGCTACAAAAACCTTATCGCCTCTTTACTAAACCGAAGGTTCGCTCTTGTAAAAGGACTTTGGCAACGAGTATAAATCCCGCGTCATCTTCACTTTCCGAGTCATCCCGCGGGCTATTGAAAAATCTTTGCGCCCTTTGCGCCTTTGCGGTGAAAAACTTTTGCTCTCTAACTTGATGCTTGATTCTTGATTCTTGATTCTGCTCTTCAAATCCCGCGTCATCTTCACTTTCCGAGTCATCCCGCGGGCTATTGAAAAATCTTTGCGTCCTTTGCGCCTTTGCGGTGAAAAGCTTTTGCTATTAAACTTGATTCTTGATTCTTGATGCTTGATTCTTGATTCTAAAAGAAGTTCTTGCTCTTAAACTTGATTCTTGATTCTTGATTCTTTCTAAATCCATTTAAACTAAAATCCCCAATCCCTATTTTTATCCAATTGGAACCAACTGACAAAATACGGAAATACATTCTCTTCCTGACCACGCTCGCATCATTCGTCATGGCGTTCATGGGCTCCGCGATAAACATCGCGCTTCCGCCAATCGGCAGAGAATTCAACTCAAGCGCCGTCCTACTCTCATGGGTCGCCACGGCATACCTGCTCACAACCGCAGTGCTCCTCATCCCCGTCGGCAAAGCGTCCGACATATACGGCAGGATGAAATTCTATAAACTCGGCATGGTAATCTTCACAATCGGCTGCCTTCTCTGCGGACTCGCGACATCAGGGGAAATGCTTATGATATTCCGCCTCCTTCAGGGAACCGGCTCGGCGATGGTATTCACGACATCGACGGCGATACTCGTATCCGCCTATCCGCCCGAAAAACGCGGCAGGGTAATCGGCATAAACACAACCGCCGTTTACACGGGACTCTCGACAGGCCCGTTCATCGGAGGAATAATCGCGCACGGACTCGGCTGGCGTTACATATTCTACATAAGTTTCCTTCTCTGCGTGCTAACGACAGTAATGATATGGATTAAACTCAAAGAGGAAATCACTGAAACGCATAAGGAAAAATTCGACGTGCCCGGCTCGCTGTTCTATGTCGTATCGCTCACGCTCGTAATGCTCGGATTCACGTTCCTTCCCGGACTGACGGGAATCGCGCTTCTTTCGGCGGGACTCGCGTCGCTTGTAATATTCCTGAAACTCGAAAACGAAAAGGAAAACCCCGTCTTCAACGTGAGGATGTTCAGGACGAACAGAACGTTCATGTTCTCGAACCTCGCGGCTCTCATAAACTACAGCGCCACGTTCGCGCTCGGATTCCTGATGAGCCTTTACCTTCAGAACATAAAAAACCTCTCGTCGCAGGACGCGGGATTCATACTCATAACTCAGCCGCTATTCATGGCGATATTCTCGCCCTTCGCGGGAAGAATATCCGACAGAATAGAGCCGCGTAAAGTATCGTCATTCGGAATGGCGGTGCTCACGGCAGGGCTTGTCTTGTTTGTATTCCTGAATGAAGCGACGGGATACCCGTTAATCGTGATAAACCTCGCGGTAATAGGATTCGGATTCGCGATGTTCTCATCGCCCAACTCCCACGCCGTAATGAGTTCGGTCGAAAGGCAGAACTACGGAATCGCCTCCTCGACGCTCTCATCGATGCGAATGATAGGCCAGATGCTCAGCATGGGAATCGTCATAGTAATATTCACGCTCATAATCGGCAAAGCGGAAATCAGCAAAGACAACTTCCCCGCTTTCCTCCACAGTCTGAAAATCGCCTTCATACTCTTCTCCGCCCTCTGCTTCCTCGGCATATTCGCCTCGCTCTCGAGGGGAAAGATACATAAGTAGAAGATAGGAATGATATTCAGCATGAAAATAATTACGATTTTATCGTCAAATATAAGTACATTCAATTATTAAGACAATAAAACAATACTGGCTATAACTTTATCGTTATTCTATTTTAAATTCTTTCTTAGCTAATTCAATAAACTCATTCATTGATCTGTTTCTTCTGATATTATCTAAATAAAAGTAACCTGTCCCAATCAACCAGAAAATTTTATCAATAGCATATTGTGATTTCCCTGAATATTTAGCCAAATCATCAAATATAAATAAACATTCAAAATCTTCCCCATATTTATTATTTTCAAGTAAATTGATACCTCGAAATAGATTCTTAATATGTGAGTCTGGCTTACCATATTTAGTATATCCAATTTCTTTCAAACAATCACAAGATAAAGCAATTCCAAATCCATATATTTTGTGTTGGAACAATATCGGTAAAAAGTTTTTTGAATAACTACTATTATAAATATCGTCAAAGACATGTTTGCAATCTTCATAATCTTTGAATGAGCTTAAATAGCAAGCAGATGTATGGATTGTTTTACAGAAATTCAGCCATCTATCACCCATATTAATTTCTTCTAAATTTTGATTTCTTTGAATAATTGTTAAAAGATTCTCATAACTAATGTTTTTATAATTTGCATATACCTTATGTGGATCAAAATCAAACAATATTTCCCGCAATGGCTCTATGTCAAACTGTTCGTGATTAGGAAATCTAATAATATTCTGATTACCTTGCATATTGATAGACGAAATCAAAATTCTATAAAAAATATCATTTAAGGATTCTGCTTTCGCTGCTGGCATTAAATATTTATCAAGATCAATAGTTGATGATTTAATTTGATTTGATAAAAAATTGTAACCTAATTGGTATAAATTTTCATAAATATTTAAATTATTTGACATTTTATTATTCCCTCGTTTAATTCTTATTTTATTATTTAAGCAATAACATCTTTTTAGTTTCTGTAAAATTCTTTGTTATAAGTTTATAAAAATAAATGCCACTATTTAGTTCTAATCCATCAAATGAAGTTTGATAAGAACCAGGAGTTAAAGTTTCATTAACTAGATTATAAATTTCCCTTCCCGTTATATCATAAATATTAATTCTGACATTAGAAAAAGTGGGAATGTCAAATTTAATTTTCGTAGTAGGATTAAAAGGATTCGGATAATTTTGTGATAAAGAGAAAGATGTAGGGATTTCTGAGCCAATTTTTGTAATATGATTTATCGCAGTAGAGAAATTCCATGTTTCAGACCAAGGACCGAATCCTAAAGAATTAATCGCCGCAACTTTCCAATAATAAGTCGAGGCAAGGTTTAATTTGCCATTTGGAATGGTTCTTTGATTTGTATATACAGTAGCAGAATCAACTATGAAGCCAAAATTAATCATAGACGAGACTAGAACTTTGTAGCTTGTTGCACCTGATACAGTATTCCAAAATAAAGTAGGAGTCAAAATGAGTCTGTAAAATATTTTGTGTAAATGAGATTTCGTCATATTACAAATTTAG
>JAJTBN010000259.1 GCA_021286895.1 Bacteroidota bacterium | reverse complement strand
GTCCTTTCCGGTTTTTTAGTTTTTAACTTCTGTCAACCTATTTCAGGACAAGACATTATATTCTAAATTCTATATTCTAAATTCTAGATTCTAAATTCTAAATTCTAGATGCTAAATTCTCTAATTGTTAATTGTTAACTGCTAATTGTTTACTGCTCTTCCCCCCTTCCTTTTACATTTTAATTGTGAAAAAAAATCGGTAAAATTCAAATTATCCTTGTCAAAATGCCATATTTTCAGGCATTTTATTAATTTTATTGTATAACAGGAAAAACATATTAAAAAAACTCAGCGGCATTAAACTTGTTGTTTCTGACGTCGACGGTACGCTAACCGACCACAACAATGAACTCGGCGGCGAAACAAAGGAACTTGTGAAAAAACTCAGGGAAAAAGGAGTGCTCTTTACTTTCGCTACTCAGAGAATTCATTCGTCTATCGTTCCTTTCGCGAAAGAACTCGATGTCGATATCCCGATTGTTACCGTCAACGGCGCGCTCGTTAAAGACCTTAACAATAATGTCATAAGCAGTTCCGTTATTGGCCCGAAATATATCGATAAAGCCCTCGACCTTGCCGATAAGTATTTCGTCAGGATTGCTTTCTGCTACGGCGAAGAAATCGTCTACACCGAGGATAATTCAGTCCTGCGCGATTTCATGTACCGCCTCGGAACGGATTACCGCCTCGTGGATTCGTATAATAACTATAAAGATAACGTGCTCGAAATAATCATGCTCGGAAACGAAAAGAAAGTAATGAAATATATTCAGAATAAAATGAATTTTCCCGCGAAGTTTTTCCTTACTGCGAAATATTTCCGCTCAAGTTCCAAACTCGGCGTTTACCACCTTGAAGTAAGGAAATCCCGAACTAACAAGAAAACAGGAATGGTCAAACTCGCGAAACACCTCCGCGTAAAACAGCATGAGGTAGCCGTGCTCGGCGACTGGTTCAATGACAGGGACCTGTTTGAGTTCGGAGGGTTTAACGTCGCTCTGCAGAATGCAGTGGCGGAACTTAAGCATCAGGCCGACTACGTTACCGAAAGAACCAACGATGAGGACGGAGTCGCCGAATTTCTTAAACTCGTCTATGATTCAAAATAATACTTATACTAATTCCAATAAATTTTATATATGAGAAGAATAGTTGAATGTGTCCCCAACATTTCAGAAGGAAGAAATCAAAACATAATTGACGCCTGCGCAGAAGCGGTCAGAAAAGTTAAAGGCGTTAAACTTCTCGACGTCGACCCCGGGAAATCCACCAACAGAACTGTGTTCACTTTCGTCGGCGACCCCGAGTCCATTGTCGAAGCGGCTTTCCAGTTCTCGAAAACCGCTTATGAACTTATCGACATGACTCAGCATACAGGCGAACATCCGAGAATGGGCGCCGTTGACGTCGTGCCGTTCGTTCCCGTAGCAGGAGTCACCGTCGAAGAATGCGTCGAATGCTCGAAGAAGTACGGAGAAAGAGTCGGGAAAGAACTCGGCGTTCCCGTCTATCTCTATGAAGAAGCGTCGACTAACCCCGCGAGAAAAATGCTCAAGCAGATTAGAGCAGGGGAATACGAAGGCATCAAAAACAAGATTTATAAACCCGAATGGAAACCCGATTTCGGCCCGCAGGAATTCGTTCCGAAATCAGGTGCCACCGTCACAGGCGTAAGGTTCTTCCTTATCGCTTATAACGTTAACATCCTCGGCACGAAAGAACAGGCGCACAGAATAGCGCTCAATATACGCGAACAGGGAAGAAACGATAATGAACCGGGACGCCTTAAAGCAGTTAAGGCTATCGGCTGGTTTGTCGAAGAATATGACATGGCTCAGGTTTCGATTAACCTCGATAATTACAAGATAACTCCTCCGCATGTAGCGTTCGAAGAATGCGTTAAGGACGCGAAGGAACTTGACCTCGCGGCATGCGGAAGCGAACTCGTCGGACTTATTCCGCTCGAAGCGATGCTGATGGCGGCGGATTATTACATGAAGAAAGAAAACCTTTTTATTCTCGACGAAAAGCAGAAAATCAGACTCGTCATCGAAAGAATGGGACTCTCTTCAATATCAAAGTTCGTCCCGGAAAAGAGAATAATCGAATATATGCTTGAAGCCGATAATAACGAGCCTCTCGCGTCGATGACCGTAAGGGATTTTGTCGAACTCGTCGGAGCGAGAACCTCCGCGCCCGGCGGCGGAAGCGTCTCGGCACTCGCGGCTTCGCTCGGCGCCGGACTCGGCGCGATGATGGGCTGGATGAGTTACGGAAACAAGAAGTTCGAACATCTCGACGCTAAAATGAGAAAGTTTATACCTCCGCTTCATTACGCTATGAAAGAACTTATCTCTATGATTGACGCCGATACAAACGCTTTCAACGATTATATGCTCGCGATGAGAATGCCGAAGAATACCGATGCGGAGAAAAAAATACGTCATGCGAAAATGCAGGAAGGCCTCAAAAAAGCTGTCGAGGTTCCCCTGAAAGTAATGAGAACAGCGGATTCATGCTGGGATACGATGAACGAAATGTCAAAGTACGGAAACCTGTCTTCCGCCAGCGACCTTGAAGTCGGCGCGAAATGCCTCGAAACGGGAATCTGGGGCGCGTTCAAAAACGTAAAAATAAACCTCCCGCAGATAGAAGATGAAAATTACAAATCTGAAGTGATTAAAGAAGGCGAAGAAATTCTCGACCGCGCGGAAAAGAACCTGAAAAAGATATCGAAAACGCTGGAGAAAAGATAACTTTTCAATTAGTAATTAATAATTAGTAATTAGTGACATCTGAAAAAGATAATTCGTATCCGAGAGTCTCCCGGTTTTAACCGGGGACTCTCGGATGCCGCGCCAAAACCGTACCGTGAGTTCCCCGAAGAACGGGGAGACTCTCGGTAACAGAAAAGAGCGTCGTTTTTCAGAAGTCTCTAATTAGTAATTAATAATTAAGATTAATTTAAATAAGAAATTTAATGATAAAGGGATGTGCATAACATCCCTTTTGTTTTGTATTAGATTACTAATTACAAACTACTCGATATTAAGTTCTTGCCCTTAATTACTAATTATAGACTTCTGAAAAACGTACAATAGAAATTTATGAATAGAAATACTAACCCCACTCTTTAAAGTGGGGTGTAGGAATAATAATAAAATTCGGCTTTAGCCACAGAATTTATTTTTTTAGGACGAGACACTAATTACTAATTAGAGACATCTGAAAAATGATACCTTGAAGGTTTGTCATCCCGGCGAAACCGCGAAGCGGTTCGCTCTTAAACGCCGGTATCCATAACAGAAATGCGCTTTTTGGTTTTGCGTTTTTTACAAATCAGGGTCTTTCAGAAGTCTCTAATTAATAATAGACTTCTGAAAAACGTACAATAGAAATTTATGAATAGAAATACTAACCCCAC
>JAJTBN010000258.1 GCA_021286895.1 Bacteroidota bacterium | reverse complement strand
ACAATTTATCGCACCGGCTGCACCCGCTGCCGAGAGTTTTTATAATCATTTTATGAATGCCTGAATTTCAGAATCGGTGTATTTCAAAAATCCTTCCCTGTTTTCGCTGTACAACCAGATGCTGTCGAGAAGTTTAAATTTTTCTTCTTTGCCGTTCTTGCTTTTTGAGAGCACAACGGAGCTGAATTTAAGACCGTAGTCTTTTCTGAAATGCTCGTTCTCCCTGTCTTCTATGTTGAGCGCTTTATAAACTATAGCGGGAGATTTCGAATATTTCGAGTCTATCAGCTCTTTCGTGAAATTTTCGATGTTTATACAGCTTTCGCACCGCGCCGTCGGATGAAAGTAAAAAACCGAATATACTTCGCCCGGGGCGGAAGTATTGCTTTCCGTTCTGCAGGAAAAGAACAGAAAACCCATTAAGAGAAATGAAGGCAGATATTTCATGTTTATTTTATTAGGGACACAAGTCCGGATTCTTGATATCGCCACCTCCGGAGTTGCCGAAATATTTTTTCTGAATCCACAAAGCCACATTAACGAGGCTTATAAGAACGGGCACTTCAACGAGCGGACCTATGACCGCGGCGAATGCTTCGCCCGAATTAATCGTGAATACCGCCACTGCCACGGCTATCGCGAGTTCAAAATTATTGCTCGCAGCCGTGAAGGAAAGCGTGGCTGATTTAGAATAATCCGCCCCGATTTTCTTTCCCATAAAGAAAGATACGAAGAACATCAGGACGAAGTAAATTATTAATGGAATTGCTATGCGCAAAACATCTAACGGGATTTTTATTATCATTTCACCTTTGAAGGAGAACATTACGAATATCGTGAACAAAAGCGCGATAAGAGTAACCGGGCTTATTTTCGGAATGAACTTGCCGTGATACCACTCTTTGCCTTTTTGTTTTACTAATATCAGCCGCGTAAGCATACCGGCAATGAACGGAATGCCAAGATATATGAAAACGCTTTCGGCAATCTGTCCGATAGTAACGTTTACGGCAAAAGACGTTAATCCGAAAAGGTTCGGAAGCACCGTAAGGAAAATGTACGCGTACACGGAGAAGAACAGCACCTGAAAAACGGAGTTAAACGCGACGAGCCCAGCGGCGTATTCGGTATCGCCTTTCGCGAGCTCATTCCAGACTATTACCATAGCGATGCATCTTGCAAGTCCGATTAAAATCAGCCCAGCCATGTAATGCGGGTAATCCCGAAGGAATATTATCGCAAGGAAAAACATAAGAAGAGGTCCGATAATCCAGTTCTGAACGAGAGACAGCGCCAGCACTTTCCAGTTCTTAAATACCTTGCCGAGGTCCTCGTATCTTACTTTTGCGAGGGGCGGATACATCATCAATATCAGTCCCGCGGCAATGGGAATGTTAGTGGTTCCCGACCTGAGAGAATCCCAGAAGCCGACTATTCCGGGAAAAAAATATCCCGTCAGAACCGCAGCAAGCATAGACGCAAATATCCAGAGCGTCAGATACCTGTCAAGAAATGAAAGTTTCTTAGATAGTTTTTCCATTTAATATATTAAATTAAAAATATATCCGATTATCATAATGCCCGCGCCTACAATGCCGAAGAAAATAAATATCATCGGCAATTTCAGAACTTTCTTAAGTATGACCGCCTCGGGCAATGAAAGTCCTATCACCGCCATCATGAACGCGAGGGCCGTTCCGAGCGACGCGCCTTTCTCTATCAGCACTGAGACTATCGGTATAATACCCGCGGCGTTAGAATAAAGCGGGATGCCTATCAGCACCGACAGCGGTACCGACCACCAAGCGGATTTGCCCATAATGCCTGCCATGAAATCTTCGGGAACGTAACCATGCGCCAGCGAGCCGATTCCCACGCCAATAATGATATACAGCCAGACCTTGCTTACGATATCTTTTACAGCCGCGTATCCGCTTTCAATTCTGTTGTCAAAAGTAATTTTTTCCTCTTCGGTTTCGGTTTTAACGCTTTTGATTTCGTAAACCCATTCTTCGACAAACCGCTCGAGTTTCAGT
Organism: Bacteroidota bacterium; assembly: GCA_021286895.1. Classification (GTDB taxonomy): domain Bacteria; phylum Bacteroidota; class Ignavibacteria; order Tepidaquicellales; family Tepidaquicellaceae; genus CAIKZJ01. Next base: position 1,463 of record JAJTBN010000258.1, on the reverse strand, counting down.
TTTCCTATTATATATCCCGAGGTAATCGCGATTACCAGTCCGGTTGAAACATAAATCAAAGCCGTCTGCCAGCCGAAAAGTCCGAACAGGAGTATTACGGCTACTTCGTTAATCATAGGCGCAGCGATGAGGAACGAAAGCGTTACGCCGAGAGGAATTCCAGCCTCGACGAATCCGATGAAAAGCGGAACAGCCGAGCAGGAGCAGAAAGGGGTGAATATCCCGAGAACGGCAGCAAGAACATTGCCCAGAAAAAGAGATTTCTTTTCAAGAAGCCCGCGCGTTTTTTCAGGAGAAAAAAAAGTGCGAATTATGCCCATTACAAATACGATAAGAGTAAGAAGCATCAATACTTTCGGAACCTCAAAAATGAAAAACTCAAAGGACCGGGCGTAACCTTCTTTAACTCCTGAAAGTCCTGTAGCGCCCGATAACAGCGCCGCAAGTTTTTCAAGATTAAGGTAAACAAGAAACCAAAACGCAATCAGCGTTGCCGCAAACCATAATTTATTTCTGTTCATATTCGCCTGCTTTAAAAAGCAATTATATTAACCTTCCTGCATCCAGTGCAACAAGGTCGGGGCTGTCGGTAATTTTCCGCTTAGTTTTACTTTCCCGTTTATTACAAGTCCGGGGGTCTGCATTATTCCGTATGACATTATATCCTTAAGATCGGTTATTTTCTGTATATCCACGTCGATATTGTTTTCGGCGGCGACATTAAAGCACATCTTTTCAAGTTCTTTGCATCTCGCGCATCCCGAACCGAGAACTCTAACTTCAATCATAATATTTGTGATATGGATTTAATAAACTCTTCGACTTGTGTTTTAATCGCGTCTCTTACTTCCGAAACGCGGTTATGTTTTTCTTCTTCCGTCCCGTTGAACGATGACGGATCTTCAAAAGACCAGTGAAGCGTTTTAAGGGCTCCGGGGAATATAGGGCATCTCTGACCGGAGGCTTCGTCGCAAACGGTTATTACATAATCATATTTCTTTCCGCTCTTGAAAAAATCGAAAACATCCTTTGTTTTATTTCCGGATATGTCTATTTCCACTTCAGCCATCGACTTCACGACGAGCGGGTTAAGCGTTCCCGGTTCGAGTCCGGCGCTTTCAGCCTGAATGACATCTTTACCCAATGCATTCGCAAACGCTTCGGCCATCTGGCTCCGCGCGCTGTTATGAATACAGACAAACAATACTTTGGTTTTATCCATTAACAGCAGCCGCCTTTCGGGTCGCAGCATGGTTTTTCGGGCTTATCCGCGTAAACGTTGATGCTTACGAGTTTGATGTTCGATTCCTTGAACTTTTCAAGGTCGTCCTTAGAAATAAACTTGAGGTAAATATCTTCGGGAATGTCAATAACTCTTTCCTTCTGAATTTTCAGACTCGTGAATCCTGTGTTTTCTATTATTTCGAGATATTCTTCCTTTCTTATCGCACCCGACACACAGC
>JAJTBN010000257.1 GCA_021286895.1 Bacteroidota bacterium | reverse complement strand
AATAGACAGTTGTGTCGTACAGCATTAAACTGAAAGCAGGGCTTGTAGAAAACATAACCCTGTAAGCGATTATTCCAGGAGACGGGGACCAGATGAAAGCCGGGGTCAGGGTATGTATAATTCCGACAGGACAGGTAATGTAAACCGGCGGAGCCGGAACGCTGCCGACAATAAATCTCCGTTTAACCGACCAGTTCGTGTTTCCTCCGGAATAATAAGCCATCACCCGCCAATAGTACAAGGTATTATAGTTTATTATACTCGCTGTTAGAGTATATCCGGAATTTGTCAATCCGGATACGTCAAGAACGGTATAACTGAAATTCGAATCGGCTGAAACCTGAATCCTGTACGACAACGCGCCAGTAACGTCAGTCCAGTCAAACAATATGCTGCTTGAACAAAGCAACGCGCCGTCAGCCGGAAGTAGTAACACAGGCGGATCGGGTAAAAGCGAAATATTGAAATTCATATTTCCCGACCACACCGTACCTGAAAGGCTTACAGACGCCACTCTCCAGTAATACTGAGTGTTGACGCTTAAAACGCCCGTCGGAGTCTGATAAACATTTTCTACTACTATCTGGTCTATTACCACGCTCGGGCCGGCGTAAACCTGAAGGTGATAACTTGTCGCCGACGGAACAACACTCCATTGGAATAAAGGTGTAAGAGTGTTTATAGCGCCTAAAGGATAAATCGGTGTTGGCTGCGCGGCAGACTTTAACGAAACAAGAAATACAATCAGCGAAATAAAAATTACACGTTTCATATTTCTAAAATTAAGTTTTCCGGATTAAATAACCCGTGTTATTAATCGCCCGCCCGGAAGCAATTAATATTCAATATTCCGATATTAAGATTCAATGCTATACGAAACGACATACGGGAAATTCTACTTCCGTAATCCAGACTATTCTTTCGGAATTTCTGTTTTTGAATATAAATCTAAGTTTTTTCAGTGTACTAACACAATCAATATAATTGATTATTTCAAAAAAACTCTTTACATTTATAAAGTCCGGAAAAATTGTATTCATCTGTACTCCGGAATTTCTTTTATATTCAAATAAAGTAGAAATCTGTTAGTCAATAAACATTTTTTCTAAAACTAAATTTGAAGTACATGAAAAGAACCATCTACACCCTTCTCGGTTTCATATTTGTTATCATTCTGGGAGCTTTTCTATTCACGAGTTCAGTTCAGGCTCAGCCAATGTATTATAACTACCAGAATGTTGGTTCATCTAACAACAATTTTCCGCTAAACGTAGCGGGCGGGAAAATGTCACAATGGCTTTTTCTCGGTAATGATTTCAATCAACCTTCCCCATGCCCTACAGGGAAGAAAATTACTAAAATCTATTTGTGGGTTACTGCGGGCGGCGCCGCTACTTACACGAACCTGCACATATTAATGGCGCAGGATACAATTACTCAAATGACTCAGGGAGTTTTTTATCCGGGTACTTTTGATACGGTATATAATCAGGCTTCAGCTTCATTGACAGGCACTGCACTTTCATGGATGAGCATAACTCTTGACCATCCATTCGTTTACGACCCGACAAAATCTCTGATAGTTGCTATTGGTCAATGCGGTCAAACCGGAACAGGCCAGACTATAAAACAAAACAATCTCACTGGGATAAGAAGAGTTTGGTCAGTCGGCGGCTGCCCGTTTACTCCTTACACTGCTTTAAGTGATGCAAGCATTGTTAATTTTGGTATCGATGTAGTCGATGCGACCCCGACATTTGCTCTGCCCGACCTTATTTATTACAAATTCTTAAACAACCCGAGCGCGACAACAGTTAAGAATTACGCGGTTCCGGGCGCGGGAAATACGACCGGTACGCTTACTTCGCTCACGTTAACGGGTCCCGGACAGTTCGACAGTTGCCTTTCCGGTACTGCAACCACCAGTGCGAAAATCACTACGGGTTACAATCTAAACACAGGAACGAGCGGATGGACAATCAGTTTCTGGTTGAATAACCTCGTAACTCCGGCAACAACAAGATACCTGTTCGGGGATCCGGGACCTTCATTCCGCGCATTCATTGGCGGCGTAGCCCCGACTAACGGTGCTGTCTTCAGAGGCACAGGAATTACGGACGTTCCCATCAGGAACATATTCCCCGGACCTACCGTTGTTCATATAGTATATGATTCGGCCGCTTCGGCTGTTAAAGTATACAAGAACGGCGTACTCGATACGACAGTTGCTCAAACACCGTTCAACTTTACCAATGGAACGGGATTCACTGTCGGCGGATATAGTTCATCAGCGGGCATAGAAAGTCTGATGGATGAGTTCAGATTCTATAAAAGAACGCTCAGCCAGGCCGAAATCACAGCCACCTGGAACGCTAACCTCGGAGTTGTTACAGGAGTAACACCGATTGTCACTCAGGTACCGAAAGAATATAAACTTTCACAGAACTATCCGAATCCGTTCAACCCGGTTACTAAGATTAACTTCAGCATACCGAAGAGCGGTTTCGTAACACTGAAGGTATATGACGCTCTCGGCAGAGAAGTATCAACTCTCGTAAGCGAAAACAAAACAACGGGAAGTTATACCGTCGATTTCAACGGCAGCAGTTTCTCAAGCGGCGCTTACTTCTACAGACTCGAATCAAACGGATACGTCGAAACAAAGAAAATGCTCCTCATCAAATAAGCAGAAAATTTGCAATAACAAAAAACCGCCTTCTTTCGGAGGCGGTTTTTTTGTCTGCGCGCATAAATAAAAAAAGGCCGTATTGAACGGCCTTTTTCACATGTGAAACAAATTCTATTCTATTCTGTCTTAAACTTTTGTCACATTAGCTGCCTGAGGTCCTTTAGGTCCTTCTTCTATTTCGAATTCGACTGTGTCTCCTTCGTTTAAGGATTTGTAACCTTCGCCGTTGATGGCTTTGAAGTGTACAAATACGTCTTTTTTACCTTCTACGGTGATGAATCCAAAACCTTTAGAAGCGTTGAACCATTTAACAGTACCTTTTTCCATTGTGTTTCCTTTCAAGAATTTTATTTTGTTACGGTAAATCCGGATTTAACTTATTATATATAAACTCGCTAAGTGATATTTTTTCTCCGGATCTGTGAGGCAAACTTACAGCATGTGCAGATTATTGCGGCAAAACCGAGAGTAAAAACTATTACAAATAACTACTTTATATACCGCATAAATATGCGTTTTAATAAAACAAATTTCAAGTTATAAAATCATAAAAATCAGCAATTTTAAAAATACTTAAAATCTTGTCCCCTCAGGGGGTAACAGGACAATTAGTAATCATCAATTATAATTGTTAATTAGACTTCTGAAAAACAGCATTATTCTCTGTTACCGAAAGTTACCGGTTGAAACTGTGAGACTCTCGGATACGAATATATATTCTCAGAAGTCTAATTAGCGGTGCCGGATATTGCAGCCACATGCTATTGATTTATAAAAACAGCGGTAACATTGTCATGTCCTAAAAAAAGTAGACAAAATAAATTAGTAGTAGTAGTAATTTTTT
>JAJTBN010000023.1 GCA_021286895.1 Bacteroidota bacterium | reverse complement strand
GGATATATCCTTTAAATACAGTTTTCTTATAAACACAAAATTTTAGACACTACCTTATTACGGTCATTTCGGGAAAAGAAAACCTTTCATCTCATCGGAATTTCAATTATTACGGCATAGGAATATTCCTCAGCGCGTAATATTATCTTATTGCCGCTTTCCACGCCTATTCCGTCACGCGCTTCTAATTCAGTATCACCAATTTGCATTCTTCCCTCAATTAGAAATACATAAATTCCGTTTCCGGGAAATTTCGTCTCGTACGAAACTTCTTTTCCCTTTTCGATTTCCGTCAGCGAAAACACCGCGTCCTGATTTATCCATAACGCTCCTTCGATGCCGTCGGGCGAAACAACCGTTTGAATTCTGTTTTTTCTTTCTTCGGGGTCGAAATACTTCTGGTCATAACGCGGCTTAATATTCTTCTCTTTAGGAAAGACCCATATCTGAAGAAAGTTAACCGGCTCATCTTCGGAATGATTGTATTCCGAATGCGTAATACCGCTGCCTGCGGACATGCACTGTACCTCTCCGGGTCTGATTACTTCAACGTGTCCCATAGAATCCTTATGCTCAAGCGCTCCGCTAATCGGAATAGACACAATTTCCATGTTGTCGTGCGGATGCGTCCCGAATCCTTCGCCCGCCTCGACAATATCATCGTTTAATACCCTTAGAAGCCCGAACCTTATACGCTGCGGGTTGTGATACGAAGCAAAACTGAATGTGTGTTTTGTTTTCAGCCATCCGTGGTCGTAATAACCTCTCGTACCGGATTTGTGAAGTGTGTATTTCATCTAATTTGTGTTTACTTTTTTAATGATGCTCAGAATTTCTTTCTGCGTCGAAAGAGTCTTGTCGCCGAGATACCAGAGTTGTATGTTCTTTTTAAGTTCATCGGGAGAATTACCCGGTTTCTTTTTCTCCTCCATTACGTATTTCTGCAGTTCCGCAGGTCTCGGACCCCATACCGCCTTTTCGGCGAAATCCTCTCCCAGAACGATGAGGACGGGTATCGACCTCGACCCGTTGGTAAGATATTCATCCATAATTTCAGGATTATCGTCACGCAGCACAAGGCGCAGACAGAGTTTGCCCGAATATTCGGATATAGCGTTAATCACCGGAACGATGTTTGCCGTGTCTCCGCACCATCCTTCGGTGATTACAATGAAATTCAGCCTGTGTTTCAGGCCGTCTAATTCCATTTTTAGTTCTTCCGTCAGTACTGTCGTTTTATCTATCCTGTTCATCCGCGCGATGTTTAGTTTCGTCGGGCCTGTGTGCGACTCATCCTGTATGTCTCCCGTCGTTTTGTTCCCGGCCGCCAGCCTGTCCAGAAGTCCCCTGTAACTTTTGTAAGTCAGGTATGATTCGAATTTTTCTTTTGTGAATTTGTATGCCATTGTTTTTTCGGGCGGAAAGCGATAATGCCTCCCGCTTGCTGAGGTAAATTTTAAAAAACTATTTCGCGAGAATCGATAACGCGAGGCTGAATACATCATTTATCATCTTATCCCCGAGATTCTCGAAGAATTTTCCAGAACCGTATTTCACGTTCCAGTCTGTTCTGTCAATATCCACGTCCGCTTTGCATTTCAGAACGCCGCTTTCAATTTTTATTTCCGCGGGAAAAATTATGCTCTTCGTCACGTCTCTAATCGTAAGGTTTCCCGTAACCGTGGCGTTAACGTTGGGCATGGAAGCATCGTTCAGTTCCGTCACTTTTGTTATTTCGAATTTTGATACCGGGTATTTCGAAGCGTTAAAAAAATCGTCTGACTTAAGATGGTTTACAAGTTTCGCGTTGAAAGAAGAATCCTTCAGGTCAAGGTCCTTTATACTGTTCATGTCTATTTCTACAAAACCCCCGGTAACTTTTCCGTTGTCCTCGTAAACCTCTCCTTTTATAATGTCAATCGTTCCGTTATGCTGACCGGTAACTTTCTTTCCGGTCCAGTTAATTTTGCTGTCGGACACCGAGACGTTAAGTGTCTTTCCCGACTTTTTCGAAACTTCCTGCTTATCGCCTGTCTTTACCCCCGATTTACCGCATCCTGCCGCCAATACAGCCGCCAGCAGAATTACGGATAATATATTTACTAATTTCATTTTCCGCTTTTCTTAAAAATTATAAAAATCGTTGCCCCTGAATTTATCGAGAAGTTCATTAAGTTTATCCGCCTGCTTCTCCGTAATGCCGTGAAACTGCTCTTCCCAGTGGTCTTGTTTTCTGTCAATCTCCGCCAGCAGGTCCAGTCCCTTCTTTGTTATTACAACGTCAACGGCTCTCCTGTCCTTCTCGCATGTGTTCCTCTCGGCGAGTTTCTTTATCACAAGTTTGTCAACTATCCTCGACGCGTTAGAAGCCTTGTCAAGCATCCTGTCAATGATTAGGTTTATCGAACACGGGTTGGGATACTGGCCCCGCAGTATCCTCATAACGTTGTACTGCGGAAGACTCAAACCGAAAGGCTTGAGATGTCCCGACTGAATAAGGCTCATCCATCCGCCTGTGTAAAGCAGGTTCACTATTAATTTCTGGTAAGGATTTCTGAACGACTTTTGCTTGATTTCGTCTTCCAATCTGACTGCCATAAGATTTTTTATTTATATGTATATACACATATCCGCGATATAAAGTTCCTTTGTATCTAACAAAGGCAGAGAAATCATATTTTTAGCCGCCGGTAATTTTTTTATTTAATTCGTTGTTCGTGAAATAACGGCAGTAAACAATTTTGATAAACACGCCGGATTCGGCATAATAACCATTATTTAATTATTGTTTTATACCGCTCTATTTCATATTTTTATTTTACAATTACTAGCCATGAACAATGAGAGAACTACAAATAACTCGCTGTCTGTAAAGGCAACGGTTTTTTATTTTATACTCGGACTGCTCTTCCTTATTTTCATGAGCAATTCGGAAAAAACGCTTGTAGGTTTCTGGCTTATGGGCGGCTCTTTTCTTCTGCTTAGTTCAGTGATTTTTTATTTCGCTATCGGACTTTTTTTGAAAAGAGAAGATAAGACCGCCGATGAGGTTTCCGAACAATCGCTCAAATACAGGGAAATGTACGATTCCGCGTATCAGGACAAGATTAATGCCGAGATTATGAACGCGGCAAAGTCTCAATTCCTTTCCAACATGAGTCAGGAAATCAGAACTCCGATGAGCGGCATCATAGGCATGACGGAACTAATGATGCTTACTAACCTTACAAAGGAGCAAAAGGAATACGTCGACATTATAAATTTTTCCTCGAGCACACTGCTCGCGATTATCAACGACATTCTCGATTTTTCAAGAATCGAAAGCGGCAAACTGAAACTCGAGAATATCGAATTCAGCATTAAAGAACTTATACAGAAGACATCACAGATTCTCGACTTTGAGGCAAGACGCAAAAAACTTACCCTGAAAGTCGATGTTTCGCCGAATATAGATTACAATGTTTCGGGCGACCCTCTGAGGATAAATCAAATTCTAATCAACCTCACAAAGAACGCCGTAAAGTACACGGAAAACGGGAGCGTCAGTATTTCGCTTTTTGAAAAAAGCCGCGAAGACAATAAGGGAGTTCTCAGGTTCATCGTTACCGATACAGGTATCGGATTCACACCCGATAAAGTCGAATCGCTCTTCGGTGTGCCCGACAACGAAGGCAGAGTAAAACTTTCAACCGATTTCGAATACACAGGTGTAGGCTTCGGCATACCAATCGTAAGACACCTCATAGCCCTTATGAACGGCGAACTTATGATTTCAACCGGTCCCGGCAAAGGAACTTCCATTACAATAGATATTCCTTTCAGAATTTCCGGCGAAAAAACAGCCGCGCCCCCTGAACCCGCTATCGTAAAGCAGTTCACGGAGGAAAAACCGGGGAAACCGAAAGACGTGAACATACTCATCGCGGAAGACAATATCGTCAACCAGCGTCTTGTTAAAGAACTTCTCGTCAGGAAAAGTTACGATGTTACGATTGTTGAAAACGGGCTTAAGATTTTCGACGTGCTTGAAAACAAGAAGTTCGATATTATACTGATGGATATTCAGATGCCTATCATGGACGGTCTCGAGGCTACCTCAATTATACGCGAAATAGAAAAAGGTACGGGCAAACACATTCCGATTATCGGGATTACCGCCTATGCCGTAAAAGCCGACAAGGACAAATGTCTTTCCGCCGGTATGGACGACTATATGTCAAAACCGTTCGTGAAAGAAGAATTCTACAGGATGATAGAAAAATATTTACAATAATTTAAATAATTATTTTATCTTTACAAGGCGGGCGTATGTCCGCCTTTTTTAAATGGACAAAAAGGAAGCAAATACACCGACAGAAATCTTATGCTATCACTGCGGCGACGTTTGCAGGGATGAAACCGTAAGAAAAGACGATAAGTTTTTCTGCTGCACGGGATGCAAAATGGTCTATGAAATTCTGAACGAGAATGACATGTGCCGCTATTATGACCTCGGCGAGAAACCCGGCATAAGCCCTGCCGTAAGAAATAAAACCAAATACGAATTTCTCGGAGACGAACAGGTAAAGAAACAGGTCTTAAGTTTTACCGACGGCCGGAACTCTGCAGTCACTTTCCTTGTCCCGCAGATGCACTGCAGTTCATGCATCTGGCTTCTTGAGAACATGAACAGGCTGGATGCGGGTATTACTTATTCGCGCGTAGATTTCCCTAAGAAAAAAGTAACTATAAAATACCGCGAAGAAAACACTTCGCTAAAAAAAATCGCCGAACTGCTCGATTCGCTCGGCTATGAGCCTTCTATAAATCTTGACGCCACGGAAAAGAAAGTAAAGAGCGACCATTTAAAAAAACTGTATTATAAAATCGGTATAGCCGGATTCGCTTTCGGCAACATAATGCTTCTCAGTTTCCCGGAATATCTCGGGCTTGAGAAACTCGCCGACCCCGGATTCCATAAATTATTCGGCTGGCTTAACCTTGCTCTTTCGCTCCCTGTCTTTTTCTATTCGAGTTCGGAATATTACCTGTCCGCGTGGAAAGGACTTAGGAACAAAGTCATAAATATAGACTTTCCTCTATTTCTCGGGATTCTTGTCCTGTTCGTTAGAAGCCTGTATGAAATAATACTTCAGACAGGAGCGGGATACATGGACTCTATGGCAGGACTTGTTTTCCTCCTGCTCGTGGGCAAGGTTTTTCAGAGCAAGACTTATGAATCCATGAATTTCGAGCGGACGTATAAATCCTATTTTCCTCTTTCCGTCACCGTTTCGAAAGGCGGTGAAGAAACTACCATTCCGCTTTCAAGACTTAATATCGGCGACAGGATAATAATTCGAAACAACGAGATAATACCCGTTGATTCGATACTTTTCCGCGGAGACGGAAACATAGACTACAGTTTCGTCACGGGCGAATCTTCACCCGTGCAAAAAGTCCTCGGCGAGATTATCTTCGCGGGCGGAAGGCAGACCGGCAGTCTCATTGAACTCGAGGTCATAAAGAACGTTTCGCAAAGTTATCTGACAGCACTCTGGAACAACGACACTTTCAAGAAGGAAAACGAAAGCAGGCTTCAGACATTTTCAAATGTTGTCGGAAAATATTTCACGCTTTTTACCGTAATTCTCGCGCTGGTTGGCGCGGCGTACTGGCTGCCGGAGAGCGGCGACAAGGCTTTGAATGTTTTTACAGCCATTCTTATCGTGACCTGTCCCTGCGCACTCGCTCTCGCGATTCCGTTCACGTTCGGCAATATTATGAGAATTTTCGGACGGAATAATTTTTACATCAAGAATACTTTTGTCGTCGAATACCTGTCGAAAGCCGGTTCAATCGTATTCGACAAGACGGGAACTCTGACGCACAGCAAACAGGCGGAAATAAAATTTTCAGGTCTTCCGCTCAGCGCGCACGACCTTTCGCTCGTCAAATCCGTCGCGAGACAGTCAACTCATCCGCTAAGCAGAAAACTTTACGACCATATCTCGAACGCGAAACTACTGAAAGTTATAGATTTCAAGGAATTTACAGGCAAAGGCATTTCAGGAAAAACTGAAGAAGGCACTGCCAAACTCGGCTCGGAAGAATTCGTAACGGGCATACACGGCAGAACGGAAGATTTTTCGCAGGACAACTCATCAAGAGTTTACATCGCCGTAAACGGCGACTACCGCGGATATTTCAGCATCAGCAATTCTTACAGAGAAGGTCTTGAAAAAACGATTGAGGAACTCGAGAAGAACTACGACCTTCACCTGCTCTCGGGCGACAACGAAAGCGAAAGACAGTATCTTAACAAATATTTCAAAGACCCGCTGCAGATGTATTTTAAACAGTCGCCTGAAAACAAACTAAAATACATAAAAGCCCTTCAGAATGAAGGCTTAAGCGTTATGATGGTCGGCGACGGACTGAACGACGCGGGCGCGCTTAAGCAAAGCGACGTGGGCATTTCAATTTCCGAAGATGTCGCGAACTTCTCGCCTGCCTGCGACGGGATTCTTGAGTCGGTGAATTTTTCCCGGCTTCCTGATATATTAAAACTGTCAAAGAGCAGCATCAAAATCATAATAACAAGTTTCGCGATATCATTCATTTATAACATCATTGTACTCGGTATAGCGTTCGAGGGGCTGTTCAAGCCGATAATTGCCGCCATTTTAATGCCTGTTAGTTCAATTTCAGTTGTGCTATTTTCAGTACTGTTGTCAAACTTTGTCGCGAAAAGGAGGGGCTTCAAATAATGTCCGTAGTTGTGGTTTTAATAGGCGTAAGCGTGCTCGTAGCCGCGAGTTTTCTCGTCGCGTTTCTTTGGGCTGTTAAAACCGGACAGTTTGAGGACAAGTACACCCCGTCAGTGAGAATTCTTTTCGACGACGATAAGAAAAAAGAAGAAAAGAAAAACAATTAAATCATTTTTCCCTATGAAAAAATTTGACCCGAGTGTAGCAATACACGATTACCTTGTGTTCGGAGAATTCGGCGACGTTAACCCGTCAATTACCGATTCTTCGACTTTCACATTCCTGAGCACCGATAAAATGGAAGAGGTGTTCGAACACGAAATCGAAGGATGTTTCTTATATTCGCGCCACTGGAATCCCATCAATAAATATTTATCAGATGCTCTCGCAAGGTTCGAAAATACCGAATCGGCTCAGGTAACGGCTTCCGGCATGGGAGCAATTAATTGCGTCATTATGCAGTTATGCGGAATGGGCGACGAGATTGTTTCAAGCCATACGATTTACGGCGGTACTTACGCGTTGTTTAAAAATTTCCTTCCGAAATTCGGAATAAAAGTTAAATTTGTCGATATCACAGACCTTAATCAGGTTAAGAAAGCGATGACCGATAAGACAAAAGTTGTTTACTGCGAAACAATCAGCAACCCGCTTCTTGAAATCGCGAACATTCCCGAACTCTCGAAAATCGCGAAGTCGAAAGGCGCAAAACTCGTCGTCGACAACACTTTCGCGCCGATGATTGTTACCCCGAAACGCCTCGGTGCCGATGTCGTGATTCACAGCATGACAAAATATATCAACGGCACGAGCGACTGCGTCGCGGGATGCATCTGCTCCACGCATGAATTCATCTCGAAACTCAACGACGTTAACTCGGGCGCGTCAATGCTCCTCGGAACGGTCCTCGACAGTTTCCGCGCGGCAAGCATTCAGAAAAACCTGCACACGCTTCATATAAGAATGAAGAAACACAGCGAAAACGCCATGTACATCGCGAAGGAATTCGTAAAACTCGGACTCGATACATACTATCCGGGATTGCCCTCGCACAGAGGACATAAACTCCTGAAATCCATTATGAACGATAACTATGGGTTCAGCGGTATGGTCGCCATAGACGTGAAGACCGAAAAGAAAGCCAACAAACTCATGGAGATGATGCAGAACGAAAAAGTCGGTTACCTCGCCGTCTCACTCGGCTACTTTAAAACACTCTTCAGCGCGCCGAGCCACAGCACTTCGTCCGAAATACCCGAAGAAGAACAGGCGAAAATCGGTCTCGGTAAAGGACTCGTGAGATTCTCAATCGGACTCGATAACAACATCGAAGAAATGTTCGGCAGAATCAAGAAGTGCCTGAAGAAACTCAACATCGTGTAAATATACAGTAGTGGCGTCAGGTGTTACCACCTGACGCGCAGGCAAAGCCTGCAATTACTCTTGTTGTTTCCACGTTCCTACGCTCAAGCGTAGGAACGTAATAAAAAAATCAATAATGTCCCTCTGGTTACGAAGCCCCGGCGCGTTCTTGGCGTCCCGACTAGTCGGGACTTCGTTACCACGAAAATTTTTATGTATCCGAACATAATCCGTTTTAATCCGTGCTAACCCGTGGCAGGAACAAATTAATAATATCTAAAAAACAATCGTTACAACAATTATTAATTTTCAACTGTAATTTTGCATTTTGCATTTTACACTTTTAACTCTTCTGTACCTGTTTATACCTAAAACACTCCGTCACGTGATCATTCACCATCCCCGCCGCCTGCATGAAAGCGTAACAAATCGTCGATCCCACAAACTTGAACCCCCTCTTAATTAAATCCTTGCTCATAGCGTCAGACTCCGCCGACTTCGCCGGCATCTCCTTCAATGTTTTAAGCCCGTTAACTTTCTGCTTTCCTCCCGTAAACTGCCAGATGTACTTATCGAACGTGCCAAATTCCTTCTGCACTTCGAGAAACTTCTTCGCGTTCGTAACCGCAGCGTGTATTTTCAGTTTATTCCTGATAATCCCCGCGTCGTTCATAAGTTTGTCTATCTTCTTCTGATTGTATTTCGAAACCTTTACCGGATCGAAATTATCGAACGCTTTCCGGAAATTATCCCGCTTGTTTATAATCGTGTTCCAACTCAAACCCGCCTGAAAAGCGTCGAGTATCATGAACTCAAACAACTTGTTATCGTCATGCAATTGCACTCCCCACTCTTCGTCGTGGTATGCTATCATCAGCGGATTACTCGAAGGCCACGAACAACTCTTTTTCACTGCCATAATATAATTATTATGAATTTTTACGTATTGTTTTTGTCATCCCCGCATGATCTTAGCGGGGATCTTGAGATTAATGCGAATGTAACAGCTAAACTCACATGAATGCAAACACTCCAATGCAATCTTTCATTTTCAATTGTAATTTTGCACTTTCAACTTTACACTTTACATTCGTAACGATATCCACATCGTAAACTCTTTCTTCCTTCAATTGCCCCTGCCTTCAGGCAGGGGATAAAGATATAGGATATAATCCGGCTTTAGCCGAAATAAAACACTACAATAAAACTTTACATTTTCAATTGTAATTTTGCACTTTCAACTTTACAATTTAAACTACAACCCGTATTTGTCTATCAGGTAAATTAAACCTGCGAGAGATGCCGCTCCCAGCTGCATTTCCCGCCTGTTTACGTTCTCGAACCTGTCCGCCGCCGAATGATGATAATCGAAATACCTTTGCGAATCAACAACCAGCCCTATAAGCGCCGCGCCCGAATTTTTCAGAAAACTTATGTCAACTCCGCCGCCGCCGTTCTCGAAATAATGAAGCCAGTACGGAGTAAAATATTCCTTATAACTTTTCAACGCCGCGACCTGTTCGGGCGTCCCGCTAAACGAAAAACCGTGAGGCACGAACCCGCCGCCGTCAGTCTCAATCGCCGCTATATGCTTCTCGTTCTTCGTCGTCTCTGCATAATAACGTCCGCCCTTCTGGTCAATCTCCTCGTCCATGAATGCTACGCACCTTATAGTATGCTTCGGCTTTATTCCGAGTTTAACCAAAAGCCGCATTACCTCCATGCTCTGAACAACCCCCGTGCCGTCGTCGTGCGCGCCCTCGCCGAGGTCCCACGAATCAAGATGCCCGCCGACAAGAATAACTTCCTCCGGCTTCTCGCTTCCCTTTATCTCGCCTATAACATTATGCGATAGCACATCATCGTTCTGCTTACACGTAGTCCTGAAATAAAACGAAATGTCATTGTCTTCGTTAAACATCTTTTCCAGTTCGTCCGCGCCAAGAGTCGAAATCCCAATAGCCGGAATCTTCGGAATAGAATCGTTGTAGTGCATAACTCCGGTATGTGGATTGTTGTCGAGACATACGGTTGCCGAACGGACAACAACGCCGACAGCGCCGTACCTCGCACCTTCAACCGCGCCTCTCACCCTCTGATAGACAGAACTGCCGTAACCATATCCGGTCGAATAACTCTTCTGGTCCGCCGCCTGATTGAAGAAAACAATCTTACCCTCGACATTTTCTCTTCCGAGTTTCTTCAATTCCTCAAAACTCTTCACCTCAACAATCTTTCCGCTGATACCATTTACGCCCGTGCCGATGGAAGTGCCCAGCGCGCAAACATTAAACTCCTTCTTCCCGTACTTCTTCGATTCAGCATAAGCATATTCCTTATCGCCCCTCACCCAGTTGCGAACGGGAAACTCCTGCATGTAAACATTATCAAGACTCATCCCTTTCAGTTTCTCATAAACCCATTTCACGCCAGTCTCCGCATTGGCAGAACCCGTAAGCCTTCCTCCGATATTCTTGCAAAGATATTTCAGGTTCTCATACGACTCGAAACTCATCAGCGCCTCGGAATAAATATTACGTATAACCAATGAATCATCCGGTGAAACCACGGAAAACACCCGCCCGTTTTCGTTATTCTTTATAAAACCGGTTAACAGCGCGGCAAGCGCCGTAAGCAGCAATAAATGTTTAATCTTCATGATATGATAAAAAACAAATTTATCTAAAATACGTAACAAATGAAACCTAAGTTTAGATTAATTTCTTATATAACCATAAATATAATGTCGATGCTCTTCTCTGTGTGCTCCGTAAACTCTGTCGTAATTCGCTCTTGCTCTTCTTCAAATCTTCTTTGCGTTCTTTGTGAACCGCTCTTGCTCTAAACTTGATTCTGCGCTCCTCCGAGTAACCGCTCTTGCTCTTCAAACTAGATTCTAAATTCTAGATTCTAGATTCTAAATTCTAGATTCTAGATTCTGCTCTCATAATCCAGCGGCCTCCAATCTTTCCGCGTCCTCCCGCGGGCCATAGAAAAATCTTTTGCTCTTCTTTGATTTTTCTTTGTGTCCTTTGTGAACCGACCTTTCTCTAAACTTGATTCTGCTCTCTTGCATATTCCGTCAATTATCTTATATTGCAATTTTTATATCTAATAAATGTTTATGTAATTAGTAAAATATTAATTATGCTTGATTTCCTTTTGAAAATACTTGAAATAGATTCGACTTCCGGCAAGGAAGAATCCGTCGCGGATTTCATCGCCTCAAACTTTAAACCCGTGAATGCGGTCGTTGATATTCAGGATATTCCCAACGGCAAAAAAAATGTTTTCTATAAATGGGACAATCCTGAAATAATTTTCTGTTCGCACTTCGATACCGTGCCGCCGTACATTCCGCCCGTAATGGAAAACGGAATTATTAAAGGCCGAGGCTCCTGCGATGCTAAAGGTCAGATTGCCGCCATGTTCGAAACCTGCCTTCAACTCGAAAAGGAAGGTAAAACAAATTTCGGAATGCTCATGCTCGCGGGCGAAGAAGTCGGCTCGTACGGAGCCATCGAAGCCAATAAAATCATTAACGGCTGCAAATACGTTATCGTCGGCGAACCTACCGAGAACAAATTGATTGAAGCGGGAAAAGGAAACATGATGATGGAAGTCAGCATAGCGGGAAAGTCCTGCCATTCGGGCTATCCCGAAAAAGGAGATAACGCGATTGAAAGAATGAGATTGTTCATGAACCGTCTCGCTGAAATTAAATTCGCGAAAGACGGCACACTCGGCGATACCACCTACAATATCGGCATGTTGCGTTCGGACAACGCGCATAACGTTGTTTCGGATTCCGTGAAATTTAAAATATTTTTCAGAACAACATTCGCGACACATGACTCACTCATAGACGTCATTAAAAATATCGCGGATGATAATATAAAAATCAATTTTATCTACGGAGATAATCCTATAAAATTTCATACTCTCGCCGGCTTCGAAAAAGGGGTCGTTTCTTACGGCAGTGATGCGCCCGAACTCTATAACCTCGGCAAATGCCTGCTCTACGGTCCCGGCAGCATTCTCGTCGCGCATACGGATAACGAGTTTATTAAAATCGAAGACCTTGAAAAAGCGGTAAAGGATTTAAAAAATATTTATTACAAACTGGAGAATGAACTTGAGCAATAAAATTAAAACCGGAGTGCTCGGATGCACTGGCGCCGTCGGACAGAAACTGATTTCGCTTCTCGGAAATCATCCGCTGTTCGAAGTTACTGAAGTCGCCGCGTCGGATATCTCAGCGGGAATTAAATATTCGGAAAGAGTTAACTGGAAAGAATCGTCAGATATACCCAAATCTGTTAAAGACCTTACAATAAAAAAATGCAGCGACGAGTTCGACTCGAAAATACTTTTTTCGGGGCTCGACTCAAACGTCGCGGGAGAGATTGAAGAATTCTACGCGAATAAAGGATACGCAGTCGTCAGCAATTCCAAGAATCACAGAATGAGCGCCGATGTTCCGCTCATTATTCCCGAAGTCAATCACTCGCATTTCGAACTTATACATAAACAGCAGACATATAAAAAGAGCGGCGGGTTCATTGTTACAAACCCCAACTGCTCTACTGTAGTTCTTGCTGTAACTCTTTATCCCGTCTATAAAAAATTCGGTCTGAAGAAGGTTATGGTTACAACCATGCAAGCCGTATCCGGCGCGGGTTACCCGGGAATACCTTCTATGGATATTCTCGGTAACGTCGTTCCTTACATCAAAGACGAGGAGGATAAAATAGAGACAGAACCACTTAAAATATTCGGCACGTTTTCCGGCGGCGCCGTTAAATTCGCGGATTTTATAATTTCTGCATCCTGCAACCGCGTGCCCGTCAGAGACGGACACACTATGTCTGTCTCTTTCGAAACAGAAAAGAAAGCCTCAAAGAATGAAATAATAAAATCGTTCGGAGAATACGAAAATCTCGGACTGCCTTCTTCTCCCGAAGTTGTTCTCAGATATTTCGATAACCCGTTCAGGCCCCAGCCCCTTCTCGACGGCATGACGGGTAATGGAATGACGGTATCCGCCGGAAATCTTCGCGAGTGCAATATACTCGACTGGAAAATAAACGCTTTCGGGCACAATACTATCCGCGGTGCCGCTGGCGCGGCGATTCTTAACGCAGAGTATCTTGTAAAAAATAAATTTTTGAAATGATAGTAATGAAATTCGGAGGCACGTCGGTAGGCGACGCGGCTGCCGTAAAAAGACTGATTGACATAGTTAAATCCAGGCTGAGCAAAAGTCCTGTCGTTGTGGTTTCAGCCGTTTCAAAGGCGACGGATACTCTTCACAGCATCGCGGTACTTGCGGCTTCGGGAGAACTCCCGCAGGCAAAGAAACTCATAAGCGAACTTAAATCCAGGCATGTGAAAATGTGCGCCGAACTTATCAGAGAAAATTCAGATAGGTATATTTCTTTAACCGGAAAACTAAGCGAATATTTTTCTGAACTGACCGACATTGTCAAAGGCGTAAACCTGCTGTCTGAACTGTCCGACAGAAGCCTTGCTAAGATTATCACTTTCGGCGAACTTCTTTCGTCATCAATCATAAACGAAGCACTGAATGAGAGCGGCGTGAAATGCAATTTCGTTGACGCCCGCGATTTCATGTACACGGACAGCAATTATCTAAAAGGCGAACCCGACACCGAACTCATAAAGGAAAAAACTCCGGAAGTTATAAACAAAAGCCGAAAAGGTTTTGACGCCGTAATTACTCAGGGTTTCATTTCCAACAACAGGGATAATGTCACTACTTCACTCGGCCGCGGCGGCTCCGATTACTCCGCCTCACTCATCGGCATGGCAATCGGCGCGAAAGAAATCGAAATATGGACTGACGTCGACGGCGTTCATACTGCGGACCCGCGAAAAGTACAAAACACAAAGAGCGTTTCCATTATGACTTTTGAGGAAGCCGCCGAACTCGCTTACTTCGGAGCAAAGGTTCTTCATCCTTCGACAATTCAACCTGCCGTGGAAAAAAACATTCCCGTCAGAATCCTTAATTCGATGTCGCCTGAAAGCCCGGGAACACTCGTCGTACGCGAGGATAAGACAAAGAATGAAGGCGTGCGCTCGATTTCCTGCAAGGAAAATATAACCGTGCTAAATATATTCTCGACCAAGATGCTGAACTCATACGGATTCCTTCACAATCTTTTCGAAGTGTTCGACAAGCATCACACTTCAGTCGATTTAATCACGACATCCGAAGTCAACGTTTCTCTAACTCTCGATAACGATGAGCATCTGGATGATATCGTAAACGATATTTCCGTATTTTCAAAAGTCAGCGTTAACCGCGATAAATCGCTCGTCTGCATAGTCGGAAAAGACCTGAAAAACACCAGGGGTCTCGCGAAGCGAATTTTCCTTGCGGCGGGAGATTACAACATTACGATGATTTCACAGGGCGCATCGGCGATAAATATAAGTTTCGTTGTCGAAAGGAGCGACCTTAATAACGTCCTGCAGAGGCTGCATGACGAATTTTTTGAAACAAACACACAGAAATGAAAATAGTAATTTCAGGGTACGGCAAAATGGGGCGTGAGATTGAAGCCGCGGCGTCAGCGCGCGGCCATGAATGCGTTTCCAGACCTGATAGTTCCGTTGAACTTGCGAAAGCGGTTTTTCCCGACGCTGTATGCGTTGATTTTTCCGTTCCGGACGCTTTCAGAAAAAACTATAAGATAATCGCGGATAACTTCAAAGCCGCTGTTGTCGGAACTACCGGCTGGTACGATATTCTCGGCGATGTTAAAGAATATTTCCGCGAAAGAAACAAGACGCTTATTTACGCTACAAATTTCTCAATAGGCGTAAACATTTTTTTCAAAGTAAATGAAATCGCCGCTAAACTTGTTTCGGAACTTTCGGATTATGACCCGTATATTATCGAACTTCATCATAACCGTAAACTCGACGCTCCTTCGGGCACCGCGAAAACAATCGGCGGCATACTGAAAGAAGTTCTCGGAAAAGAAATCGAAATTCAGTCCGTTAGAAGCGGAAAGATTCCCGGGATACATGAAACAGGGTTTGAGTCCGATGTCGACAGAATCACACTCAGGCATGAAGCGTTTTCGAGAAAAGGCTTCGCCGAAGGCGCCGTTACAGCAGCCGAATGGACGGTAAATCTCGCCGGCATTTTTGAATTCAGAGATTTGCTTGAAGAAAAATTTAAAAACATACTTAAATGATAAACCTTAACGGATGCGGCACGGCTTTAATCACGCCGTTTGAAAAAAATCTTGAAGTCGATTTTGTCGCTTTCAGAAAACTTGTAAGAAGACAGATTGCGGGAGGAATTCACTTTCTCGTTCCTCTCGGCACGACGGGCGAGACACCCTGCCTCGAAGACAAGGAAAAGATTCATCTTCTCGAAATAACTCTCGAAGAAGCGGGAAAGAGAATCCCCGTCATCGCGGGCGCGGGCTCGAACAGTACAAAGCACGTTATCAGTACCATGAACACACT
The DNA here is from genome assembly GCA_021286895.1 of Bacteroidota bacterium. Classification (GTDB taxonomy): domain Bacteria; phylum Bacteroidota; class Ignavibacteria; order Tepidaquicellales; family Tepidaquicellaceae; genus CAIKZJ01. Next base: position 6,867 of record JAJTBN010000023.1, on the reverse strand, counting down.
CGGCAAAACGGGCGTCGACGCTTTTCTTATCGTGACTCCGTACTACAACAAACCTACGCAGGAAGGCATGTACAATCACTTCAAAGCAGTGGCTGAATCTACCGACAAGCCGATTATAATGTACAACGTACCGGCGAGAACATCCGTAAACATGACAGCCGAAACCTGCCTGCGGCTTGCCGAAATTAAAAATATAGCCGCGACGAAAGAAGCCTCTGGCAACTACGCTCAGATAAGCGAAATCATACGCAGCGCTCCTGAAGGATTTTCTGTGCTCTCCGGCAACGACGACGAAACGCTGTCGCTTGTTTCAACGGGCGCAAACGGAGTAATAAGCGTCGCCTCTAACATCGCCCCCGAATTAATGTCGGACTTTATGAATAAACTGCTGGACGGCGATATCGAAGAAGCAAGAAAACTTCACCATAAACTTACACCGCTGTTTAAAAATTGTTTTGTTGAAAGCAATCCGATTCCGGTTAAAGCGGGAATGCATAAAATGGGGCTTATTGAAAACACTCTGCGGCCGCCTCTATATCCATCGACAGACAAAACGCTTGAAATAATGGAATCAACATTGAAAGAACTTAATCTTTTATAAAATGCAGGATTTAAAAAACATATTCGAAGAAGCGGCAAAAAAAGACGAACGTGAAAATTCCCACAAAGTGTTCGCGCGAATCAGATATGCTCTCGAAAAGGGGGAAATCAGAACCGCGCAGAACGCTAACGGCAAGTGGGTTGTGAACACTTGGATAAAAGAAGCGATACTCTGGGGATTCAGGATGGGAGCGCTTTCAGAGATTCCGGGGAAGTCGTGGAATTATTTTGACAAGGATACAATACCGGTGCAGGATATTAACCTCGATAAAGGAGTGCGGCTCGTCCCCGGCGGCTCGTCAATCAGGAGCGGATGTTATGTCGCGAAAGGCACTGTTGTAATGCCTCCATCGTATATTAATATTGGCGCGTATGTTGACGAAGGCTGCATGATAGACTCTCACGCTCTCGTCGGTTCATGCGCTCAGGTAGGAAAGAATGTTCATCTTTCCGCCGCTTCGCAGATAGGAGGCGTTCTCGAACCGGTCGGAGCGCTGCCTGTTATAATTGAAGACAATGTTTTCATCGGCGGAAACTGCGGAATCTACGAAGGTACAATCATAAAAAGGAACGCTGTAATCGGCACGGGAGTTATCCTCAATGCCGCGACACCCGTTTTTGACAATACAACGGGCGAATTTATTAAAAAGATGGACGAATCCCCGCTTACAATTCCAGAAAACGCTGTCGTTATCGCAGGCAGTAGACCGATAACTTCCGGGCACGGAAAAGAAAAAGGCATTCACGTTTACTGCCCGGTAATCATAAAATACCGTGACGATAAAACGGGAAAATCGATAACGCTTGAAGATACTCTGAGATGATTGATATTAAAAATGAATATTACAGATATACCTCGCTCGATTTAAATAAACTTGAAGATGTTGTAAAGAACTATTCAGCGCCATGCTACGTTTATTCGAAAACCACAATTACAGAATCATTCAACGTTTTACAGTCTAACCTTCCATCGAAGTTCAGCGTTTTTTACGCGCAAAAGAGCAATCCGAATCCTGATATTTTAAAACAAATACGTGAACTCGGCGCCGGCTGCGATACGGCGTCGCTCGGAGAAATGAAATCGGCTCTGAATGCCGGATTCACGGCGGATAAGATTATGCTGACAGGCCCCGCGAAGTCCAAAGAGGAAATCCGGTTTGCCGTTGACAACAATCTTCTCTCGGTTAACGTTGAATCGGTCCAGGAACTTGAACTGATAGACAAAATTTCCCGGGACGCCGGGATGGTTCAGGACATACTTATCAGAATAAATCCTCCGTACGATTCTTCCGAAACAACAAGAATCATCGGCGGCACGGGCGTAAGCAAGTTCGGCATTGATATAGAACAGATTGGTGATTTCTTTTTCTCGCTTAAAAACAAAAAGAACGTCTCGCTGAAAGGAATACACATATTTAATTCTTCGCAGATACTCGACGGAAATAAAATCTTCGCCAACACAAAAAATGTTATAGATACCGCGATTGAACTCAGCGGGAAATATTCATTCGATGTCAAAAAGATTGACCTCGGCGGAGGATTCGGAATTCCTTACGCGGCGGATGAATCGCCGCTCGACGTTGTATTGCTGGGTAATAAGTTAAACGATCTGATTGAATCCAAAGGATACAAATCATTTCTTGAAGGCGTTACTCTGATTTATGAACCCGGCAGATATTTAAGCGGACGCGCGAGTATTTATCTCGTGAAAATTCTTTACACAAAAACATCAAGAGGCAGAAAAATTCTTCTGACTGACGGCGGCATTCATCACATGCTCCGCCCCGCGCTCATCGGACAGTCTCATCCCGCGATAAACCTGACGGCGCTTTTTGAGGGTAGAAAAAATAACGGCAATTACATGGTCGCGGGTCCGTTGTGCACATCGCTTGATACATTCGGGGAAAACATAGAACTCGCTGAATCAAAACCCGGCGATATCATAGCCTTCATGAACGCCGGCGCGTATGGCTATACAGAGAGCATGCCTCTCTTCCTTTCGCACCCCGCAGCAAAAGAAATCTTTATACAATAAAAAAGGCTGCGTTCGCAGCCTTTTAATAAAATATTTTTTAACAAATCTTATTTCAGTTTCTCAACCGCGTCTTTCAGCATCATCGCCGCGACCTTCGCCTCTTCCATACTGCATGTCCCGACAGAAAGCCTGAACCACGGCGACTTCGGGTCGGCGCCGAAAGCGTAGAACGGCACGAGAGCAATCTTCCCTTCTTCAAGCACATAAGCGAGAACGTCGTCTACATCCTTCAGTATTTTTCCGTCTGCCGTTTTCTTTCCTATAAGATTTAGTTTCACAGTCAGGTACATTGCCGCCTGCGGATAAATCGCTTCCACGTCATATCCGAGTTTCTTGATTTCCATGACGCCGTCATAGAAAATATTCATCCTTCCGAAAATTTCCTTTTTAAACTTATCGAAGAATTTATCTACGTCTTCAGACCTGTTGAGAAACCTTCCCGTCGCTGTCTGTTCAGGTCTCGGCGACCACGCCCCTATGTGCGCGAGCATAGCGGATATCTTCGCGATAAGCGGTTTCGGACCGAATGCCCATCCGAGCCTCACACCTGTTGCCGCGAAACATTTTGAAATACCGTCTATGAACACAATATAATCCCTTATTTCCGGCACGAGTTCTATCGGGTTGTAATGTTTTGTTTCTCCGTAAACGAGAATCCAGTAAACCATGTCATAAAAAACGTAGAGCGGTTTTCTGTTTTCTTTTTCCCTGACCTTGTTCTCGGCAACTATCATCTCAAGAATCTTCTTCAGTTCTTCCTTTGTATAAACCGTTCCCGCGGGATTAAGCGGAGAGTTCATCGCAATCAACGCCGCGTCTTTAATGTGCGGTTTTATTTCTTCCGCTGTCGCGATAAAATTGTTTTCGGGTTTTGTTTCAATAGCCGCCGGTACGGCGTCGATTAACTGTATATAACAGTTGTTGTTCCAGGATGGCGCGGGGTATACAATCTTTTCACCCGGGTTCACGACTGCTTTGAACAGCGTGTACGACAGAGGACGCGCGCCGCTGCCAATAACGATTTCTTCGGGGGAATACTCGAACCCGCCGCGCTCTTTTATATATTTTGAAATTGCCTGTCTCAGGACAGGAACGCCGTTTGAAGGCGGATAGTTCGTAAGGTCTTCATCATAAGCCTTTTTAATTTCTTCCTTTAATCCTTCCGGAATCGGAAAAACTTTCGGTGAAAAATCGCCTACCGTAAGGTTGAAAATTCTTTCGCCCTTGTCAATTCTTTCGTTAACCTTATCCGAAATTTTTCTGATTCCTGACGGAATAAGTTCTGCCGCGGTTTTTGAAAATATGCATGTGCTCATGGTAAATGGGATAGTTCTTAAAAAACAAAATTATGAATTTTAAACTTGAAAAGTTAGTCAGATTTTTCCGCGATTTGCCGATTTTGTCCGATTTTAGAGCTTTTGCCGGTAGGTAGATAATGGTGATTTTAAAAACGAAAATGGAAAATAGAAAATAGAAAATGGGAAAATAGAAAATGGAAAAACGAAAAGCGATATTTATAAATCTGGAATAGAATATATTTTTATTCAAACTATTTTCCATTCGCTTATTTCCCCATTTCTATTCGCCCATTTTCTATTTTCCATTTCCCATTTTCGTTTAAAAACAAAAACCGTAATTTGTATTGAATAATAACATTATGACAGAAAACAAACCGGTTAACTTCAAATCATCGCTTGCTGTTCTTATTTCCCTTTTCTTCATGTGGGGATTCATCACGAGTCTGAACGACATTCTGACGCCCTTTCTCAAAGGCGTTTTTCAGTTGTCTCATTTTCAGGCAAACCTCGTGCAGTTCGCGTTCTTCGGGGCTTACTTTATCGGCTCAATGCTTTACTTTATTTCCTCAATCACAATCGGTGACCCAATAGCGAAAGTGGGATACAAGAACGGAATAATAACGGGTTTAATTCTTTCCGCCACAGGCTGCTTTCTTTTTTATCCGGCGGCGCTGTACGAATCGTTCGGGTTTTTTCTCGGAGCGCTCGCGTGCATAAGTTTTGGACTCACAATACTTCAGATAGCCGCGAATCCGTACGTAGCGCTTCTCGGCAAGCCTGAGACTGCATCAAGCAGACTGAATCTGGCGCAGGGATTCAATTCAATCGGCCATACGATAGCGCCCGTTATCGGCGGGTTTCTTATTTTCAAATACTTTCTGACTTCGGAAAATCCCGGCGCGAACTCCGTTAAAACTCCGTATCTGATTTTCGGAGCAGCATTCCTGCTTCTCGCGCTCTTCATAAAATTCGCGCATCTGCCTTTGTTTACCGGCAGCGACAAAATCGAAAAAAAGCCGGAAGCGCTAAAACACAGGAATCTGCTTTTCGGAATATTCGCGATATTCTTCTACGTCGGCGCCGAAGTTTCAATCGGCAGCAACCTCATCGCTTTCCTTAAACTCCCTGACATCGCGGGACTCGCTGAAGCTGACGCGAGCAAGTACGTGGCATTCTACTGGGGCGGCGCGATGATAGGAAGATTTATGGGTTCGGTTTCACTGAGCGATATGAAGACAATGAAAAAATATTTGCTGATGATTGCAATCGCGGCAGTTCTTTTCCTCCTTATATTTTTCATCACGAAAGCGGAATTCGCGAACGTCTGGTATTTTCTAATATTTCTTACGGTTAACTATTTCGCTTTTATGCTCGGAAAGTCTCTGCCCGCGAGAACTTTGACAATTTTTTCATTCTTCGTAATGGCGCTGCTTCTTTCCGGAATATTCGGAACCGGCAAAGTCGCGATGTGGTCAATAATCGGCATCGGTTTGTTTAATTCGATTATGTGGTCGAATATATTTACTCTCGCGATAGACGGGCTTGACAAATTCACTTCGCAGGGTTCTTCCCTGCTTGTGATGATGATTGTCGGCGGAGCGATACTTCCGCTGCTTCAGGGTCTGCTTGCCGATATGTCGGGCGTGCATTATTCGCTTTTTGTTCCCTTGTTCGCTTATCTTTATCTGATATTTTTCGGAATAAACGGTTATAAAAAGAAAATCTCATGAAACATGTAGTATGCGGAATCGACCTCGGCGGGACAAACTCGCCGTTCGGCTTTGTGGAAAAGGACGGCAGTATAGCGGCCGGAAGCGCCGTTAAGACGACGGATTTCGGGACATTCAGCGATTACGTTAACGCGCTGCTCGATGAAATCGGAAAGACACAGAGCAAACTCAAAGACACGAAGATAGTCGGCTTCGGCATCGGAGCGCCGAACGGGAATTATTATACAGGCTCTGTTCAGGACGCGCCGAACCTGAGATGGAAAGGCAAACTCGAATTCGCGAAGATGCTTACGGACAAAACCGGTCTGCCCGCGTACCTCACTAACGACGCGAACGCCGCGGCTATAGGCGAAAAACTTTTCGGCAACGCGAAGGAAATGGATGACTTCATTATAATCACTCTCGGAACCGGTCTTGGCAGCGGCATTTACTGCGGCGGCAGGCTTTTGTACGGCTCCACTGGTTTCGCGGGCGAAGTCGGACATATAGTCGTTGATTTCAACGGAAGACAATGCGGATGCGGACGCAAGGGATGCCTCGAGCAATATGCTTCGGCAACGGGAATTAAGAAAACCGTCATTGAAATGCTCGCCGGCAAAGAAACGGAAAGCGTATTAAGAAATTACAGCGCGGAAGAAATTGACGGAAAGACAATTCATGACGCGGCGAAGCAGGGCGATAAACTCGCGCTCGACGCTTTCGAATACACGGGCGAAGTTCTCGGCAAGGCGCTTGCCAATGCCGTGGCATATTCCAGCCCTGAAGCGATTTTCCTTTTCGGAGGACTCGCGAACGCCGGAGAATACATTCTTGAACCGACGAAGCGGCACATGGAAAACAACATGCTGAACAATTTCCGCGACACGGTGAAACTGCTTCCCTCAGGACTTAAAGAAAATACCGCGGCTATTATCGGCGCGGCGGCACTGTGCTGGAATGAAATCTGACAAGAGCAGAAGTTAGCAGTCAGAAGATACCAAGAGCATTTCACCGCAAAGTCCGCAAAAAGCGCAAAGAGCAGAAGTTAGTAGTTAGTAGTTAGAAAAGAGCAAGAGCATTTTACCGCAAAGTCCGCAAAGAGCGCAAAGGTTTTCTTTTGTAAAAGAACAAAAACTATAAAAGTTTTTAAGTGGACAAAAACCGTTGAACCGGTTTTTTGTTTTTCATGTCATTATTTTCCCACGGTTGAAACCGTGGGCTACAT
>JAJTBN010000022.1 GCA_021286895.1 Bacteroidota bacterium | reverse complement strand
GCCAAATGGCATTTCGATGACATGATTTCCAAACTTTACAAGCCTGTTGACAGGACTGAATGGGACATGACTCCGCAGACTTACAACGCGTATTACAATCCTTCGAACAACGAAATAGTTCTTCCCGCGGCGATACTCACAATTCCCGGAAAGAAAATGAGCGAAGTTGACGACGCTTTCCTTTTCGGATTCATAGGCGCCAGCACCATAGGACATGAAATGACGCACGGGTTTGACGATCAGGGAAGACTTTACGATGAAAAGGGCAACCTTCAGGGCTGGTGGACACCTGTAGATTCTTCAAAGTTTGTAGAAAAAACGAAACTGATGGTTGACCAGTTCAATAACTTCGTTGTACTCGACAGCATGCACATTAACGGCAAGGCGACGCTCGGCGAAAACATCGCCGACCTCGGCGGTCTGGTTATAGGCTACGACGCGATGAAGATGACGAAGGACGGACAGGAAAACAAGGAAATCGGCGGATTCAATGCCGACCAGAGATATTTCCTCGGTTACGCTTATTCGTGGGCAATCTACTCAAGACCAGAAATGCTCGCGAAGAGAGTAATGACGGACGTGCATTCTCCGGCATTCCTGAGGGTTAACGGACCGTTTGCCAACCTGAACGAATTCTACAAAGCGTTCAACGTTATGTCTTCAAACAAGATGTACCGCCCCGAAAACATAAGAGTCGCTATCTGGTGATTTTATAAGCGGAGAGCCCCGCGCTCTCCGCTTTCTACTCTTTTATTCAATATTTTTTCATACCGCAAATATTTATCTTTGTACATAATATCAAAAACTAAACCTTATTTATATGTCCCGTACAGTTAAAGCGCCGACAGGCACAACAAAATCATGCAAGAACTGGCAGGCGGAAGCCGCGATGAGAATGCTGATGAACAACCTCGACCCTGACGTGGCGGAAAATCCCGCCGAACTCATAATCTACGGCGGAAGCGGCAAGGCTGCGAGAAACTGGGAATGCTATGACTCGATTGTTGAAACATTAAAAACTCTCGAAGAAGACGAAACACTGCTCGTACAGTCGGGCAAACCGGTCGCTGTTTTCAAAACACATACTAACGCGCCCAGAGTGATTATTTCAAACTCTCAGATAGTTCCGAAATGGGCTACGTGGGACGAGTTCAGAAGGCTCGAAGGTCTCGGGCTGACGATGTACGGACAGATGACGGCTGGTTCATGGATTTACATAGGCACGCAGGGAATACTTCAGGGAACGTATGAAACATTCGCGGCCTGCGCGTTGAAGCATTACGGCTCGACATTGAAAGGCAAGTTCGTGCTAACGTGCGGCATCGGCGGCATGGGCGGTGCGCAGCCCCTGGCGGCGACTCTTAACGGAGCCGCTTTCCTCGGCATCGATGTCGACCCGGCAAGGATACAGAAGAGAATCGATACAGGCTATTGCGATGTGATGACACACAACATAGATGAAGCTCTAAAAATGGTTCTCGACGCGAAAGAAAAAGGCATCGCGAAGTCTATAGGGCTTGTCGGCAATGCCGGAGAAGTACTACCGGAAATTCTGAAAAGAGGAATCATTCCTGATGTGCTTACAGACCAGACATCCGCTCATGACATGCTCAACGGTTACGTTCCGATGGGTATGCCTTTCGCGGAAGCACTGAAACTGAGGAAATCCGACCCTGCGAAATATCAGGAACTCGCGAAGAAGACAGCGGTTGTGCACTGCAAGACGATGTGGGAATTCATGAAGCGCGGCGCAATCACTTTTGATTACGGCAATAACCTCAGAGGCGAAGCGCTTGCGAACGGTTTCGAGAACGCGTTTGATATTCCCGGATTCGTACCGGAATACATAAGACCGCTTTTCTGCGAAGGGAAGGGACCTTTCAGATGGGCCGCGCTTTCGGGCGACCCGAACGACATATACGCGACCGATGACGCGCTTATTGAAGCGTTTCCCGACAACAAACTTCTGCATAACTGGCTTAAGGCGGCGAAAGAGAAAGTGCACTTTCAGGGACTACCCGCGAGAATATGCTGGCTCGGTTACGGAGACAGGATGAAAGCCGGAAAGATATTCAACGAACTCGTAAGAAGCGGCAAAGTGAAAGCCCCGATTGTTATCGGGCGCGACCATCTCGACTGCGGAAGCGTCGCTTCACCCAACCGCGAAACGGAAAAGATGAAAGACGGCTCGGACGCGATAGCCGACTGGCCGATATTAAACTTCGCTCTTCATAACATCGGCGGAGCAAGCTGGGTTTCGCTTCATCATGGCGGCGGCGTCGGCATCGGCAATTCCATACACTCGGGCATGGTAATAGTTGCCGACGGCACGAAAGAAGCCGAGGCAAGACTCGAAAGATGCCTCACATACGACCCCGGCATGGGTATCGTAAGGCACGCGGACGCGGGTTACGAACTCGCTCTCGAAGAAAGAAAGAAATTCGGCATACGAATGCCGATGATAAAATAAAAAACGGAGGAGTTTCAATAAAATAAATTCTTTGCAAATGCCCTTTACAAAAAGTATACGTCCATTTTGTGTTCAGCACAAAAGACAGGATACCTTTTCTTTCGGATAAGGAGACGAGAGAAAAAGTATGGAATCATATCAAGGAATATTCTTTTCAGAATGGTATCTTTGTTGATTTCATAAACGGATATTCCGAACATTGCCATTGTCTGATATCGCTCGGATTAGTACAGACAATGAGCAAGATTATGAATCTTCTTAAAGGCGAATCTTCACACTGGATAAACAAGAGTAATCTATGCAATTCGCGCTTCGAATGGCAGAATGATTATTTTGCAGTATCAGTATCCGAATCTATTGTTGAGAGAGTCAGAGAGTACATCAAGAATCAAGAGGCTCACCACCACAGGAAAACATTTAAGGAAGAGTACGATGAGTTCATCCGGCTGTACTGTTTCAACAAATCAGGTTAGAGAATATTACATATCTGCCATTACGGCACTCTTACAGCTGCCATGTTTCAAGGATGCTCTTTCAATTGCCCTGTTTTAAAGATGCTCTTTCAATTGCCCCTGCCTTCAGGCAGGGGGTTGAGGATTCATAATTATTTTGGCTTTAGCCAAACATTTTTCTATAGATAATTTTTGTCCACACTGCCTTAAGGCAGTGCAACTATTATTATCATTTTGAAAAATTTTCGGCTGAAGCCGGATTTACACCTCACTTATATCCCCTGCCTTCAGGCAGGGGGTTGAGGATTCATAATCATTTTGGCTTTAGTCAAACATTTTTCTATAGATAATTTTTGTTCACCTTGCCTTAAGGCAGTGCAACTATTATTATCATTTTGAAAAATTTTCGGCTAAAGCCGGATTTACGCCTCACTTATATCCCCTGCCTGAAGGCAGGGGGTTGAGGATTCATAATTATTTTGGCTTTAGCCAAACATTTTTCTATAGATAATTTTTGTCCACACTGCCTTAAGGCAGTGCAACTATTATTATCATTTTGAAAAATTTTCGGCTGAAGCCGGATTTACACCTCACTTATATCCCCTGCCTCAAGGCAGGGGCAATTGAATCATGTATACCAATCTTTTCGAATATATTTCTTTTTAATATTTAATTTGTATTTTTGATATTTGATGTTTGATTTTTAATATTTATGGCTGACGGCATCGTCGGTATAAGGGAAAATATTTTTGAGTTCTTCAGGCAAGGGCAATTGAATCGTGTATTTCAATCTTTCCAAATAATATTTCTTTTTGATTTTTAATTTGAATTTTTGATATTTAATTTTTGATTTTTAATATTTATGGCTGACGGCATCGGCGATATAAGAGAAAATATTTTTGAGTTCTTCAAGCAGGACGGATTACTGGCCTCTCACTTTGAGAATTATGAATTCAGGGATTCTCAGCTGCAAATGGCTTACGCTATTCTCGATTCGCTTGAAGGGAAATCGCACATTTTCATCGAAGCCCCTACGGGCATTGGAAAAAGTTTTGCCTATCTCGTGCCCGCGATATATTTCGCCAAGAAATACGGGAAGAAAGCCGTCATATCGACTCACACGATAAACCTTCAGGAACAGATTATAGGCAAGGATATACCTCTGCTGAAAAAGATTCTTCCTTTGGAATTCGAAGCGAACCTGCTGAAAGGCAAGACAAATTATGTTTGTCCGAAGCGGCTCAGGAAAGCTTACGATAACGCGTCGTCGCTGTTTGAGGACGACGGAAAAAATGTCATTGAACGGCTTGTAAAATGGGCAAAAACCACTAATGACGGTACTTTATCGGATATAAACTTTCGTGTTGACGCTGACGTATGGCAGACAGTTTGCGCCGAAGTTAACATCTGCTCCAACAGAACATGCGGAAATCCGGAAGACACTGAATGTTTTTACAGAAAAGCGAAAGAAAAAATATACAGTTCTGACGTTGTCATATTAAACCATTATCTTTTTTTCAGCCTCTACAATTTCGCGCCGAAAGACAAGAAGGAAGGTTATATCTTTCCGAACGATTTTATTATCTTTGACGAAGGGCATACGCTGGAAGACGCCGTAGCCGAACAGATGGTACCCTCGGTATCGAGAGAAATGATAAGGTATCATCTTCTGAGACTGTATAACGACAGAAAAAGAAAAGGGTTTCTGACAACGCTGCCAGCGCTGCACGTACTGCCGGTCGTCCTGAACCTTCTCGATATAAATCAGGCGTTTTTTTATGAGGTAAGAAGAAAGTATTTCGTACGCACAGCCGGGAAATATGATTCTCTAACTGTAAGAATAAGGCAGAAACTTGAGGTATCTAATCATCTGAATGATGAAATAGTAAAACTTGTAAAACAACTAGCCGAACTAAAATCATTCGCACGTTCTGAACTTGAAGAGAACGAGATAAACGATTTTATGGTTCGCTTCGCCGCGTTTAACAAAATTATTAACGATTTCATTAGTCTTGATAATCCGGAATATGTTTACTGGATAGAACTTTCAGGAAACGCTCCCGAGGCTAACGTTAAATTGTGCGCATCGCCGCCCGACATATCCGAATACATGCGGGATAACATTTTCAAGGAAAACAACACCTGCGTACTGACAAGCGCGACTCTTTCAATTGGAGACAACTTCGATTACTTCAAAAGCAGGCTGGGAGCCGAGTCCGCCGGTGCGGTGAAACTGCCGACACAGTTCGACTATTACAGACAGGTTAAATTATACATTCCCAATGACAGAGACCTTACTCCAAAAACAGACAACAGCCCTCAGTACATCAACGCCCTCGAGCATTGGATAAAGTATTTTCTGAAAGAGACCGGAGGAAAAGCGCTTGTCCTCTTCACAAATTCATACCTCATGAAAACAATCGGAGGCAGAATAAGAAATTCTGAAGAAGCGGAAGGTTTCGAAATATTAATACAGGGTGAAGGCGATTCAAGAAGAAACCTCCTCGACAGGTTCAAATCTGACATTAATTCCGTACTGCTCGGGCTCGACAGTTTCTGGCTCGGAGTAGACGCACCGGGAGAGACTCTCAGCAATCTGATAATAACCAGGCTGCCTTTTGTAGTCCCTGACCACCCGCTAATTCAGGCAAGGCTCGAACTTATTGATTCCAAAGGCGGCAACAGCTTCGCTGAATATTCCCTTCCGGAGGCGATACTTAAATTCAGGCAGGGCACGGGACGACTCATACGGAATAAAACGGACGAAGGAATTATAGTTGTGCTCGATAACCGGATTCTCACCAAGCCATACGGCAAGCATTTCCTCGATTCAATCGATGAATGTCCGCGCATAATACTCTGAAATTTTACTTCATTTAATCTGTTTGTTCAATTGACTATCTTTCAAAATGGAAAACGGAAAAAACAAGAAAGAAGAAAAGAATTTACCCAAAGACGAGAAAATCAATGAACCCGAAGAGTTTAATCAGGCGGCGCTCGACGATGAACCGCTGAGTTCCGATGAACCCGCGAAAGAGGTTAACATACCACTGCAGAATCCCGACGAAAATTTCCCCTATTACACGAATGTTGACAAGCGCATATTCAACAATGCGAGGGCTCTTGCCGTAAAAATTTTAGTAAGGTGCGAAAGGACGGATGCTTATCTCGATAAAATCATAGACTTCGAAATAAGAAACAACGACCTTAACGACCTTGACAAGGCGCTGCTCAATGAAATCGCTCACGGTGTAATAAGGTGGATCAGAAGACTCGACTGGTTTTTAAACGGCTTCTACAGAGGCCAGTATGAAAAGTGCCTGTCGGATGTGAAGAACGCGATGAGAGTTGCTCTTTATCAGATACTTTTTCTCAACAAGATACCTTATGCAGCAGCCGTAAACGAGGCTGTGGAGTTAATAAAAAAACTGAGAGGCGACAAACATGCAGGAGTCGTGAACGGACTGCTCAGGACGATTATACGCACGCTCGACAGTCTCGTATGGCCGACAAGAGAAATTGACGAAGTAAATTACCTCGGAATAATTCAGTCGCACCCGAACTGGATGGTGAGACGCTGGGTTACGCGGTTCGGATTCGATGAAGCGGAAAAGCTTTGCGAAGCGAACAACAGGCGGCCGAAACTTTCATTGAGGGTCAATACGAACAAAATCAGCGTGGAAGAAGTTGAGAAGCACCTTGAGGAAAAAGGAATTCAGTTCAGGAGAGGAAATTACCTGAATAATTTCCTGCATATCAAAATGATGGCAAAAATTTACGATGATGAATTCTTCAAAAAAGGATATTTCAGCGTACAGGACGAGAGCGCCGGGCTGATGTCGCATCTTCTCGGTCTGAAAGAAAACGAACTTGTACTCGATGTTTGCGCCGCGCCGGGCGGGAAGAGTTCTCACATATCCGAACTTATGAAGGGCACAGGGAAAGTCATTTCCATCGACAAGTACCTTTCGAAGATTGAAATCATGAAAAAGAATTTCGAGAGAATGGAAATGTCAAACGTGCTCGCCTTTCATGAAGATATACAGGAACCGAAGACCGAACTTTTGAGAGAAAAATTAATCAACAAGGTCGATAAAGTACTTGTTGACGCGCCATGTTCAGGACTCGGGGTAATAACGAAAAAACCCGACATTAAATGGAAACGTGAATCAGGGGACATATTGAAACTCCAGAAGATACAACTTGAAATTCTTGATAAAGCCGCTTCGTACGTAAAATCAGGAGGGGCGCTGGTTTACAGCACTTGCACAACGGAGAAAGAGGAAAACGAAGATGTTGTGAATATATTTCTGGAAAATCACAGTGAATTCAGGGCTGAGAGCGCTGAAACATTCGTCAGCAGGGATGTTGTAAACAAGAACGGATTCATAGAACTTTTCCCGCACATTCATAATATAGACGGTGCATTCGGAGCGCGTCTGGTTAAGAAATAAAAATTATTTAACGGATATAAAAAAAGCCCTTTTTAAAGGGCTTTTTTTGTGATTAACACTCTTTATTTTTTCGTGTCTTTTTTAATTTCTTTTTTCAAATCTTTTTTATCATCCTTTTTCACATTATTTTTAATCTCTTTCTTAATATCCTTTTTCTTGAGCGAAAACTTGCTCTTATCCTTTTGCAGTTTTTGTTCACTGGCCTTTTTCTGCATACTTACCTGATACTTCACGTCCTTCAAAGCCTTCAGGTCGTCTTCAGAAAGGACAGGAATCTTCAGTACCTGACCCGGATAAATAAGGTTCGGATTAACTATAGTTTTCGGAGTGTTCTTAGGCGCGGAAATTACTCCCTTTTCGTTTGCTTCCCATATCTTCGGCCAGTAATTGTTCTTTCCGTAAATCTCTTTCATACCGGCAATTTTCCAGAGACAATCGCCTTTAACCACGGTATACTGATTCGATTTGACGACGGATTCTTTTTCCCACGCTTCGAGTTTGCTCTTCATTGCCAGGTATCTGTTATAAAACTCAGGCAGGCATTTAATTTTCGAGGCTTCGATTTCATTAAAATAGGATTTTCTTGCATCCGCGGGTGTACCGAGTTTGTTGTTTATTTTCTTTTCTGTCTCGTCGAATTTTTTTCTGAATTCTGCGACTCCGTTCCTGTCTGAACCGACGGAGGCGAAAAGTTCGTTCTCGGCATCGGCGGTCTTTTTATCCATATCGGCGGATTCTTTCTTCAGCGCGTCTATTTCCGAGTTGTATTTCTGAATCTGAAGCAATAGTTGTTCCTTTTTATCGGAAAGGTCATACATCTGCTTCTGCCACTCGTTAATAAGCAGTTCATCCTCTCGGCCGTACTTATCCTCTTCGGGACAGCAGTCATCGTCCTGAGCAAAGACTGTTAACGGGAAAGCGCCCAATGCCAGAACCCATAAAATAGTTAATGCTACCCTCTTCATAGAATTATATTTAAAATAAGGTAAAATGACAGCGGCTCATAAAAATGAGCCGCTGAAATTTAAACGATTTTAAGTTAAAATCAAATATAAAAAAACATTACTTTTCTTCGTAGAAGTCACCGATTTTGAGCCTGGCGTTAACCATAGCCGTAACCACGCCAAACTGGCCGTTTGGTGTCTTCGTTAGCCTGATAGAAGGTCCTATCGCGAATGAACTCAAACCGAACGATTCGGAAATATTCGATACGTACGCTTCCCAGAGGAACTGCCAGTTTCTTTGCGCATTACTGAACGTGTAATCCATTCTGAGGTCGAACACAGAACCCGCAAGTCTTATTTCTCTCGCAGAGTAGCCTGCATGGAATTCACCGAAATACTTTGCGATGTAAATTTTTGCTCTTGTAGAACCGAAAGTTCTGATAGGATAGCGGAATTCAAAATTAAAGTAGCTGCCTTTAGCGATGTAAATATTCGGCATGTAGGCGCCATTTTTAACCGTATCAAGATTATTCTTGACTTTTAGAGGCGGATCGTAATCGCCGCTGTCGAGTACAGAGAAGAAACTTGCTTCAAGGAAGTTACCGAATGGAAGCACATAACTCGCCTGAAGGCCGAGTTTCGGGGTGAAGATATTGTTGTAATTACCGAACGTGCTTTCCTTTTCGCCCGATGTGGCGCCCGCGTCGCGTTTTCTTACGAGTTCCTTAATTCTGGTTGTAACGCCGACTTTAGCGCCGAGCAGATGGAAGTTGGCGGCGATAATGTCTGTTTCAAGCGGTCCTGAATAAGGGGTACCGAGCTGGAACGAAAAACCGAAACTCTTCTTAAGCGGAATGCCAAGCGGTTCGCCGCCGAAAAAGTTCAGGTACGGGTTAATATATGCTGTCGTGTTTAAAATTTCTCTCTCTTTCTTCGGCGGGGATATTACTTCCTTGATCTTTATCCTCTTGATAGCGTCAACGAACACGGAAATGTAATTGTACTTTTTCTGCGCGAGGTTGATCTTGTTAGGAGCAGACCAATTCAATAACTTTTGCTGCACAGGCTTAGAGATATTGTTCCAAGAGACCTGTATTTTTGTCGGGTCAGTTTCTTCACCTATCACCACATAGTGATTATTAGGATCAGCGTCAGAAACATTCACGACAATAGTGAAAGTGGAAAGTTTAGGATCCACCGACATTTCATCCTGAATCTTGACGAACACGCTGTCATCATCAGCAGTGGCGTTGATCTTAAAATACTTAAAAGTCTTTGGATCGTCTTCTCTCACTTCCTGTGAGTAGGTATTTTTTACGTTAAAGCATAAAACAAGAGCCAGCAACGTAAAAAATGCGTAAACAGAAGTTTTCGAAATATTCATACTAATTATTTTAATAAAAAAGTTAAGTGCTTTACCATTCGCCGAACGTGAACTGTCCCTGTCTCGAGACCGAATGCGGCGCTATTTTGTCTTTGACTGTTACTGTAAACGACGCCCTAAACGGGGCTGACGCGTTATCCGTCATCCTTTCAAATTGTTCTTTGGACGTTGCATATTTGAGAGTCAGGTCATAAACACCGTTACCTTTGGTTTCAACCTTAACCGGTCCGGTTATGTTAACGTCAAGCTGTCCGAGGAAATCGTCTTCAATCGACACCCTGAATCCTACTACGCTTTGAAGTTCCCTGAGTGAAGCATCGGGACCTCCCGCTTTAAGCGGAAGCAGGTTAATCTTCGGTTTCTGGTTTTCTCTGGTGGCTACGCTTTTGCTCTGACCGCCCTGTTTGTAGGTTACAGTCTTCTGGCCGCCCATCGTAAAAGATTTTGAGCCTCCGGCAGGAATCGACGCTATCATACCGCCGTCATCGCCGTATATTTCAAGGGTCTGGTTACCCCTGTTTTGTATTGTATTCGTCGTATATTGCACCAACGGAGCCGCGACAAGAGGAGTCACGTCCATTTCCTTTATTTCAAGGTCTTTTTTGTCTTCGGGCTTCAACTGTTCCTGCTGCTTTCTCAGAAGTTCAATTTCTGTTTGGGAAACGACCACCTGTCCCGTCTGGAGCGTAATCATGTTAGGAGATATCTGGGGGGGGATGAAGTTCTTCAGGTCAGCAATATTCTTTAGCGAATCAAGTTCAAGTTTAGGAACGAGTCCGAGTGCGAGCATTGAGTCTATGTATTTCTTTAGAGAGTCGGCGTATGTTTTCTTCACGGCCTCCTCTTCGGTCATAACTCTCTGCAGATTTATATCGGCTCCCTTCATAGTCAGAACAACTATGACGAAAATGTACAATACCTGATATATTATGAATTTAACATCTCTATTGGATTTACTCATCGCTTTAAAATTAAAGTTTAACCGATTACTGACGTTTTCCTGTCAGGTATACTAAATTTTCAAGGCTCTTCAAAGCGTTGGAATCCTTCAGGTTCCCGACAGTTTCGCTTACCATCGTGGCCGTCTTCTGCAGCTCGACGAGTGCATTGTGATCCGGCAGCTTAATACTGCTTATCGTTCCCGAAAGGCCTTTCATGACCTCGAAATTGTTCTTCATCAGTTCGGAATATTCTGCCGTTTTCTTTACAACCGCCGCGACGTTGTTAATGTTGTTAACAACTTCGTTTATCTGTCCTGCGACTGCTGAATCGGTGAGTTTAATCTTGTTGAAATCTTCGACGAGAGTCTTGAACTGAGCAATATTTTTCGCGTGTTCATCGTTGACTTCCTTTGCCATCTTAAGATATTTGAAAATAGCTTCGGCGTCTTCCTTGGAAATCTGTTTTGTGCTTCCGCCGCCCGTAAGGCCAGTAAGCATCTGGTCGTTCGTTGAACGTATGCTTTCAAGAAGCCTGTTCTGAAGCTGATACTGATTGTAGAAATTGTATTCCTCTTCAATGTTACCGACTTCTTCCGTAATCGCCTGATACTGAAGTCCCTGTGTTTCGAACACCGTTCCGAAAAGCTTACCGAGAGCGAGTATTACAATCGACTTGATTTCGAAAGGAACGGAGAAACCGAGGAACACCTTTTCACCGAGCTGTGTCGAGAGAAGAAGTATCGCGGCACCTAACAACGGCATTGCCGTAGATATTGAATCTACAAGGCCTCCGTAATTATCAACTATTCTTGTTATAATTTCACCGGAGGGTCCTTTCAGAGCAATCTGTTTCTTAAGGCTGTGATTACTCGCCCATGCGAATATAAGGAAAAGAATATAGGCTACAAACGGCAGCCACCAGAACTGCATCGGGACTACTTTCTGAGTTATATCTAATTGGAATAACGATTTCGAGAGACTTGCAGCGATGTTGCCAAGAAAAGGCACATAAGCAACGTCAACAAAAAGAGAAAAAATTAGCAGGATAAGTGACGGTATAAGCGCCCTTATTACATCCTTTGTTCCTGCTTTGCTGATTCTATTGAGGTTTTTCTCTACCAGATACTTTCTGATTTCGACTATTTCCGAGAATCCCTCTTTGAGTTGGTTAATCTTGGATTCGATCCGAGTTGCTTTCGGGTCAAAATTACCGGCCGGAGCTTTTGAATCTTGTGTGGAAGTGTTGTCTGCCATATTCAAAACTTATTTTATATAAAATTAAGTTAAAATAATTATTTCTATGTATATTACTCCTGTAATATAAAAAACATATTTAATACAAACAACGAAATAATAGAAATTTTAGCATTTTTCGTAAATACTTAATAATCTTTATTTTGCGCCGTCGTGCTTTTCATAGGCGTCTATTATCTCTTTTACAAGTCTGTGCCTTAAGACATCGGTTTTGTTAAAATAGACGAAAGATACGCCTTCAATTCCTTTCAGTATTGCGGCTGCCTGAATCAGACCTGACTGATCTTTTGAGGACAGGTCTATCTGAGTTATATCGCCCGTAATAACAGCCTTTGAATTCGGTCCGAGTCTTGTCAGAAACATTTTCATCTGCATAGTTGTAGAATTCTGTGCCTCGTCAAGAATTACGAACGAGTTGTTCAGGGTTCTTCCGCGCATGTACGCCAGCGGGACAATTTCGATTACATTCTTTTCAAAATAACCTTTGAGTTTTTCGTAAGGCAGCATCGACTCGAGCGCGTCAAAAAGAGGCTTAAGATACGGGTCTATTTTTTCGGATAAATCGCCGGGAAGGAATCCAAGACTTTCCCCCGCTTCAACCGCGGGCCTTGCCAGCACTATCTTGCTGACCTGTTTGTTCTT
This sequence comes from Bacteroidota bacterium, assembly GCA_021286895.1. Classification (GTDB taxonomy): domain Bacteria; phylum Bacteroidota; class Ignavibacteria; order Tepidaquicellales; family Tepidaquicellaceae; genus CAIKZJ01. The sequence goes on along the minus strand of JAJTBN010000022.1, from coordinate 10,072 downwards.
CAGCGCCGCGACAGCAAATGCGACTGCAAGATAAGTCTTTCCCGTTCCCGCCGGACCTATCGCGAAAATAATATCATTGTCTGAAATGCTGTTGCAGTAGTCAATCTGCGTTGCCGTTTTCGGTTTTACGAAATCATTCTTGTTGTACAGAATGATGTCGCCTCTTTCCCTGTCGCCGTTTCCGTTCATGCCGTTTCCCGCGCGGTTGTCATCCACGAGATCCGTAACGAGCCTCACATCGTCGACGGTAACGCGTTCCTGTCTCTTGGCAAGGAACACCATTTCGTCGATTATGCGGGTCACAGTCGCGAACTCTTTTTCTCCGTTGTCTTTTATGTACGCGTTATCGCCCCTTATAACTATTACGGAGCCCGGAAATTTCTCCCTGAGATAATTGAGGTTTTCTTCGTTAATGCCAGCGAAGGACAGAAGGTCAATTCCGCTTAGTGAAATGTTCTTTTCCGTATCGTTTAAATTTAAATTAATAAAAAAGAGCCTTTATACGACGTATAAAGGCTCTTCAATATCTGAAAGAAGGTTATTTCTTCTTGTCGTCTTTCTTGGGTTCTTCTTTCTTAACGTCTTTCTTCACGTCTTTCTTTTCGTCTTTCTTGGTGTCCTTCTTTACGTCTTTCTTCACGTCTTTCTTTTCGTCTTTCTTCACGTCTTTCTTGACGTCTTTCTTTTCGTCTTTCTTTACGTCTTTCGGCTCTTCAGTTTTTTTCTTTCTGGTATATCTGTATTTCTTTGATTTCTCAAGAGCTTTCTTCTTAAGGTCTTCGGTAAGCGCCGGAACCTTTAAGACCTGACCCGGATAAATAAGGTTCGGGTTCTTGATGGTCTTCGCAACTTTCGGAGGAGCATTCACAACGCCTTTTTCGTTCGCGTCCCAGAGTACGGGCCACATCTTCACGTTGTTGTAGATTTCCTTCTTGCCTGCAATCTTGTATAAGCAGTCGCCCTTTACAACTGTGTAACCGGCTTCCTTCTTAACTTCTTCCCACTTTGCAAGCGCGTCTTTCATCTTTTTGTATCTGTCATAAAATTCGGGTAAGCATTTGATTTTCGATGCTTCGATTTCTGCGAACATCTTTTCGGCATCTTCCTTCTTACCTTCTTTTTTATTGATGAACTTTTCTGTTGCTTCGAATTTCTTTCTGAAATCCGCAACGCCGCTCTTTGTCGAGCCGACTGATGCATAAAGATCTTCTTCCGCTTTTACGACTGCAGCGTCTTTATCGGAATTGGTTTTCTTTAATGCGTCTACATCTTTTGTTAACTGGTCAAGTTTACCGGTAAGTTCATTCTTCTTTGCGGTATACTCGTCCATTTGCTTCTGCCACTCTTCTTCTGTCATTTCAGGTTTTTCTTCGTCTTGAGCAAATACTGATATCTTTGCACCAAGAGTTAAGGAGAGGACAAGCAACGCGATTAATAATTTATGAAACTTCATTTATTAAAATCTCCTTTTTTAAAAATTTTTTAAAATTTTTGTTACTTGTGCTTTTAAATACTAAATCCCGGATTACTTGCAATTGGCTTTTGCCTGATCCATTTGCTTCTGGAAATCCTTGATCTTTGCATCTTTATCAGCAATTTGCTTCTGCAGCTGAGATTTTTCACTCTCTTTTGCATTAACCTGGCTCTGAAGTGATTCTACTTCTGCCTTCAGGTCATTTAATTGTTTTAATTGCTCTTCACTTACACCACCGCAACCTGCAACGATTCCCGAAAGGAATGCTACGGTAAGCAATACGAAGAACATGTTTTTAATTTTGGCCATTTAATACCTCCTGTATTTTTGGCGGATTATAAAAATAGTTTATTAAGTCAGAACAAATATAAATCACTTAAAGTAAGTTGTCAAGTCAAATTCTAAAAAAGTAGACACTTTTTTGTAATAAAATAGACAGGTGTATATACTACTGATTTATCAGTATATTGAACGTAGAGGGCTTTTTATTATTTTGAAAAATTATACGGCGGATTTTAATATTAACAATTTTATTCCCATTCTATGGTTGCAGGCGGTTTTGAACTTATGTCGTAAACAACTCGGTTTACCCCTCTTACGCTGTTTATTATTTTGTTAGAAACGGTCGTTAGAAAATCCTTTTCGAAATGGTAAAAGTCGGCAGTCATTCCGTCAAGCGACGTAACGGCGCGAAGAACGACGGCGTTTTCATAACTGCGCTCGTCCCCCATCACACCCACGCTGCGGACGGGCAGCAACGCCGCGAATGCCTGCCATATTTTGTCGTACAATCCGAAGTTATGAAGTTCTTGTATGAATATATCATCCACCTCTCTTAACACCTCGAGTTTTTCCTTAGTTATATCGCCGAGAATCCTTACTGCAAGCCCGGGACCGGGGAACGGATGCCTTTTTATGAACGATGCGGGAAGACCGAGTTTCATGCCGATAGCCCTTACCTCGTCCTTGAAGAGTTCCCTGAACGGTTCGATTATCTTCATGTTCATTTTCTCGGGAAGCCCGCCGACATTGTGATGGGACTTTATTGTAACGGACGGCCCCTTGAATGAAACAGATTCTATCACGTCAGGATAAAGCGTTCCCTGAACAAGAAACTTCGCGCGCTTTCCGTTATTTTTTATTTTCCGTGCTTCTTTTTCGAACACGTCGATGAATGTCTTTCCGATTATTTTTCTTTTTCTCTCCGGGTCCGAAACACCGTGCAGACGTCTCAGGAAAATTTCCGAAGCGTCGACAAATATAAGGTTGAACCTGAAATGCTTTCTGAACAGTCCGACGATTTTCCTGCTTTCGTTTTTCCTCATCAGACCGTTGTCAATATGTATGCATACAAGTTTTTTGCCGATTGCCCTGTGGACAAGAGACGCGGCAACGGAAGAATCCACGCCTCCGCTGAGAGCGCATATTACGGTATCGCTGCCGGCTTTTTCCTTTATCTCTTTTATTTTTTCTTTTATGAAAGACGAGGGCTTGAACAATGACGCGACACCGCATACGCCAAAAGCAAAATTGCGGAGTATTTCCTTTCCGAATTCCGTATGGTTCACCTCGGGATGAAATTGCAGCGCGTAAATCCTCCTGCTTCTGTTTTCGTAACTGCTTATTATTCCGTTCTCGCTCTTCGCGGTAACACGGAAGTCATTTGGCAGATATTCTATCGAATCACCGTGGCTCATCCAGGTGATGAAACTCCGGCCGCAGCCTTTGAACAATTCCGAAGCGCCTGAAACCTTAATCTTTGTAAACCCGTATTCCCTTACTTTCGCCCTGTGTATCCGTCCTCCCGATTTCTTCGCGATGAGTTGAAGTCCGTAACAAATACCCAGAACGGGGATACCCGCGTTCATCATCGCCCTGAAACCTGTATCGTCAATATCCGGGGAATCTTTTGCCAGAACGCTTGCGGGACCTCCCGAGAGTATTATTCCCCTGAGTTTATGCTTTGTATTTCCGGCAATATAACCCGCTATATCAAAATTGTACGGGTGTATTTCGCAGTAAACGTTCATGTCTCGCAGTCTTCTTGCGATAAGCTGTGTGTACTGCGAACCGAAATCGAGTATTAAAATGATATCTGTTTTCATTCTGCAAATGTTTTTACGGCGATTTTCAAAGCGCCTTTAAGGGTGTTTATTCTTTCTTCCTTTAACGAAAAAAGATTTCCGAATACTTCGCCCGATTTGTTTTTAAATTCCCTTGAAAAGAAATTGTCATTTTCAAGAACGCTGCCGAGCAGCGCCAGTTCTGTCGTTTCTGCCGGGGAGTATCTTTTCAAATACGCGCGCAAAAGTCTTATAAGACCGTCTATTTCATCTCTCACCGTATCCGAGCATATTTTTTCTCCGTTCTCCGCAAGCCTGATGACAAGCGGCGACAGAGTATGTATAGTGAAATTACCGTGGTAAATTTTCTCGATTAGATTTTCCCTCGTAATACCGAATTCTTCTTTCAGGCTTTTTTCGAGTTCCCCTTCCGGACCTGACTCATCCGCTTTGACCGCGAATCTTCTCAGCATATTCAGTGAAATCGAATGGCTGCTTCCTTCGTCGCCGAGGATTTTCCCCCAGCCTCCGATTCTGACATCACGGCCCTTATATTTCCCGAAGAGCGCCGAGCCGGTTCCGCTTATCAGTATAAGTCCGTCGCCGTCATTAAAGGCGGAACAATAGGCGACCGCAGAATCGGATACAACCTTAATATTATGAAAATTAATTCTCGTGGCAAGGGCGTCTCTTATTCCTGATTTATCGTTTTCATGTCTTGCCCCGGCCGCGCCTACGCATATTCCGGCGACCGACTTGAGTTCGAGGTTAATTTCCGCGCAAAATTCATCAAAAACAGCAGAAATTCTCTCTGCAAATGCTTTCGCGCCCGTCTCGGAATAATGGAGTGAATCATAATTTGAAGCATGTATAATTCTTCCGGTACCGTCGCCGAGGCCGACCCTGCAGTTAGTGCCGCCGGAATCTACGCCGATGTATAAATTCTTCAAATCCACACGCCCAAATTATTAAAATAAATGGTAAATAAAAACTGACTTTACAAAAATTTTAATGCGGGAATTAATATTTTCACTTGCATAATATAAATATTGGTTTTATCTTTAAATAAGAAGGGATGCTATGTATAAAAAATCAATTACAATTTTTATAATTTTGGTAATTGCCGGCGCTGCATTCGCAAGTCTCACTTTTGAGTATTTCACGGGCAAGACAAATGCCGAAGGAATACTGCTTGAGTGGAAGACAGGTGATGAAGGCGGTATAGCAAAGTTTGATATCGAAAGAAGCGCGGTGACTCCGAACAGTTTTGTTTATATTAAGACGATAAGCACGACCGGCAACAACTCTTATTATTCTTATCAGGACAACAGTGTAGATTTTAACGGCAAATCAAACTCCTCAGTTTACTATTATAGACTTAAATGCATAAACTCTAACGGCTCTTATTCCTATACAAACACAATAACCGTAGTACATACTGTTTCAGGAATAAAAAACACCTGGGGTAGCATAAAAGCGATTTTCAGGTAATCAAGGGTTTTAAATATTAAAAAAATCGAAAGGAGAAAGAATGGCCGAATCTACAAGAAATCTCAACATCACTCCTGAAGAAATCGAATCAGGAAAAACAATGGCTTTCGTAGCCTATCTGATTTTCTTCATTCCACTGTTAATGGATGAATACAAGAAAAATAAATATGTAATGTTCCATACCGAGCAGTCGATAGTGCTTCTCATTGTAAATATTCTGGTGAACATTCTCGGAATAGTTACATGCGGTTTCGGATACATACTTTATATTGCGGTAATCGTATTCTACATTATCGGCATTATAAACGCTTTCGGCGGTAAAGTAACACCGCTGCCTTTAATTGGTTCGTTCGGGGAGAAGTTCAACTTAGTAAAATAATTGGACCTAAACAGATTTTTCGAAAGCAAAAAAGTTCGGGCAACTGCGGCTGTTTCAGCCGCAGTTTTTTTTATCGCGGTGCTTTACGTCTGGAATCCCGCTGCCGACAGATATTACCCTCAGTGTCTTTTCTATACTGTAACGGGTTTGTATTGTCCCGGCTGCGGCGGACTGAGGGGCACACATTTTCTTCTCCATTTTGACTTCGCAGACGCGTTCCATTACAATCCGTTTGTATTCATCACGACTCCTCTTATTATTTATACAGCGTTATATTATTCATATTATCTGCTTACAGGACGAGACCTTCCGCGCGTCCCGTACAACAAGTACATACTGGCACTGGCGGTTATACTGACCGCTGTTTTCTGGATTGCACGAAACATTTTCCCGTACTTCGCTTTCTGATTTGAATTCATTCATTCGCTGATTTTTCGTATTTTTAAATATTCAGACTTAGCTCCTGTATATCCGCGGCTAAGTTTTTTATTTCGATTAAAATGTTTGAAAAACTAAATAAGGTAAAAGAGCGTTACCAGGAGATTTCCGACCTTCTAAACCTTCCGGAAACCGTGAATGACCAGAAGGAATACAGGAAACTTTCTAAGGAATATTCCGACCTGACCGAAGTAGTGAACGCGTTTGACGCGTATCTCGCGCTTAAGAAAGAGTACGAAGACAACAAAGATCTGATGTACAATTCCGGGGACGCGGAACTTAAGGAACTTGCCAAGGAAGAACTCGAAAGACTCGAGCCCGAAATAGTTAAGCAGGAAGACATCATAAAAGAACTTCTTATTCCCAAAGACCCCAATGACGACAAAAACGCGATAGTTGAAATACGCGCCGGCACGGGAGGGGACGAGGCTTCCCTCTTTGCCGCGGAACTGTACAGGATGTACACGCGGTTCTTCGAGAAGCACAATATGAAAACCGAATTAATAGATTACAGTGAATCGTCAATTCCAGGCGGATTAAAGGAAGCGGTCATAAACGTTATTAGCAAGGGCGCGTACGGCGAACTGAAGTATGAAAGCGGCGTTCACCGAGTTCAGAGGGTTCCTAAGACAGAAGCAAACGGCAGAGTGCACACATCGGCAGCGTCCGTAGCGGTGCTTCCCGAAGCTGAGGATGTCGATGTTGAAATAAACGAGAATGACCTTAAGATAGACGTCTTCCGTTCAGGAGGCGCAGGAGGACAGAACGTAAACAAAGTCGAAACGGCGATTCGCATAACGCACATACCTTCCGGCATAGTAGTTTCCTGCCAGGACGAGCGCTCGCAATTGAAGAACAAGACAAAAGCGATGAAGGTACTCCGCTCAAGGCTTTACGAACTCGAACTCGAAAAAAGAGAGAAGGAAACCAGCAGCCAGAGAAAGGAAATGGTCAGAACCGGGGACAGAAGCGAAAAGATAAGGACATATAATTTTCCGCAAAACCGTCTGACCGACCACAGAATAGGACTTACGCTGTATAATCTTTCGGAAGTAATGGAAGGCGTACTCGAAGAAATTATCGACAAACTGAAAACCGCCGACAGGGCCGAGAAACTCGCGGAAAGCAAATAATTACGATTCGGCTTTGAGTCTTTTTGAAATGTCTTTCATAGAAGTCCAGTTCTCAAGAAGTTCCGGCATATATTCCGTAGCCGTAACAAATGTCCACAGGTAAGCGACTATTGAATACAACTCCCCTGCCGAGAATTCGTCGAGTTCAATCGCCACGTAAAGAACAACAAGAAAAATGATAAGCAGCGCGATTCTCATAAAAGCGAAATTGAACGCTCCCCAGTTGGCAATTCTTTTTTGCGGTCTTGCAAGATTAGTATAATATTCCTTTACGTGAACCGGGTCTTTTTTCGCGAATATATCGTAAACATCTTCAAAACTGTCGTGATATTCTTTCTGAAGCACGGAGACCTTCTTCATGTAAATCCTGTTAAGGAAATACATTGGAAGAACTATGCAAAGGCATGTTATTGAAATAATCCAGTCGAAGAAATAAAGGGCTATAACCGCGCCTGATATGGATATTGTATTTTCGATAATTTCGGGAACTCTGTACTGAAGAAAACTTATGAACTCGTGAGACAACTGGACACGGGCTGTAGTTTTCGAAACCGATATTTTCTTGAGCACGGATATTCTGCTTATTGTTGTTGCAATCTTAGTATATATTTTCAGAAATATTTTAGGATCGACGGAACGTCTTAACGCGCCTACACCGGAATTGACCGCGAACGCGAGTATCCACAGGGCAAGAGGAAGGTAAATCCCCGCTGTTTCATTTTTAATGTTTATCTTTATTTTAAGAGAATCGAAGAAACTCTTCGGATTTTCAACTTCCTGATCTTCCTGAATATACTCTCCGTTCTTAAGTTCCTTTATTTTTTCCGCAGAGGACTTCGAGGGATCATCTACGATTTTTTTCTCCTTGGAAAAAACCTGCACATCGATTACCGCGTCTATAACCTTGCCAAAAATAAAAGGTTCGACAATCCAAGCCACGTCTTCGATTACGACAAGCGAAAGCGCGAGAAAAATAAGATTTTTATATTTTTTCAGTAATTCTAGGAGGTTCATAATTTCTGCTCTATAAATTAAGCCCGCTAAATATGAAAAACTATTCAATTTATTTGGCATTAAATGTGTTACAATAATGTCTGCTGTTGATTGCAATTAAATAATTATATTAATATATTGAAAAAATTAAAACTTAAACTATGTTCAAAAAGTATTTTACTGCCCTGAAATATGTGATACTTGCGGGCGTTATGGGTCTAAGTCTGACCGGAACTGAGTGCGAAAAGCTGCTGAACAGCACCGGCAGCATAGACGGTTCCTGGACCCTCGTTAAAATGGAAGGAAACCTGCAGGATGTGTGCCTCGGCGAATCCGCGAATTTCGCGAACGGCGTCGCGACGCTAAGATGCCCGGGAAAAAGCGCGGTAACGAGAAATTATACATACACAAACAACGTGCTTACATACTCTGCATCGGGTATCAGTTACGACGTGTCTTTTAACACGGTTAACGGAGTGTATAAGATGATTCTGACGGCATCCGGTACCGTGGACAGAAAACTAACTTACGACCAAAATTAAGAAGGGGAGAAAAATGAAAAGAATAATGACAAACCTGAGTTTTCTTGCTTTCCTTGTCCTGCTTTTCGCGTTCCTTTACGGAAGCATCGGATTCAGTCCCGAAACAGCAGTCACACAGACGAAGAGCAAGAATGTAACACCCGTAAAAAAAGTCGGTGAGACGGTGCAGACCGCACTGCGAACATCGCGTTTCGATGATGTAAAACTATTCTCTTACAGTGAAAAGACATTTACACAAAAAGAGATAAAAAGGGATATTAAAAAATCAGTAAGCCTTGAACTAAACACGTCCGCACTGTCCGGTTTCAGCGCAGGAAAGAGCATCAACCTTGATATACCGCTCGGAAAAAGCGAGAGCATACAACTCCAACTGGTCGAAGCCGAACTACTCGCACCCGGTTTTAAAATTAAGGGACCTGACGGATATGTGAATACAGATTACAAGAGAGGCAGATACTACCGCGGTATAGTAAAAGGCGAAGATAATTCCGTAGCCTCAATAAGCATATTCGATAATCTTGTTATGGGCATCATATCTTACAGCGGCGGCACTTATAATCTCGGACCTGTTAACGGTTCCGGTTCTTCATACATATTTTTCAGAGAACAGGACATGAACAGAAGCAACGGTTTTAAATGCGGAGTTGACGGAAACGATATGAAGTTTTACAAGACGCCTCAAAACCTTCACACAATGAACGGCGGCACAGGCGACGCTGCAAGACAGACCGTTAACGTATATCTCGAAGCGGATTACCAGATGTATGTTGATAACGGCTCTAACGTAACAACCGTTACAAATTTCATCACGGGTTATTACAACTCCGTTTCCACTTTATATCAGAACGAATACATTCCTCTGGGCATTTCCGAGATTTATATATGGACTTCGCCCGACCCATTCAGAAACATAACGGATTCTTATCAATACCTGCTTGCTTTCGGAGCGTACAGAAAGGATAGTTTTAACGGCGACCTGGCTCAGTTTCTTACGACGAGAAATCTCGGCGCGGGAGGTATCGCATGGATAGGCATGCTCTGCGCGAATTACAGCGCGGCGGATACAACCGGCAGATTTTCATTCTGCAACATAGATAACGCATACAACATATATCCATCGTATTCATGGACAGTCATGGTCTCAACTCACGAACTCGGACACAATTTCGGCTCGATGCATACGCATGCATGCTGGTGGCCGGTAAAAAGCGCGTACCAGCAGTCGGCAATAGATTCATGTTATTACGCCGAAGGCGGCTGCTTCTCAGGAACAGAGCCTGCGATAGGAACAATAATGTCCTATTGCCATCTTCAGGCGCCATATGGCGGCGGCATCGACCCGAGACTCGGATTCGGCTCTATGCCCGGAGACACAATCAGGCTTCGTTACAATCAGTGTTCGAAGTTCGGGCAGGTAATAAATTCTTCCGAAGCCCCGACAATATACTCACTTATGCAGAATTATCCGAATCCGTTCAACCCTTCAACGACAATCGGGTTCGCGCTTCCGCAAAACTCAAATGTAACGCTGAAAGTTTATGACATGTCGGGACGTGAAG
>JAJTBN010000256.1 GCA_021286895.1 Bacteroidota bacterium | reverse complement strand
ACTGCAGCAGGAAAAACAGTTGCAGATAAAACGCGACATCGAATTAAAAGACATTCAGACACAGGATGCCAATAAAGAGGAAGAAAACACGCCTCCTCCGCCCGACGTTCAGGTACAGCAGCCCGAAGCCCTGAAGGACCTCGCAGCGCTTACACCCGAACCTGTGGCTAAGGAAAAAGCCGACCTTGAAACAATCAAGAAGGTAGAAGAAACAGAAAAGATTAAGGCGTTCGTTTCATCCGAAGGTAGCGAAAATGTAGACCCGAACAGGGAAACCGGAAAACTGCAGGTTGACGTAAAGAAGACGGAAGAAAAGCAGGAAAAGGAAGAGAAGAAGGAAAAGAAGGAAACCAAGACTTATCAGCAGTTCGAAGTTGATAAGGCTCCTGTTGCAGTAAACCTTTCATCGGTCAGATCTTCGATGAGATATCCTGAAATCGCGAGATCAAGCGGTATCGAAGGTAAGGTAACTGTAAAGGTTCTTGTCGGACCCGACGGTTCGGTTGTATCAGTCGGCGGATTCAGCGGTCCTGACGTATTCAGGGATGAAGTTTCATCGAAGGTAATGAACCTTCAGTTTACGCCCGCTCTTCAGCAGGGTCAGCCTGTAAGATGCTGGGTAAGCGTACCGTTCAGTTTCACTCTGACGGGCAAGTTCAAAAAGGATACTGACGAAGATAAGAAGGAAACGAAGGAAGAGAAGAAGGGAGACAACTAATTCATCTATGATGATGAATAGCGCTCTTTACATAAACGTTTTTTCGTCTGTTGTAAGCATAGTAATGGGTGTTCTTCTGATTGGCGGCATAGTGCTCCCTCAGATTGAAACAATGACAAGGATGATTTTCGGACTGGTATTTCTTGCTTACGGAATTTACAGAATGCTTAATGTTCAGGCAAAGTTGAAATCGCAGAGACAACAGGAAGAGCATGCAAGACTGAAGAAGGCCCAGGATGAAATAATCAGGAAACTTAAAGATCAAAAATAAATCAACAATAAAGGCGGCCGTTGAAAAATTGCCGCCTCTTTTACATATCGGAAGAATGCACAACTTATCAAAAATATCGCTGCTTCTCTTGCTGCTGCCCGTACTGATAATATCGTCGTGCGATTACAGCCAGATAAAGTCCAAGGCCACGATAGGCGAGATGTCGTTCATAGCGGACGAAAATCTCGAACCGATAATGCCTTACCTAAAGAGCGAGTTTGAAAGAATTAATCCGGAAGCGCATGTTTCGTACACTTTAGAGCCTACAAGGAACGCCATAGCCGACCTGCTTAACAAGGATACTAAATTAATAATGGTAGCGGGTGATTTCAACTCCGAGGACCAGAATTACATTAAGCAATACAAACTTGAATTCCAGAGACACGAGGTCGCAATCGACGCGATAGCGTTCATCATAAATCCCGATAATCCCGTACTTCGCCTTACTTCAACCGACCTGCAGAATATTCTGACAGGTGAATATACTTTGTGGTCGCAGATAAAGGCGCAGGACAACGACCAGAACGAAAAAGTCGCCGCTTCGATGAAGGGCAACGAGAACAAAATCAAGGTTTTCATTCAGCGGCCGAATTCAGGTACGTACCAGTATGTCAAGGATACAATCCTTTACGGCAAGGATTACGTCAAGACATCGCAGATATGCTCAACAAGCACGCAAATGCTTGAAATGGTGCGTTCGAACAAGAACGCGATAGGCATTTCAAACCTTTGCTGGCTTTCGAAGGGCAATCAGGATTCTCTTGACACGACAGTAAGGGCTGTAAGGATTTCGAGAATTTACCCGAACGGCAGGCAGGAAGATTTCGCCGAACTTCATCAGGGGCTTGTGTTTACGAAGAAGTATCCGTACACAAGGAAAATAATCCTTTACACGTCGATACTCGATATACAGCTTGCGACCGGATGGATATCCTTCCTCAGGAACAAGGACGGCCAGAAAGTCTTCCTTGAAAGAGGTATGGTTCCTATAAGTCAGCCGGTCAAAGTAATACAACTAGAATAATTTAAATTATACGCATATGTTTAAATTGAAAAATTTAATTCCGGTTTTTTGCATAATGTTTGTTTTCGTTCTGACAGCCTCGGCGCAGAATGATCTGCAAAAAGGCAAGGATGCAATCAACAGAGGCGATTATGTTTCCGCTGTGAATTTTCTCAGCAACGCGGTAAAAGCGAAACAGAATTACGAGACATACTATTATTACGGTCTCGCTTTATACAATACTGGTTCTTACGATAAAGCGGAAGAGAATCTTAAGAACGCTCTGAAGGACGATGACGAGGGCATTGACGCTATGATAACGCTCGGGAATCTCTACAGCGAACAGAAAAAATACGACGATGCCAATTCAATATTCAAAAAGGCGCTTAAAGTCGATCCTGAAAGCATAAACGCGATGATAGCGCAGGCGAATAATTTTTCGCTTCAGGGAAAGATTGACGACGCTATAATTTCTCTTACGCGCGCTACCACAATCAGCAAGGAAAATCCGAAAGTTTACATCGGACTTGGCGACGCGTACAGGATTAGAGGTTCGTACAAACTCGCAGTGGATTATTACAAAAAGGCAATCGCGCTCAAGAAACTTCCCAACGCATACACAGGTCTCGGGGATACATACTATAGACAGAAAAAATACAACGATGCTCTTACTGAATATGACAACGCGCTGACGGTAGATCCTAACTATGCCGACGCGTATTTCGGCAAGGGAAAGATTCTTTATTTCGGCGGCAGGTTTTCTGAAGCCGCTGACGCCTTCACGAAATACAGCCAGTTAAGACCGGGCTCGCAGGAAGGTAATTCCTACTACGCAAAAACATTATACGCGCAGGGCGTGGACCTTATCGACAAAAATCAGATTGACCAGGGCAATGATAAGTTCAACGAAGCCCTCAAGATGCTTCAGGATGTTATCAAGAGCGACCCGAAGTCAATAGCGGGTAATCTCTACATCGCGTACATATACACAGAAAAAGCGGACCTCGATACAACAACAAAGACTGACAACCTCAATAAGGCAATAGAGTATTTTTCAAAAGTGTCTTTAAAGGACTACGAACTCGAGGACCTTCTGAAACTCGCGAAAGTGAACACGAGTCTTAAGAACTACGACGATGCCGATAAGTACTACGGCATGGCGGTCGCGAAGGACAGTACGGATTATATTACATATTACGAATGGGGAAAATCGCAGTATAAAGCAGAAAAATTCGACGCGGCTCTGGATAAATTCCAGAAGGCAATCGATAACGGCATGAAAGGCAAACTGCCTTATCTCTTTAAAGGTTTTTCTTACTATTCGATGAAGAAATATCTTGACGCGGCGTCAATGTTCCAGGCGGCTATAGACGCCGACCCGGAATATATGCTCGCGCGGGAGTTCTTAGCGAGATCTTACAGATTCGCGAACAAAAACGAAGAGTCAATTAAAGTATATGAAGATATTCTGAAAATTGACCCGAATCATCAGGAAGCCTTAGATATGATAAAGGCCCTGAAGGCAAAGATGAACCAGCAGAACTAATTGAAAAAAGAATATTAAACTTTTAATACATTTATGCGATTA
>JAJTBN010000255.1 GCA_021286895.1 Bacteroidota bacterium | reverse complement strand
GTTATGGATCCCGGCCTTCGCCGGGATGACAAACCTTCAAGGTATCATTTTTCAGTAGTCTCTAAATTAGACTTTAAAAAATAATTTACGTATCCGAGAGTCTCCCGGTTTTAACCGGGGACTCTCGGATGCCACACCAAAACCTGCACCGAGAGTCCCCCAAAGAACGGGGAGACTCTCGGTAACAGAGTACAGAAGTATCTATTTATTAATTGCCAATTGAAAATAATTTGACTTTAAAAAATTTTTAGCAAAATATATTTTTGAGAAAAAATTTATGATAAACACTGAGCTTTTTGATTCATCGCTTACTGCACTAAAGGATTATCTCGGTCTGAAAAAAACCGAGACGCTTCTGATTGTTTCTGATGAAACCAAACGGGAGATTGCGCAGATGCTTCTTGAAGCCGGCAAACAACTGAGCAAAGAAGCATTTCTTATTGAGATGAAACAGCGCGAGATTAACGGCGAGGAGCCGCCGGCGCAGATAACCGAACTTATGAAGAAAGTTGACGTCGTCGTATGCCCCACCGCTAAATCGCTGACTCATACTGACGCGAGAAGAAACGCCGTTAAGGAAGGCGTTCGCGTGGCAACAATGCCGGGCATCGGGAACGATACCATGATAAGGTGTTTAAGCGCGGATGCGGAAAAAGTTATATCGCTTTCGTTGAGGGTAAAAAACATCTTAAAAGATGCATCCGAAATAAGAGTCGTTACCGAAAAAGGAACAGACCTGTATATGCCGATGAAAGGCAGGAACGTGATTGAAAGCACAGGAGTATTAAGAAACAGGGGTGAAAGCGGGAATCTGCCTTCCGGAGAAGTCTATCTCGCGCCATCCGAGGGAAAGTCGCACGGAAAACTCGTAATCGACGGCTCCGTCGCGGGGATTGGTATGCTTAAAGTACCGATTACAATCGATATCAAAAACGGTTACGCCGAAAAGATTGAAGGCGGCGAAGAAGCGGGAATTCTTACAGGCATGCTTGATAAAGTCGGAAAGGACGCGAGAGCGGTCGCGGAATTCGGCGTCGGCACGAATTACAAAGCGCAATTGTGCGGTGAAATACTCGAGGACGAAAAAGTTTACGGCACGATACATGTCGCGTTCGGCAATAATGTTTCAATGGGCGGAACAATAAACGTGAAGAGCCACATTGACGGACTGGTAATAGAGCCGGATGTGTACGTTGACGGCGAATTAATTATGAAAAAAGGCGTTCTGCTGTAAGAAATATCAAAAATTAAAAATCAAAAATCAAAATTACATATTAAAAACCAAAAATATTCTGGTGATATTGTAAAATTGTTTAAAACTTGTATAATTATTGAAAAATATTTGATTTTTGATATGCATTTTTGATTTTTTATATTAGATTTTTTATTTGTTTATGGTTCCAAAACCAAAGGTTTGCTCTTAAAAATATATTAAAATACCTCTTTTTTTTTCAGATTTTAGAATATATATTCTTTTAAAATAGCAATTTCTTAAACTAAATTTCTGTATATGTCAGAACATACCTCTACAGGCGTAAAAGGTCTACCGGAAAATGCTTACCGTGAACTGAAAGAAGGCGAATTATACGTACCGATAATGTCTCCCGATAAGACGGTTCCGGAGGTAAATTTCCGTTCAGTATTCTGGGGATTGCTGATGGCAATCATTTTTTCCGCGGCGGCGGCATATTTAGGATTAAAAATCGGCCAGGTCTTCGACGCCGCGATCCCTATCGCGACTATCGCGGTAGGGTTATCGTATGTCACCAAGCGCAAGAACGCGCTCGGCGAAAACGTTATCATTCAATCAATCGGCGCGAGTTCGGGCGTGATTGTGGCAGGCGCCATATTCACAATTCCCGCGCTTTACATACTCGGGCTTGAGGCGCAGTTTTATCAGGTATTTCTTTCTTCGCTTCTCGGAGGTTTCTTAGGTATACTTTTCCTGATTCCCTTCAGGAAATATTTCGTATCCGAAATGCACGGAAAGTATCCTTTCCCTGAAGCCACCGCGACTACCGAAGTACTTGTTTCGGGAGAAAAAGGCGGCAGTCAGGCAAAACTTCTGCTCATCAGCGGTTTAATCGGGGGAATCTATGATTTTATAATCGCAACATTCGGCTGGTGGAACGAAGTATTCACGACAAGGGTTCTTCCCGCGGGTGAAATGCTCGCTGAAAAAGCGAAACTTGTTTTCAAAATTAATGTCGGGTCGGCTGTACTCGGTCTCGGTTACATAGTGGGGCTGAAGTACGCGGCGATAATCTGCGCCGGTTCGTTCATCGGCTGGTACATGATAATCCCGATAATAAATTATTTCGCTCCCGGAATCACGGTTCCAATCGGAGCGAACATAACCAAACTTGTCGGCGATATGAGCGCCGAGGAGATCTTCAGGGCGTACGTGCGTCCTATAGGCATCGGCGGCATAGCAATGGCGGGCGTTATCGGAATTGTCCGTTCTTCAAAAATCATCAAGTCCGCGTTCTCTCTCGCGGTAAAGGAAATCTTCGGCAAGCATGACACGGAAAAGGGCAAGAAGCGTACGCAGAAAGACCTTCCGATGGGCATCATTGCCGGCGGTATTCTTGTTGTCGCGGTTATCGTTTTCATTTTCTTCCTGTTCGGCGTGGTCGGAAATCTTACGTATGCTCTAATCGGGCTCGCGATTGTCATGATAATCGCGTTCCTATTCACTACCGTGGCGGCTAACGCTATTGCAATCGTGGGAACTAACCCTGTATCGGGAATGACGCTGATGACGCTCATCATCTCATCGGTGATAATGGTCTCGGTCGGGCTTACAGGCAACGTCGGAATAATCGCTTCGATGGTAATCGGCGGAGTAGTGTGTACCGCTCTTTCCATGGCAGGCGGTTTCATAACGGATCTTAAAATAGGGTATTGGCTCGGTTCTTCTCCTTACAAGCAGCAGTCCTGGAAATTCCTCGGGACTGTACTGTCAGCGGCGACAGTAGGCGGAGTAATTATCATACTGAACAAGACATACGGATTCAGGGGTGATAACGCTCTTGTCGCGCCGCAGGCAAACGCAATGGCGGCGGTAATAGAACCGATGATGTCAGGAAAACCCGCTCCGTGGCTTCTTTACGCCGCGGGCGCGTTCATGTCGCTCATCCTTACGATGATTGGCGTTCCTGCACTTGCGTTCGCGCTCGGAATGTTTATTCCGATTGAACTTAATACTCCGATTTTACTCGGCGGAATTATCGCTCACTTTGTTTCCACAAGAAGCAAAGACGAGAAAATCAATAACGCCAGACGTGAAAGAGGAACATTGATAGCATCCGGTTTTATAGCAGGCGGTGCATTAATGGGAGTTGTAAGCGCCGTTCTTAAATTCAGCGGTATCAACTTCGTTAACGAGGCCTGGTTTGAATCGCATTCGGCTGAAATACTTGGTCTGGTAATGCTGGCAGTGATTTGCATATACATGATCTGGGATTCTTTGCGTGCAAAACCGGAAGATTAATTTAGAACATTTTTATTAATCTTAAATCAATATTATTATGGCTGAACTACTATTCAAAGATTTGACGGAAAAAATCATCAAGGTTTTTCTCGAAGTCTACAA
>JAJTBN010000254.1 GCA_021286895.1 Bacteroidota bacterium | reverse complement strand
AGGGTAAGGATTCAAAAACAGATTTGCGGTCGTTTAAGCAGGAATTACGAACTGCTCCAGCAGAAATTTCTTCTTAATCCAGATATAAGGCTATTAAAGTGCGAAGGCGGCTGGAGCGCTGTTATTTCTTTTGAGAACATGCTGATTCCCGAGGATGATTTTGTGTATAATCTACTTGAAAAAAAGAACGTGCTTATTCATCCGGGATATTATTATGATTTTGACAAGGAAGGGTATGCGGTTATCAGCCTGCTTACTGAAACTTCCTTGCTGGAAGAGGGGATTAACCGCCTGCTTTCAATTTACAATTAGTAATTAATAATTAATAATTAATAATTAATAATTAATAATTAATAATTAATAATTAAGAGCACGTCAAAAATAATATTCTTGCGCTGAATCATCCAAGTTCTTCAATTACTAATTACTAATTATTAATTGTAAATTGCTATTTAAGTACACTCGGTGTTGTTTTTGGTGTGGCATCCGAGAGTCCCCGGTTAAAACCGGGAGACTCTCGGAAACGAATAATATATTTTCTGAAGTTAATAATTACTAATTACTAATTACTAATTATTAATTGTACATTGCTATTTAAGTAATTCCCTGTACAGTGTCAACTGATCGAGAATGAAATTATACTTATCGGATTTATCGGCGATTATTTCCGACATAATACGTCCGAGCCCGGGTCCCATCATGAATCCCTGTCCGCACATGCCGACTGCGAGGAAAAGGTTTTTTATTTCCTTTGTATATCCTACGATAGGAAATCCGTCGGGCGTCATCGGGTAAAGCCCGCGCCATGTTCTTCTGATTCTGAGGTTTCGTAATCTCGGATAAAGTTCGAGCATTCGTTTAACCACAAGCGGAAGGAATACGGATGTGTTGTCCGTGTCTTTTCCGAATATCTGCGGTTTGGGTGTAATGCAGAAAACAACCTGACCTTCCTTGTTCTGGTAGAAATAATAATTGGCGGACCGGTCGTCCGTTCTGAGGTCAACCACCATCGGTTTAAAGAACGGCTGTACGGGTTCTGTAATTCCCGCTTCGTGGCAGTCGGGGTCCACCGGTATATCCAGTCCGTAAAGTTTTCCGGTATTCTTCGCGTACGCGCCGCTCGCGTCAATGATGATGCCGGCCGAATATTTTCCCGTATTCGTAACAACCGCTGTAATCCTGTCACCGTCCTTTTCAAACGCGGTGACTTCTTCATTGAAATAAAATTCGGCTTTGCTTTCTCTCGCGAGTTTAAGGTATGCGCCCGTAACTTTTAAAGGCGACGCGGAGCCGTCTTCGGGCGAGAACGTGCCGCCGAGAAGGTTTTCATTGTTGATTCCCGGCACGAGTTCTTCAACCTTCGCGGGATTTATCCAGTCTATATTGAGATTGAATCTCTTTTGAACGTCAAGAAGTTTTTTCAGTTTGTCTTCGAGTACGGTATCGTATACCGGAAAGAGATATCCGCCGTCAATCCAGTCTACGTCGAAGCCGTGTTCCTTCTCGAACCTGCTTATGATATCAATAGTCATCTGACATATTTTAATCTTCGCCGGGTCTGAAAATGTCGCGCGTATCCCGCCGATTGCCGCCCTGTTCTGTCCTCTTCCTTCGGATGGTAGTCTTTCGAGTACGCAGGTTTTAAATCCTTTCTTCGCGAGATAGTAAGCCGCGGGAACGCCTATGCTGCCCGCGCCGATAATAATCACATCATAATTCTTCATAATGTTTCCCCGCTTTCTTCGTTGATAATTGCGCCCATGGGTATCTCTATGCTAAGCGGCCGTTTCGTAGCCTGTGTCACTTCGTACCAGTTAACACCCGCTGCAGAGAAAATTCTCGGAAGGAGTATAGAGCATGTTCTCGAGCCGCACGCTCCCATTCCTACGCGAATCTGTTTTAACTGGTTCGCGTCTTTAATGTCATTTTCCTTTATGAATTTAATAATCTCGCCGACAGAAACGCGCTCGCATCTGCAGAGAATGCTGTTGTCTGGAATGTAGTTAAATACGGGTTTTGGCAGCGGCTTGATTTTATCCTCTTCCTGAACCCTTATCCCTGCTGCTTTCGCGGCGTTTTCAAGGCTGACTTTGAAAGTTACGAGATAGGTTTTATACTTTTTATTAAGTTGAATCTTTTTTACTTCGCTTTTTTCTATGAAATTGCCCTCGGTGTCGGTAAGCGGTACAAAATCGCCTTCGCCGAACGCAGGGATAAATTCGTGAGGCAGTACAACTTCAGCCCATTTATCGTCAGTTTTCTTCGCGACTGAAATCGCGAGTCCCGGGCATACCGCGATGCACATCCCGCATCGCGTGCATTCCTCGCCGGTGTAATACGGAAGGTCCATGATGCTGCCAAGCGCTTCTTCGAGTTTAATCGAACCTGACGGACAGACCGAAATGCAGGGGTTGCAGGGAATTTCCTGATAGCAGTGCATTATCGGCGTGTACCTTTCGTTAATTTCCGTTACGGGTTCGCTTTTTGTCTTGCCGGGTTTCGATTTGAGAATCTCCGCTTTCGCGAACCACGATTCGTCGATAGTTACATCCTTGCCGAGTATCTTAGCGAGTTGAAGTCCCGCGATTCTTCCGCCGAACATCGCGGATGACGCTTCGGCGATTTCGTCGGCGTCGCCGGCTTTTACAGCCTTGTATCCGAACTTTACGGCGGTATTATAGAATTCGTCAATCGAACTCAGTCCGACCGCTATAAGAAGCGTATCCACTTCGAATGTTTTTGCTTTTTCGAGAAGCGGGTTGTTTGATTCGTCAACCTCCGCTATGGTTACTCTTTCAACCTTACCGTCGCCTTCCGCGGTAAGCACGGTGTGACGCAAGTAAACCGGAACGCCCATTCTCTTTATCTTATCGGCGTGCACCTTATATCCCGTCACGTTATCGAGGATATCAGCGATACCGACGACTGTGATGCCTGCCTGAAGTGCGTGGTACGCGGCAATCAGACCTACATTGCCGCTTCCGATTATAAAAATCCTGTCGGAAGATTTTACGAGGTCGCGGTTGACGAGCGTCTGGAACGCGCCTGCGCCGTACACTCCGGGAATGTCGTTGCCGGGGAAGACGAGATTCCTTTCCCTTGCGCCCGCAGAAATAACGAGCCCTTCGAAATCTACAATCGCGTAGTTTTTATAATCTATAAAAAGTCCCGCCTTCTTGTCTTTGTAAAGCGCGGCGACAGAAGTGTTCGTATAGACTTTAATATTCTTGTACGTTCTGATTTCCTTCTCGAGCAATACGGCGATTTCAATTCCTCTTTTGCCCGCGTAACAGTCTTCAATCGAGCCGAAGAACTTATGCGTCTGAAGGAGAAGTTTTCCGCCGAGTTTATCCTTATCGTCTATGAGAAGGATTTCATATCCGAGTTTCGCGAGTTCGATAGCGGAAGTGAGCCCTGACGGACCGCCTCCGATAACGAGTACATCGCATTTAAGATTAATGGGTTTGAAATCTTTCAGGTTTCCGTCATCTCCCGGGAGTTCGGGAAGATGCACCATTGTTCTTACGTTCATGCCGTCCCTGAGGGGCGTAATACAGGATTTAAGCGGTTTCCCGTCGATTATAAGCGTGCAGTGCGATCACTGGCCGTTCGCTC
>JAJTBN010000021.1 GCA_021286895.1 Bacteroidota bacterium | reverse complement strand
TTCTCTCCTGCCGGAATTATGCTTGAAGATACGAAAGGCAATATACTCGAGGTCAACGAAGCTATGTCCGCTATACTCGGCTATTCGCAGTCTGAATTAAGCAAAATGACTGTGTTCGACCTCGTTCCTCAAAAAGTATTGAACGAAGTGAATATTAATATTTCCGATATCGTAAACGGAAAAAATCTTAAGCACGAAGTTGTAAACATTAGAAAAGACGGCTCGCTCTGCTACCTTGAACTTATCGAAACAAAAATAACGCTCGACGACAGCGGCGCCGAGGCGATTCTCGCGGTATGCAACGACATAAGCGCGCGTAAGGAAGCCGAAACCGCTCTTCAGGAAAACGAAGAGAATCTAAGAACGCTTATTAATTCCACTCCGGATATGATTGTTTTCAAAGACAGCAGGGGAAGATGGATTGAAGCGAATAGAGCCGCTCTCGAAATGTTCGAACTGACTAACAAAGAATATAAGGGCAAGAACGATGCACAGCTGTGCGATTTAGTTCCGTTCTTCAGGACTCCGCTTACTCTCTGCAGTGAAACGGATGAAAAGGCTTTTGAGAAACAGGCGAATTTCAGAGTGGAGGAACACATACCTACAAGAGGCGGCACGACGAAGATATTCGACGTAATCAAGGTCCCTCTCTTTTATCCCAACGGAAAAAGAAAAGGCCTTATAGTTTACGGCAGGGATATTACGAATTTCAACGCCGTTCTGAGCGAACTTATCAAGTCGAAGGATGAAGCCGAAGCCGCGACAAGAATTAAATCGCAGTTCCTCGCTACTATCAGTCATGAGATAAGAACCCCGCTTAACGGAGTCATCGGCATGACGAGCATTCTTCTCGACTCCGACCTGGACAGGGAATACAAGGATTCGATAGAAATTATAAAACAAAGCGGCGAAAGCCTTCTCGCGCTTATTAACGAGATTCTCGATTTCTCGAAAATTGAATCCGGGAAAATCGCTCTTGATAAAAAGCCTTTTGAAATAAGAGTGAGCGTGAACGATGTTCTCGACATATTCCGCGCTTACTGCGGCAGAAAAGGAATACGCATAGACTCGAACGTGGCCAAAGACGTGCCTGAATACGTTGAAGGCGACAGCAACAGATTCAGACAGATACTCACAAATCTTGTGGGCAATTCGGTTAAGTTCACGGATTCCGGTGAGATACTAATAACCGTAAGAAAGGAAAAACAACAAAAGAAAAAAATCACGCTACTTTGCTCGGTATCGGATACAGGCGAGGGAATTCCCCCGGATTATCTTGCGGATATTTTTTCGCCTTTCACTCAGGCGGAAACATCAAGAAGGAAAAGGACGGGCGGTACGGGTCTCGGGCTTTCCATAAGCAAGAAACTCGTTGAACTCATGAAAGGAAAAATATGGTGCAAGAGCGAACCCGGAAGCGGAACCACTTTCTTTTTCACGATTGAGTTCGATTCGGCCGACGTTCCCGAAAAAAACAAGGAAGAAGCAGATAAGAAATTCGATTACGAAGATGTTGCCAGGCAGTACCCGCATGAAATTCTTCTTGTCGAGGACAATCCGATAAACCAGAAAGTCGCGCAGAGGATACTAAAAAAAT
Source organism: Bacteroidota bacterium (assembly GCA_021286895.1). Taxonomy (GTDB): domain Bacteria; phylum Bacteroidota; class Ignavibacteria; order Tepidaquicellales; family Tepidaquicellaceae; genus CAIKZJ01. The sequence goes on along the minus strand of JAJTBN010000021.1, from coordinate 21,185 downwards.
TCGGATACGATATTGCCGTTTCTAATAACGGAGTAGAAGCGCTTAATATTCTGCGTGAAAAAACATTCGACATTATATTCATGGATGTGCAGATGCCGGAAATGGACGGGCTTGAGGCCACACGCAGGATAAAGGAAATTTACGGAGAGGAATCTCCGCACATTATCGCGATGACCGCCGCGGTCATGAAGGGCGACAAGGAACGCTGTATTGAAGCGGGCATGATTGATTACATACCTAAACCCGTCGTTCCCGAAGTGGTGCTTACGGCGCTGAAGAAATACAGCAGGCCTGTATAACCGAAAAACGCCTTAATTCGCACATTCTCGCCAATTATTGTCTGTTATTTCAATCCCGAAATATTTAGTTTATATATTATTACCTCATCAAACAGAAACATTATGGACATTACAAAAATTAAACCTGCTGAATTTAAAATAGGACCTCGCAGGGGCCGTTATTATGATGTAAACGATATTATTAAATCATTCTCTCCGCTTCAGAAAGAGGAAGTAGCGAAATTCGAAAAACTCGACTTGATCTACAGAACTCTTTGCGGAGTGCTTTATAATTTTGTTCCGACAAGCGGACACCCGGGCGGCTCGATTTCTTCGGGCAGGTTTGTTCAGTCGGTGATTTATAAAACAGCGGATTACGATTTCAACAAGCCGTCGCAGGAAGAAAACGACATGGTTGTTTATGCCGCGGGTCATAAGGCTATGGGTTTATATGCCATGTATGCACTGAGAAACGAATTGATGAGAGCATTTATGAAATCGGAACTTCCGGATGAAAAGAGCCAGTTAAGGTTCGAAGACCTTCTCGGTTTCAGAAGAAATCCGACTAACGATACGCCTCTTTTCAAACAGTTTAATTCGAAAGCGCTTGACGGCCATCCGACTCCCGCGACCCCGTTCGTAAAAGTCGCGACAGGCGCGAGCGGCGTGGGCGTTCCTTCATCGTTCGGTCTTGCTCTCGGCGCGCTCGACTATTTCGGAGATGCAGCGCCGAAGGTTCACGTTGTAGAAGGCGAAGGCGGCATGACGCCCGGACGCGTTTCCGAAGCGCTGGCGGCGGCGTCCGCTATGAGGCTCCATAACGTTATTATGCATATCGATTTCAATCAGGCGTCCATCGACAGCAACAGAGTATGCCGCGACGGCGAACTCAAAGGCGATTACGTTCAGTGGAATCCGCTTGAACTCGCTTACCTGCATGACTTCAATATCATATATGTCGACGACGGCAAAGACTTTACAAAAGTAGCGGCTGCGCAGTTGTTCGCGAAACAACTCGATAATAAAATGCCTACAGCGATAATGTACAGGACAATTAAGGGATGGAAATACGGAATCGAAGGCAGAGGCTCGCACGGCGCGGGACATAAATTCTGCTCCCCCGAATATTATAATTTTCTTTCCGAATTTGAAAACGCTTTCGGCGTCAAGTTCCCTGTTTACGAGGCAAAACCGACAGACGTGCTTAAGAACGAATTCGGCGCGATGGTTCCGCAATATACAGGCGACTGGAACAGAATCAACATGGAAAAGAATTACTGGGATACGCTTCTTATTATCCGCGGCGTAATCGAAAAGACCGCCGACCTTAATTATTTCGCGGACGCGGTTAAGGAATCAAAGACGAGACTTTCAGCGTTAGGAAGAAAGCCGAGAGAAAATCACGCGCATCTTGAAAATTTATACACCGATAAGACAATATCCGAAAATACGCCTCCCGCGGAACTGAAAATAGTGCCCGGCTCGACAACGACGCTGCGCGCGGTTCTCGGGTCTTCGTTAGGGTACCTCAATAAAAAGACAAACGGCGGTTTCATGGGAGTCGCGGCCGACCTGCTCGGTTCCACAAGCGTGAACCTCGTCGGCGAAGGCTTCCAGAACGGATTCTATGACGCCGTAGATAACCACGATTCGAGAATACTCTCGATAGGCGGCATCTGCGAAGACGCTATGGGCGCCATGATGGCTGGACTCGGAGCGTTCGGAAAAAATATCGGCGTAAGCTCTTCATACGGAGCGTTTATATCCGCGATGGAACATACCGACGCCAGACTTCACGGCATTGGCGAACAAAGCAAGGTCGAACGCTTTGGAGGGAAATACAATACGTGGATACTCATTAACGCTCACGCGGGACTGAAGACGGGCGAAGACGGACCTACACATGCCGACCCGCAATGCCTGCAGTTGCTTCAGGGAAACTTCCCGTCGGGAATAATCATAACGCTTACTCCATGGGAACCCGGCGAAGTATGGAACCTTGTCGTCGCGGGACTCAGAAAGCGCCCGGCGGTTCTTTCGCCTTTCGTAACAAGACCTAATGAAAAAATCGTTGACAGAGCCGCGATGAACCTCGCGCCCGCGAGCGAAGCGGTAAAAGGACTTTATGCTCTCAGGAAAGCCGACCCGAAACAGAAACTCGACGGCAGCATCGTCCTTCAGGAAAGCGGCGTTACGATTGAATTCATTAACAGCGTGCTGCCGAGACTCGATAAGGAAGGCTATAACATAAACGTGTTCTACGTTTCAAGCGCCGAACTTTTCGAAATGCTCACGCAGAAGGAACAGGACGAAATTTATCCGAGTTCGATAGCGGAAACAGCGATGGGCATCACGGGATTCACGCTTCCCACAATGCGCAGATGGATTACCAGTTATGAAGGAAGAAGAACAATCCTTCATCCTTTCCGCAAAGGCGGATTCCTCGGAAGCGGCACGGCGGAAAGCGTCTTACATCAGGCGGGACTCGACGGCGAAGGCATCTACAAAGAAGTCATCGCTTACCTGAAAAAGAAAAAATAACAACAAAGAAAATAGCATAATGATATAATACAAAAGGGGCTGTAAGCCCCTTTTCTATTTTCTGCAAACCTTGTACTGCAAACCTTGTACTGCAAACCTTGTACTGCAAACCCCGTACTGTAAACTCTGTACTGTGTCGTTGAAAACGCCTTTCTTCGTTGTAACCGAGAGTCTCCCCGTTTTAACGGGGGACTCTCGGATATTAAAACAAATTAGCTTACCGAATAAATTGCCCCTGCCTTCAGGCAGAGGCAATCGGTATTAAACTAAAACGGCTTTAGCCGAAATCTAAAAAAACACATCACCCCTTCGACCACAACCCGAGGAGATTATTATCCGCGTCCCTGAACATCGCGAAATATCCCGATGTTTCGCTTATCTTAGTCTTCGGCGTCTCCGTCTTTCCTCCGTGCTTGCCGATATCCTTCAGCGCCCCGTCGATGTCATCAGTCTCTATATAGAGTATGACCCCGCTTCCGTCATGCTCTGGTTTACTCTTCTTCATAAATCCGCCGCCGATGGAATTGTTGCCGGTGAAAATATTCCAGTAATGACCGCTTGAACTCTGCGAAAGTCTGAACTCCCATCCGAAAACTCCTCCGTAAAAAACCTTTGCCTTTTCAATGTCGTGAACATGAATTTCAAACCAGCCTATTGGATTTTTGCCCGCCATAATTTTTTCCTTTCGTTTAATTTTATTTCAAAATATATGCAGTTTCTTCTTATAAATCCACATAAGAATTGAATTTTTACCCGCAAACAATAAAAAAAAATTCAATATATCACGTGTATATGTTGCACTTTGTTTTTATTAAAATTATATTTATTGCGAAAATAAATTCTGTTATTTGTTTACGGCGTTATTTCGCTGCTAAAGGATTAAACTTCTGTCTGTCGTTTTTACTGCTGTTTGAATATTTCGTTTCTTCCTAAGGTTCTCCGGATAACCAATTAAACTGCAAATAATTCGGATTTATTATCGGTTAGTTAAATCTTTTAAAATCTTGAAAGGAACAAAAATGGAAAAAGGTACTGTTAAGTGGTTCAATTCTTCAAAAGGATTCGGTTTCATAACCGTAGCCGGAAAAAAAGACGTATTCGTTCATTACCGGGCGATTACGGGAGACGGGTATAAATCGTTAAACGAAGGGGATACAGTCGAATTCGAAATTGAAGACGGACCCAAAGGACCTCAGGCAGCGAATGTAGTAAAGCTCGGAAACAAGTAATTATTTCAGGATTAAGAGAACATATCAGGAGTTTTTAAACTGCCCGTCCCGGGCAGTTTTTTTATTCCCGAAAACGGAAAAGAGAAAATGGAAAATTGTGGAATGGAAAATAGTATGTTAAGTTAATAAAAGTTCTTTTCCATTTTCCATTTTCTATTCTTCCATTTTCCATTCTTCCATTTTCCATTTTCCATTTTCCATTTTCTATTCTTCCATTTTCCATTGCCAAGAATTATCTCTGCGGCTCCATCCCGTACGCCGTCCACTCTTCTCTCGACGGTCCGTACGCCCCCGGCACCTTCAATCCAGCCTGCCTCATCAGTACAGTCATTTGCGCGCGGTGGTGTATCTCATGCTTTATAAGCGCGTGACACAAAAGCCACCTTTTCCATTTCTCGCCGTACATGTCGATGTCGTCGTTCAGCATTTCGTCTGTCCAGTTTTCGCTAATCTCTTTTACCAGCGATGCCGACCCCCTCGCGTACGCGTCTTGTATTTCTTTCGCAGCCGCCGGCGGGTCGGAATGCTCGTCGGGCGCCTCTACGTGCAGACCGCTTTTGTTTATCATTTCACCGAGAGTTATGGTAATGTGCCAGGCAAGAAATCCCAGACTGCGGCCGTCAGGCGTCACTTTCTGATTCAGCGATTTGTCAGTAAGGTTCGCGAATATTTTCGCGGTTGTTTCAGTTTCCCTCTTCCATTCGTTGAGGAAATCATTGATTTTGTAATACATATTCGGTTTTTGATTATGGAACAAAATGTTCTTTGGAATGTATAAATATAAAACCGGAGTTTCCATGAAAACAAAAACTATAATTCTTGCTTTTTGTTTCGGGCTTGCATTGACGTTCGCCGGATGCGCCCATACAAATCAACTCGCGAATTTCAATCTTTCTGCCTCAAAAGTCCTCTTCAAAACCTACGTTTCTCCGCTTGCAGGAAGGGTTTATGTCGATTTGCACACGGAATACGGCACTGATGCAAAATCGATTGTGTCCGTCGTGCTTGGCGAAGTCGCCTCAGGATATATGGAAAGTAAAATTGAGGAAAAACTCAGAAGCGCCGTTAACTCAGACAGCCTCGTTAACTCAATATCCGCAGGCGTAAAAGACGGTTTGATGACTTATTACCGCGTTATCGCCACCGACACAATTGATAACGAAACGCGTTTTATCACCGAGACAAAACTACTCGGATTCAAACTCATATCGGGTTCCGGAGGAATATATGCTTCTGTAAACACAGAGGTTACTATAACCGATAGAAACACAGCGAAGATTGTCTGGGATAACAGTGAAACTTCATGCATACCGCTTTACGACGTAATCATAGGCGTATTCGGACCGGGCACAATTCAAACTACAACGAGCATTATCAATGCTATCCGCCTCATGAATATGTCCGGAGAAGAAATGCGAGTAATGATTTCCAACGCCTCCGAAGAAGCAGGCAGAAAACAGTACGAAACACTGAGGGACGACACCTCTTCCAATTATAACTGATTCGAACAGGAATTTCTTCAGCCCAAAATTGTTTTATATATAAACGTCTGAAAATGACGACTTTTCTTTGTCATTCCTGCACTCGCGAAGCAGATACGCCTAGCGTCGGGAATCAAAACGAAAACCGGTATTAGACAGAAAGAAATTTTCAGACGCATTAAGCATATAAACAACAAAAAGGTAAAACAATGTCACACAAACTCTTAATAATCATTCTCTTTTTCGCCGTTGCGGTCACCGCATGCGAAAAGAAACAAACAACAAAAATGAATAACGACCCCATCAACATCTCAGGCATTAACGTAAAAACAATGGACGGAACGGAGAAATCTCTTTCCGACTATAAAGGAAAAGTTGTCCTTATCGTAAACGTCGCTTCGAAATGCGGATATACGCCTCAGTACGAAGCTCTCGAAAAAGTTTACGAGAAGTACAAAGACAAAGGATTAGAAATTCTCGGATTTCCCTGCAATGATTTCGGCGGGCAGGAGCCGGGTACTAACGAAGAGATTGTAAATTTCTGCAAGACGAACTACAGCGTTTCGTTTACACTTTTCGACAAGATTAAAGTTCTCGGAAACGATAAAAGCCCGCTCTATGCGAAACTTATAAATTTCGACCCGGCGGGTGACATCAGTTGGAACTTCGAAAAATTCTTGGTTGACAAGAACGGCAACGTAGTCGGAAGGTTTAAAAGCAAAGTCAAACCCGACTCCGACGATATTGTATCTTTGATAGAATCAGAACTTAGCAAATAAAAAACGGGGCGTAAGCCCCGTTTTGATTCTATAGGTACTTGTTTTTAGTCCGCGAGTGTCGCAACCATTACTGCTTTAATGGTGTGCATTCTGTTTTCGGCTTCGTCGAACACTACAGACGCTTCGGATTCGAATACATCTTCCGTTACTTCAAGCCCGTTGAGTCCATACTTCTGAAAAATTTCTTCGCCTACTTTGGTTTCCCTGTTATGGAAAGCCGGCAGGCAGTGCAGGAACTTCGCGTTCGGATTACCCGTCGCTTTCATGAGTTCGGCGTTCACCTGATAAGGCTTCAGTAGTTTTATTCTGCTTTCCCATTTATCAGCCGCTTCGCCCATCGAAAGCCATACGTCGGTGTAAATGAAGTCGACGCCCTTTACCGCTTTCTTCGGGTCGTCCGTAATCATAAGGCTTCCGCCCGATTTCGCGGCGAACTCTTTCGCCATTTTCTGAACCTCTTCGTCTGGCCATAAATTCTTCGGTCCGCAGATTCTTACATCCATTCCCATAATGCAGCCGTCAACGGTCAGAGTGTTGCCCATGTTTGAGCGCGTGTCGCCTATGTAGCAGTAACTTATTTTGTTCAGCGGCTTATCGCTGTGCTCAATCATAGTCAGAAAATCCGCCAGAGCCTGAGTCGGATGCCATTCATCGGTGAGTCCGTTGTAAACCGGCACTCCCGCGTACGCAGCGAGTTCTTCGACAATGGTCTGACCGTAGCCGCGGTATTCAATCGCGTCGTACATTCTACCGAGTACTCTTGCGGTATCCTTGATAGATTCTTTCTTTCCCATCTGCGAACCGGTCGGTCCGAGATACGTTACCTGAGCGCCCTGATCGTATGCGGCTGTTTCGAAAGCGCAGCGGGTTCTTGTCGAATCCTTTTCGAATATCAGCGCTATGTTCTTGCCCTTAAGGTGCTGCTGTTCCGTCTTCGCGTATTTCGCCTTCTTCAGGTCGGCTGAAAGGTCGAGAAGAAACTTGATTTCCTTCTGTGTGAAATCGGCTAACTTTAAAAAATGTCTGTTTCTTAAATTAAACGGCATAAAATATTTTTATTTTTTTAATAAAATGATTTACCTATTTGATTTTGTATTCGTAGAAAATCTGAAGTATGTGCAAATATAAGGTTTTCGGGCGTGCAATAACAGGCATTTTCAATTAACAATTAGCATTTAACAGTTAACAATTAAAGCCCTGATTAAAATATTCGTGAAAATTAGCGATAATTCGCGGCTGAACTATCCAATCGTAGGAGTAGTATAACAGAGTTCCACAGATGAGACACGGAGAACCACAGAGAAAAGCAATCCGTTTTAATCCGTGTTCATCCGCGGCAGAAACGCAAACGAGAATCCGGTTTTATTAATCCCGCGTATTCCGCTTCATCCCGCGGGCTATAGAAAAACTTTGCGTCCTTTGCGCCTTTGCGGTGAATGCTCTTATAAGAATTAGCAATATTTCGCGGCTAACCAAAATAATTTAATCCGTGTTAATCCGTGGCGATAAGTCCTTGCTCTTAATTTAAAATTAAAAATTTGAGATTTATAATTGCTCTCAAAGCTCTCCTATATCCTCGTTCCACAACTTCGGATTCTTCTCTATAAAATCCGTCATCATGCTCACGCACTCGTCAAGATTAAGATTAATGACTTCTACACCGCGCTGCATCATAAATTCCGGCCCTCCCGGAAAAGTCACCGCTTCCCCGACAACAACCTTCTTTATCCCGAACTGCACGACCGCCCCCGAGCAAAGATAACAAGGCATGAGAGTCGAATACAAAACAGTGTCTTTGTAAGAGCCCACGCGTCCCGCGTTCTCCAGGCAGTCGATCTCCGCGTGAAGCGTCGGGCTGCCCTTCTGCACGCGCCTGTTGTGCCCGCGCCCGATTATCTTTCCTGCTTTCACGAGCACGGAGCCAATGGGGATTCCGCCCTCGGCCAGACCCTGCCTCGCTTCATCTATCGCGGCTTTCATGAATTCGTCCATGGTATATTTTTTTTGTGGTAATATTTTAATTCGGTTTGATTAATGTAAGGCAATAAAAAAGAGCCCGGGAAGGTGAAAGCCGGACTCTTTATATATAAAGGAAGAACAAATAGAGAACTATTTAATGAGCATCATCGTCTTGGTGTCTGTATAATTTCCAGCCGTAATTTTGTAGAAGTAAACTCCGCTCGAAAGATTCGAAGCGTTGAAAGTTGCTTTGTAATTGCCTGCTTTCTGGTCGCCGCTGTAAAGCGATGCCACTTCTTTTCCGAGCGCATTGTAAACCTTCAGTGTCACAAACACGTTGTTCTTTATTGAATAATTTATTTCCGTTGCCGGATTGAAAGGATTCGGATAATTCTGTTTCAATTCGAATTTATCCGCCGCTCCGCTGAATACAGGATTGATTCCTGTCGGAGGACCGAATGAACCGTTGGGATTTATGTTCTGCGCGTAAATTCCGCCCGCGTCGTTCCTGCCGTCAGACCACGTAAGAATCTGCATTCCGTCCGTCCTCATCAGAGCCGTCATCCTGCTTTTCGAACTGTTGAGCGAACTCGGCACGATTATCGAACCGCCCCATTGCAAAGCGCCGTCGCGGTTTAACTTGAACGCTTTCACGTAACCCGTCGTGCCTATTATTTCCGCGTATGAACCGTACGCGGCCGTATCTTTTACGAGAGCGTTAAGACTCGAGAATGAATTCGCGTCGAGCGGCTTTATCGGCTGACCCGCGTCGTTCCACATTCTCGTTCCGTTAGCCGAGAACTTCTGCCCGTAAACCCCAATCATGGACTGAAGCGAATTTTTCTCCTGCCAGAATACGTATGTTTCCTGCGTCGAGGGCATGTATGCCGCCGATGGCGCGAAACGAAGGTTCGTGTTCACAACGCCTACCGTCGAACCGTTGATAGGAAACTGAATCTGACCGGCGGAATTTTTTCTCTGAACGTAACAGTTTGTCGGACCCGCTATGTAACTCTGCCATACGTATATCGCCCCGTTGTTTCCGTCGGAATAAATGCTCGGCTGGTACGTTCCCTGCGCGCTGCCGAGATTGAATAAAGTGTCCTGTGGATTTCCCCAGAGACCTGTCCCCGTCGAAGAGTACTTCTGAGTGTATGTTTTGAAGTTCGCTGGGCTGATGAATGAACCCGTATAGCCAATCCAGTAAAGTATTACGCTTCCGTTGTCGGAAGCGACGCCCGCGGGATAATTAAACTTCTCGCCTATGGAAAGATTTCCGTAAACCTTTACCGGCATCCCGCCGTTCCATAACTTCGCTCCCGCCTTATTAAGCCTCTGCATAGCGAGGTTGTTGTTATACATCCATGTGATGACAATCTGTCCGTCGGATGTCGGAATTACTTTCGGGTTTGCCTGATATACCGCGGACGAATCCGTTAACGTTATTCCGTTAGCCCCCCATAAAAATTGCCCCGCCGGACTTATTCTGTACGCGTAAGGATTTATCGAACTTCCCGCGCGTGTGTCCGTGAAGGAAAGAACGCAGCAGTCGCTGTCGTCAACCGCGAGACTCCAGTCGACAAGCGATGAACTCTGCGGATTGTTGCTTATTAAAAGACCCGCGTCGGGAAACTGTTTCACTCCCTGAGTGTTCAGTTTCTGAAGATAAACGGCATAACTGCTGTTTCTTGAATCAAACCAGCCGATGTAGCATCCACCGTCGGAAGTAAGTGCGATTTTTGGAAGTACCTGCTCTCCGGTTGTGTCGCAAACTTTTGTGTTCAGCATCGGGTCCGAATTCCATTGAGTGAATGCGGACGACGCGAACAACACAAATATTGCAATCAAAATGTAGTTTTTCATTTCGGTCTATTTAAAATTCACAGATAATATTTTAATAAAGTTATTATTATACATAACATTTTGCAAAGAAATAATATTGCAAAAATACCCAGATATGTTTCCTCATTAAGCAAATATATGCTTATTTTCATTAAAATAATGAATATATTTATACCCAAAGGAAAAACGGCAAAATGATAAATAAATTGCTTTTTTCGGTCTGTTCAACGTTTTCCGAAACCGACTGGGACGATTTTAAAATATTTGTCGGGTCCCGCGACTCGGTTTCGCCGCGAAAATATCTTCCGTTCGTATCGGTATTATCTGAATATAAATCAGACTTTAACGGTGTAAAAAATATTCCCGCCGAAACCTTGTTCTTCGCGGCATATAAAAAAAATTATTCGGGGCAGACGGTTCTGAACCGCCAGACTGAACTTCTCGCTCTTACAAAAGAGTATCTCGAAAATTCGGCATACAGGAAAAACATTCAGGTAAGAAAAAACCTCTATGCGCAGGAATTGCTTTCAAGAAACCTGCTGGATTTATTCCTTAAGGAAAAAAGAAGCGGAGACGGATACGGCGATTTCACTTACAGCGAGGATGACTATGATTTCGCGCAGCAGAGCATATTGTTCTACGGCGCTTACCACCAGATGAGAAAACAGATACCCGAGTCGCAGGAGAAATATTTTCAGCACAGCCGTTTCCTTATGGCAGACCTTCTCTGCAAACTGTATCGCACGGGTCAGGAACTGCAGATACAAAAATACTTCAGCCTCAATCACGGATTCAATCCCGTTCTCGAATTCATCGGCTCGCTCAGGCAGGAGGAGTTTTTTGAGAACAAAGACATCCGGAAAGACGACCTCTTCACCGTGCCGCTGCTGCGGTATTACCTGTTCATGGCTTTCAGACATCCCGACAATCAAAGATACATTACTAAAGCCCTGAAGAAATTTTTTTCGAAGGAAAATAATTTCTCCGAATACTTTCGGACGGAAATGTACAGGATGTTTATGACCTATTACATCGTAAAGGTAAATAACGGCGAAAGCAGGTATTACGGAGATTTGTACCGCCTCTACGACAGAAAACTGAAAAACAATCTCGTCTCCGACCTTCAGCGCTGCTCTTATCCCGCAAGCGTTTTCAGGGAATACATTATCGCGGGACTCAAAGTCAAGAAATACAAATGGACTGAGAATATTATTATAAAATACGCTCCGCTTCTTCCCGAGACTGTGCGCGCAGACGAGGTTAACCTTGCCGCGATAAGACTAGGATTCGCGAAACGGGCATTTGAAAAAGTTATCGGACTTGTACAGGAGCATAAAAGCAGGAACAATACGCACCATCTAGACTCGATGCGCTATAAACTCGCCTCGCTCTATGAACTCGGCGAATTTGAAGAAGCCTACTATGAAATAGACCGAGCGAAACATTTTCTGAAGTACAACAAAAACTCGCTTCCGGAAATACAGGTAACCTATCAGAAAAAATTCATAGACCGGGTGCTGAAACTCCTCAACTATCACGCGAACCCGTACAACAAAGACCCCGAAATGATTCTGCATTCAATCGAAAATGATAAGGACCGCTATACCATGCGCGACTGGGTGACGGAAAAAGCGAGAGCGCTTGCAACCCGCCGCCCAAGCAAAAAGTAACTGCACGGAAACATATTTGTCATCCCCGAAAGATCATATTATTTTGTCATCCCCGAAAGATCTTGTCGGGGATCAAAACGAAAACAGGTAATAACAAAGAATAAATTTGCAGACAAGAAATGAGAATATTAACCCTCGCTCTAACTGCTAACTGCTAATTGCTAATTGCCCGGTTAGCACTTCGCCAGTCCCTGCTCGAGGTCTTCAATCAGATCTTCTACGTTCTCGATGCCGACCGCGTACCTGACAAGCCCTTCTGTAATTCCGGCTTTCAGTTTGCTTTCTTTCGATACCTTCGAATGCGTCATCGACGCGGGATGCTCAATCAGCGTCTCGACTCCGCCGAGCGATACCGCCAGTGTCGCGAGTTTCACGTTGTTCATTAGCGTCTTGCCCGCTTCAAACCCGCCCTTGAGTTCGAAACTTATCATCGCGCCGAATCCGTCCATCTGCTTCTTCGCGAGTTCGTGCTGTGGATGCGACTTCAGTCCAGGATATTTCACCCACTCGATTTTCGGGTGCTTCTCAAGCCACTGCGCTATCTTCATGGCGTTTTCCTGCGCCCGCTCTACGCGGATGCTCAGAGTCTTTACTCCGCGCATAACCATGAATGCCTGATGCGGGTCCATGTTGCAGCCGAGCGCGCTCATCATCGATTTCAGTTTCTTGTAAAGCGCTTCGTTCTTCGCCACAACTATTCCCGCGACTATGTCCGCGTGTCCGTTGATGAACTTCGTCATCGAATGGAATACCACATCCGCGCCGTATTCAAACGGTCTCTGCAAGTAAGGAGAAGAGAACGTGTTGTCAACAACGAGAAGCAGGTTATGCTCTTTCGCTATCTTCGAGCATGCCGCTAAATCGGAAATGTCAAGCGTGGGATTCGCCGGACTTTCTATGTATAAAATTTTCGTGTTAGGCTTTATCGCTTTCTTTATGTTGTCGATATTTGTAGTGTCAACCCATGTCGATTCCACTCCGAACCTCGACCAGTGGTCTTCCATCACTCCCCTCGACGGTCCGTAAACCGCCGCGGTGCCGACCATGTGCGCGCCCTTTTCAAGAAGCGCCATGTAAATTGTGTTGACGGCTCCCATGCCCGATGCTACCGCTATCGCGCCGTATCCGCCCTCAAGAGCCGCAATGTTTTCTTCAAGCGCTTTTATGGTCGGGTTTCCGAGTCTTGTATATATATAGCCGCTCGATTCGCCGAGAAAACATTTTTCGCCGTCTTCGGCTGACTCGAACGCGAATGTAGAGGTCTGGTAAATTGGAACGTTGACGGATTTAAATCCGTCGTGTATCATTCCGCCGTGTATTAACTTCGAATTGAAACGTAATTTTTTTGAATCCATAAGTGTAGTTAGTTTTTTCTGTATTTATAAATGAGGTTAAATTAATTTTTTTGCCTTCAGTATTTTGTCTATCACCTCGCGAACCGCTCCTTCCCCGCCGTTGTGTTTGCAGACGTAGTGAACGTGCTTCTTCACTTCGTCTATCCCGTTGTTCGGACAGCAGGAGAACCCGACCTTTTCTAAAAGCGGAATGTCGAATTCGTCATCGCCTATGTACGCGAAGTTCTCGTCTTTTAGTTTGTATTTCTTCTTCAACTGTTCGAAAGGAACGAGTTTGTCCTCTACATCCTCGAACAGATGGTGAATCTTCAGCCTGTTGGTCCTTCTTTTGTTGACTGCGGAACTTCTCCCGCTTATCACCGCGAACTTCAGCCCAAGTTCTCTGCCGCGCACGATACCGTATCCGTCGTGCGTGTGAAACGCCTTGATTTCCTCGCCGCCTGTCGAATAAATAATATGTCCGGTCGTCAGACAACCGTCAAGGTCGGTTAATATGAATTCGATTTTTTTTAAATCGGGTTTTTTCATTTTACACTTTGTTATATGAAGGGCAGATGTCTGAAAGGAAACATTCGCCGCATTTCGGTTTCTTCGCCTGGCATATAAGCCTGCCGTGCTCGCCAATTCTCATTGAAAAATAAAACTGCTCTTTAGGAGGAACGATTTCCTTCAACTCTGTCTCTATCTTATCCGGATTATCGTTCTCTATCAGTCCGAGCCTCGCCGAAACCCTCTTCAGATGCGTGTCCACAATGATTACGTCGTCCTTGCCGAAACAGTTTCCGAGAACGACCGAGGCGGATTTTCTGCCGACTCCCGGCAGATCCGTCAGCGAATCCATATCGCCCGGCACTTTGCCTTTGTGCTTCTCTTCAAGTTTTTCGCACAGCGCGATTATGCTCTTTGTTTTGTTGTTGTAAAAGTTTATAGTCTTAATCGAATCCCTGAATTTCTCCGTGCCGTCCTTAAGTATGTCCTTCGGCGATTTGTATTTCGATTTGTATAACGGCGTCATCGTTTTGTTCACGCTGACGTCCGTGCACTGCGCCGCGAGCACTGTCGAAACTATCAACTCAAAAGGATTCTTAAAATCAAGATGGCATTTTGCGTCCGGGTAATTTTCAGCAAGCCGTTTGATTATTGCCTTTACCCTTTTTGCGAGTTCTTCTTTGGCCATTATCTGATAAAGTAATTAAGCATTTTGTAAACGAGTTTTGCCGCGAGAAAATCTGGATAAGTGTATCCCTTCTGCGGCGCGAGTTCCACGAGGTCGAAACCTACAACGTTTCGTTTCAGCCCGAGTTTCTTTAGAAGCGCCATAGTTTCTTCCCAGTAAAATCCCAGCGGCTCGGGAGTGCCTGTAGCCGGCATTACCGACGGGTCGAAGTAATCTATGTCGAATGTAACGTAAACGTTCTTTTTCAAACCCGCGATTACCTTGTCCATCCAGTTCTTACCGTGAAGTCCGTTCCTTATCGCGTAAGCGTAATAAGTTTTGATCCTGTTCTTCTTTATAAATTTGCTTTCCTCAATGCACTGCGCTCTTATGCCGACCTGAGTAATGTCTTTCGTGAATTCCGCGACTCTCGAACAGAAACACGCGTGCGAATATTTCGTGCCTTCATATTCGTCCCGCAAATCAGAATGTGCGTCGAAATGCAAAATCGATAAGTCTTTATACGAATCGAAATGCGCTTTTATTGGCGCCGTCGATATCGTGTGCTCGCCGCCGAGAGTTACCACGAACTTTCCGTTGTCTATGTGCTTCTTTACGTTCTTGTATATCGCGTCGAGCGCCGGCTTTCCTTTAAGCCCTTTCATTGAAACGGGCGGCAGCGAAGCGATTCCTTTTTCGAAACAAAATTCCCTGTCGAGTTCTTCATCGTAAAATTCCACGTAGTGCGAAGCCTTGTATATCGCTTCCGGCGCCTTTCCCGTTCCCTTGCCGTACGATGTCGTCGCCTCGTAAGGCACAGGCAGGATGGCTACAGCCGAGTCTTTGTAATTCGAAAACTCGTCTTCAATCGCGAGAAAGTTTTTCTTTATGTCAAGTGTCTTTATCATTGGCTGATGTATTCTTCGGCGTTGAATAATTCCTTAAGCGCCTTAATGACCGGATTCTCCTTCGAGGGAGAATTGTTTTCCGCAGGGATAAAATGCTCTCCCGCTTCGTAGGTCACTTCAGGGATTTTTTTTTTAATGCTTCAAGTCCGGAAATGAGTTCGGATATGTCGACCACCTCCCTGTTAATCCTGCACAGTTCGGCGAGCAGCGCTTCCATTAGTATTTTCTGGTTCGATGAATATTTAAACCGCGCTTCCGAATCGATGAGTATCTTCAGAATCCTCTGAATCTGGTCACCAGTGTAAACCGCTGCCTGCTCTTTGTACTTCGACTTCGTAACGTCCGATTCGTCGAGCAGTTCCGTGTTGTCAGTCGTCTTTATAATAAGCAGGTTCCTGTAATGGTCTGTTATCCCGTTGTAGTAAGTAATTATATCAAGCCCGTTCTCTTCGAGTTTGTTGAAGTAAGGAATGATGTGCTTAAGCCCGTCCTGCGCTATGAATTTCGCCGTCTCGAAGTATATGTCCTTGTCGGGCAGGTTTAAAAATTCCTTGAGCGATTCGAAATCGATATTCTCTCCGCAGAATGAAACAGCCATGTCGAACACTCCGAGCGCGTCGCGCAAAGCGCCGTCGCCGAGTTTGGAAATAAGGAAGAGAGATTCGTCGTCAATCTTCACCTTCTGCTCCTTCGCCACGAATTTCAACTGGTCCGATATTTCCTGTATCTTAAGCCTGTGCAGCGCGAAACGCTGGCAGCGGCTCGTGATTGTCGCGGGAATTTTTTCCGGGTTCGTTGTCGCGAGTATGAAAATCAGATATTCGGGCGGCTCTTCGAGAATTTTCAGAAGCGCGTTGAACGCCTGAATAGTGAGCATGTGAACTTCGTCAACTATAAAAAACTTGTATGTCGCCTTTATCGGAAAATATTTCGCCGCGTCCTGTATCGCGCGTACGTCGTCTATACCCCTGTTCGAAGCAGCGTCGAGTTCGAATACGTCGGGATGTACCCCGCGCGTTATCTCGTCACAGTTTTCGCAGTTATTGCATGGCTCGCCGTCCTTCGCGTTCTTGCAGTTTATCGCTTTGGCGAATATCCTCGCCAGCGTCGTCTTGCCGACTCCGCGCGGTCCGCTGAATAAATACGAATGCGCTATCTTCTTGTTCAGTATGGCGTTCCTGAGCGTGGTCGATACGAAATCCTGCGAAACAACCTCGCCGAACTTCTGCGGCCTGAACTTTAACGCCGATACTTTAAATTTTGGTTCTGACATTATTCAATGAAATCTATTTCTTCTTAAATGTGATTTTCCTGCTTCCGAAAACGTGAACGATTCCATCTTCAACCTTTGAAACCGGAATTATCTCAAGTTTAGAAGTTATGTCTTTCGGAATTTCAATCAAATTCTTTTCGTTGTCTCCGGGAATTATTACCCTCTTGATTCCGCTGCGCACCGCCGCGAGAAGTTTCTCGTTTAACCCGCCGATTGCAAGCACGTTTCCTCTCAGAGTGATTTCCCCGGTCATGGCTATGTCCGCTTTTACTGGCGTCTTCGTAATCGCCGAAAGCATTCCCATTATCATCGTTATTCCAGCCGAAGGCCCGTCTTTCGGTATCGCCCCCTCCGGTACGTGTATGTGTATTTCCTTGTCCTTGAAAAATGTTTCGGGAATTCCGAACTGCTTCGAGTTCGACTTGATGTATGAAAGTCCCGCTATTGCGGATTCCTTCATAACGTCTCCGAGTTTTCCCGTAAGCGTGATTTTTCCCGTACCCTTCATCACCGTAACTTCAATCGTGAGTATGTCTCCGCCGAGAGATGTCCACGCCAGTCCGTATACTGAACCGACCTTAGCCTTGTTATCCTTCTTTGTGTCGATGTCCTCGAACTTCGGCACTCCAAGGTATTTCTCGACAAGAGCGGGCGTTACGTTTACTTTCTTCTTCCTGTTTCCGTTTGTCAGTTTGTCCTTCGCGACCTTGCGTATGATTGAAGTCAGTTCCCTTTCGAGATTTCTCACTCCTGCCTCGCGTGTGTACTCGCGTATGACTTTCTGTATTGCCTCGTCGGGAAATTTAATCTCATCCTTGTCGAGTCCGTGCTCCTCGAGTTCTTTCGGGAGTATGTGCCTCTGAGCGATTTTAGTTTTTTCAAAATCGAGATATGACCGCATTTCGATAATCTCCATCCTGTCCTGAAGCGCCAGAGGTATGTTGTACTGTACGTTCGCTGTAGTTATAAAAAGTACGTTTGATAAATCGTAATCAATGTCGAGATAATGGTCGTTGAATGTGTTGTTCTGCTCCGGGTCGAGAACCTCAAGCATCGCCGATGCAGGGTCGCCGCGGAAATCGTTTCCCATCTTGTCGATTTCGTCTATGAGTATTACCGGATTCGACGTTCCCGCTTTCTTCATTGCCTGTATAATCCTGCCGGGCATCGAGCCTATGTATGTTCTTCTGTGTCCGCGAATCTCCGCCTCGTCCTTAACGCCGCCTACAGAAAGTCTCGCGAACTTTCTGCTCAGCGCCCTTGCTATCGATTTTCCGAGCGAAGTCTTGCCGACTCCCGGAGGGCCTACGAAACAGAGTATCTGGCCTTTCGGCGGTTTGGTAATGTTCTTGTCCTTTAGCAGTTTCAGTACCGCGAGAAGTTCGAGTATTCTTTCCTTCGGCTTTTCAAGACCGTAATGGTCTTCGTCGAGTATTATCTTCGCGTTCTTAAGGTCGAAGTTGTCTTCCGTGAACTTGTTCCACGGCACCGACGTCATCCATTCAAGATAGTTTCTCGAAACGCTGAAGTCGGGCGACATCGGAGAGGTCTTCTTTATCTTTTCGAATTCCTCCATCGCCTTTTCCTTTACCGCGTCCGGCATTCCCGATTCATCGATTGCCTTCTTGAGTTTTATAAGGTCAGGATCAAGCGTATCGTTGTCTCCGAGTTCGTCCTGAAGTATCTTTATCTGCTCCTGTACTATGAACTTTCTCTGGTTCTTCTGCATCGAAGCCTGCACCTTCGCGTCAATCTCGCGCTCTATGTTCAGCACTTGAAGTTCGCGCGCGAGCAGGGCGATAATTTCGAAATATTTCGTGTATAAACTGTCCGATTCGAGTATGTTCTGCTTCGATTCAATGTCCACGCTCACGTTCGAAGCCATATAGTACAGTTTCCTGTCGGCTTCGGGAATATTCTGGTAACCCGAAAGTACGTCCTTCGACAATGAGGGATTCAACGTAACGTAATCGGCGAAATAGTTCGAGGCTTTTTCTATTAAAAGTTTTGTGCCGGGTTCACTTTCAACCGAGTCGCTGATTATACTGAATCCCGCCTTAATATAATGGTCGGCAGTGAATTCAGTAACGCGCGCGCTTACTACGCCGTCAATCAGTATCTTTATAAGCCCGTTCGGTAGCCGCATTATCTGAAGTATCTTCGCTATAGTGCCAGTTCCGTAAAGATTATCGGTTGTAGTTTCTTCTATCGACGCGTCTTTCTGCGTAACGAGAAGTATGTATTTATTGTCTGTGTCAAAAGCCGCGTTAATGGCCTTTATTGATGATTCCCTGCCCGCGAGGATAGGGTAAATCATGTACGGGAAAATAACTATGTCCTTCAGAGGAAGCACGGGCAGGAGAGGAGGAATGTCCGTAAAGTCCTGACCGCGCGAAACTGCGTTATCCATATCTTCGTGGCCGCGTGTTTCCATATCCTTTTCAAAATTTTCGTCGTCTTTGGATGTGTAATTCTTCATATTTTATCAATATAATTTTATGCTTTCTGAGTTTCAATTCTATTAAAAATGGAAAATAGAAAACAGAAAAGGGTAAATGGAAAACAGAAAATCGAAAAAAGTACAATTACCCATTCACCAATAAACTATTTTCGCTTTTCTGTTTTCGATTATCCAAACAGAAAATGGCTTGATTAAGCTATAAATTAGAAATAATTTATTTATATGAAGAGATATGTTCATATAGCGTCTGTTATTCTGTTAATCGTTTTTTCTGTCTCGATTAGCAGTTGCGATTACGTTACCCACCGTACCGTTTCGCAGGAATATTCCGGTACGGACGAACCTGACCCGGACTATAATATTTCGCTGGATTACAACTATCAGGATTTCACTAATTTCATTTTTCTCGGCAACCGTTCTGAAGCCTTCGGCACTTATTTTAATAAATATTTTTCCGCCGTCGAGGACTATGAAGACGCGCTTAAGGAATACAGGACAAGCACAATCTCCGCTTATAACAGACGCCTCGACTCTCTGAATATAACTCCTCCCGTTCAGCAGTCTACCAAAGACAAGTTTACCAAAGTAATCGAAAGATGCTCAAAGATAATTCAGTATAACAAGAACACAAAGTATTTCGACCAGGCAGTGCTGCTCGTCGGACTGTCGTATTTCTATTCCGCGGAATACCTGCAGGCCGAAAGGAAATTCGACGAGTTTCTTTCGAGACTGTACAAGAGCGAATACATGCCCGAAGCACTGCTGTATCTCGGCAAGACGAAATTCAAACTCGGCAAGAACGCCGAGGCGGAAACGATACTGAAAAATCTTCTTAATAATACTGACAAGAACGATATCAAATCCGAGATTTATCAGGAACTCGCGATATATAATCTGACAAGAAAAAACGTACAACTCGCGGTTGACGACTTCAACAGTTCCATTGAACTGACCAAAGACAAGGAAATTAAAGCCGAAAGGCAGTTTATTCTCGCTAAAATATATTCTCTGTACGATATCGGAAAATCCGCCGATGAATACGCGCTCGCCTACAAAAACACTTCGAACTTCGACCTTGAGTTTTATTCAAGGCTTAACGAAGCAAAGGTTCTGGCTCAGCAGAAAAAATTTAACGAGTCGATGGAAATACTCAACAAACTTAATAAAAAGTATATAGAGTATCCTGAGTTCAAGCAGCTTGTAGAACTCGAAATCGCCAACAGGGATTATTATACCGGCGAATACAAGAACGCCAGACAGGATTATTTTGAAATCATTTCGAAATATCCGGGAGGCAAAGCCGCGGCTGAATCATATTATAAACTTGGAGAGTATTACGAAAATATAAAGAAAGATTATCTTAAAGCGCTCATATCATATAAGAAAGCCTGTGAAACCAGTTCGGCTCTCGATTATTTCGACCTCTCAAAAAAGAAAACCGATATACTCGACCAGTACTTTACGCTTAGGGCGGTGATATCGGATACTACGAAAATTGTTATTCCCGCCGAAGAACCCGACCTCGATAAATACAAAAAGGATTATGAAGACCGTCATAACCGGGGCTTAAAGCATGAAAACGAACCGAACAAGGGCGGGCTCGAACAACCTAAGGGCGGAGGCATGAGGGAAGTACTCCGGACTGTTGATTCGCTTGGAGACGGAACTTCGGTAAACGGAATTAAAACGGAAGGAAGAGACAGCATCCCCGTAAAAAAAGACAGCGTTACCGTCAAAAAGGATTCTATTGTCGTTAATATTCAGAATCAGGATACTTCGAAAACACCGCCGGTTAACCTCGACTCGATTAAATCTGTGAAAGATAACATCAAGATGAATGCTTATTTTCAACTGGCCGAGATTTTCTATTATGACCTTAAGCAGGCTGACTCTTCGATATTTTATCTGAACACTATTATAAACAATTACAACAACCCGGCCTGGCTGAGCAAGGCTACATTCTATCTCGCGACGATTTATAAATCACTCGGAGACAGCGTTAAAGCGGCCGGCTATTTCAATAAGGTGGTAAAGGATTTTCCTAACAGCGTTTATGCCAATGAGTCGAGAATAAACCTCGGAATGCCGCAGGTGGAACAGACGTTCGATGCCGCGGACTCGCTTATATCGCAGGCAAGCCGCATGTATGAAAGCGGACGGAAGGATGAAATGATTCCGCTTCTGAGAGAGGCGATAACCAGATATCCCGATAGCCCGCTCCTGCCTAAAGCGCTCTATTCTCTCGGCTGGGCT